>NZ_JAPDBT010000001.1:395159-874794 GCF_027705405.1 Aeromonas sp. QDB34 | reverse complement strand
TCCTGATAGGTCCGAACCAGAGCAAAAACAGGCAGTTTAAAACAGGTTTACGCGACAACTATCTTGAAAAACGCCGGGAGGGGGCGGCGATGTTCAAGCCCTCGATGGCTGACATCACCGACATGGCCGGGGTGATCACCACCTCGCCATAGAAGAAGCTGCCGCCAATCAGCCCCAGGATGATCAGCAAGGGGGTCCACTTGGCCGGGGTGTTGCGGGTGGCCAGCGACATCAGAGTGAGGATGCCCCCTTCGCCGGCGTTGTCGGCCCGCATCACGAAGGAGAGGTACTTGACCGAGACCACCAGGATCAGCAGCCAGAAGATCAGTGAAAGAAAGCCCAGGATGGAGGCGGGCTCCACCCCGAAACCGAACTGGCCGGAGAGGCACTCGCGCAGGGTATAGAGCGGGCTGGTGCCGATGTCGCCATAGACCACGCCGATCGCCGCCAGCGTAACGCCGGACAGGGCTTGTTTGTGATTACCGTTCATGAAGTTGTCTGTCAGTTTGATGGTGACGATTGGCCAGCACGGGCCGCCCCCGTCTATCGGGCGTGCGGCAGGTGCCGCAGGAACGCATTAATGGATTGCGATGGGAAAGGGAGCTAACTGGATATAAAGAGGCTCATCATGGGACACAGTCTGTTCATCTGCCGTTAAGGGTATAATGACACACCCGTCGTGGGTTTATGCTCAGGTATAAATAATCAAAAAGGGGTGGCTAACGAAATTATTAATTGGCCACTGATTGAAATACCCCGTCCAACCCCTGGCAAGTGATTGTTTTAGCTGGCTATCCATTTTTGCCAGCGTTTTGCATCAAGCTGGCTAAGAAATAAACGATAAAATGCTGACCAATAAAGATGGGATCTGGCAGTAAAGGAGAGGGAGTAAGGCTGCGATGGAGTCTTTATTTATCAAGAGACAGCAAGTAGGGTGCAATGAACGAAGTGAATTGCACCGCTAATTTTGGAAAATGCAAGAGGTGCAATGGAATATCAGAGTTCATCATATGTGATGATTTCAATTTTATCTCGGATAACACCACACTTAAGGAGACTTTGTATATATTTTTCTTTATCTGACGCTTCGTAGCAGTAAACTTTCCACATAACATCTCCAACATGATTCTTGATTCGGTGAAAATATGGTAGATCAACATTGTTTAATGAATGGCCGATAATCACCACCTCATTAATATCATTGAGGCTTGAAAAGTATCCCTCATTTTTATCTAATACAGCTTCAACTGGTTTTCGTAGAGCGTATAGAGGATATGTGGCAATACTTTCTGCTTCTGAAAACATATGACCACTATATTCTCCATCCTCATCAAATTCTGATGGTTCTGTAATGTTTTCTCCATGGCCAAAAATCAGTTCACTGTGTCTGCTTACACTTCCATGAATATGAAAAACAAGTTCATCTTCAATGTTGTAGATGGATTGAAGTGTTGATGTGTAATTAAAGGTAATAAATACTGAATTAGTATTGAAAGTCATTTTTTGAACAGCGTTAGTCACATCAATACTATTAACCCAGTCAATAAATGTCTCTTCGATAGTAGAAACGTGATTTTTGGTTTGTTCAGTAAGTTCATCCTCTAAACCATAAATATCTCTTGGTCTAAAGTCTTCTGAATTAACATTGACCTCATTATGAATCGAAAAGAAGTTATCTGCGTCAAATTTACCAAGCGCATTTTCAAAATCATGCCAAGGCTGGTGTTCACATAAATCAAAAGAGTAGTATTCTTCTATTTCATCGAGGAGGTCTTTTGCAAACCCATAAAAGTCGTTATAGCTTGTAGGTAAATCATGCCATAAGTCAAATCCATTACCAATTATATACAATGTCTTCATATTGAAAATATTCCAGTTTAATTAATATATTTTTTGTGATTATTAATAATTCCCTAGGACTTCCCATTTTTAATGAAGTAATCTGCACGAAAACGATCGTTGTGGGTCTGGTTGCCAATTGGCACATATTAACCGGAGGGATAGAAAACTGAAGGGGCAGTGGCCTAAAACCGGCTCTGGTTCAACAAATCAGTCAATAAATGACTTATTTTGTTCATCCTGACTTGATGATGACTTGCCAACTCGATAGCAAAACCAAGCAACTTGCCGCTCTCCCTAGGTGCTTCTGTATGCTGCCCATCCCATTTTTGGCTCTTGGCTTGTCTCCCCCCGAATTTCGCCCTTTTGCTTACGTAGTTTATGGTGCCCAATCCTTGCTCCACATTGCTGTAAACGGCTCCGTTACACGGCTAGAGCAGGGGTTGGTCAGCCAGTGTCGACCTCGTCACTTTTGTCATGTCGAGCAGGTTCCTGCCCCTTCGTCACCCTCGTCAGTTGCGGCAAATACCGCCTTCACCATCCAGATTACTCCTTTATTTTCATTGGCTTGTGATTTTATGACGGCCATCCGTCCGTGTTGGTCTGATAAATGCTTTGTGGGGGCAGACCGCGTTGTCACCTGCCAGGTGGGTGAGGGCGGTCGGGTGTAACGAACCATTTAGGATCCCTCTCTATGAACAGCTTCGTGATTGCAGATCCCAGTCTCTGTATTGGGTGTCGTACCTGTGAGGTGGCCTGCGCCGTTTCACACCAGTCAGGGTCTTGCAGCGGGACCCTTGAGCGGGAGAGCGGCCTGCATCTTGCCATCGAGGATGGACATCTGGTCTCCAAGGACAGCTACTTTCAGCCGCGCCTGAAGGTGATCGTGGGCAGCAAGGTGACCACGCCGGTGCTCTGCCGCCAGTGTGAAGACAAGCCGTGCGCCATGGCCTGCCCGAACAATGCCATCGTCAGCGAGGATGGTTGCGTCAAGGTGTTGCAGGAGCGCTGCATCGGCTGCAAGTCCTGCGTGGTGGCCTGTCCTTACGGCGCCATGGCGGTGGTGCTCAAAGAGGTGGCACCCGCTGCCGATTCGCTCTTCAAGCGGCCGCAGACCAAGGCACAGGCGCTCAAGTGCGATCTCTGCCGTCACCGCGAGGCGGGCCCGGCCTGTGTCGAGGTGTGTCCGACCCAGGCGCTGCGGCTGGTCACGCCGGAGCATCTTGAAACCCTGAACCGGCAGAAGCAGCTGGCCAGTGCCGAGGCACTGCTGGCGATGCCGGCGCGGGTGTGAGCGGGCTTGCCGAGCCGTTTTTCGTTAACAAACAAGAGTGTGAGTCATGAAAAAAGTCATTACCGTGTGCCCCTATTGCGGCACCGGTTGCAAAATCAACCTGCTGGTTGAAAACGACAAGGTGGTGGGGGCCGAAGGCGCCAACGGCCGGACCAACGAGGGGCAGCTCTGCCTCAAGGGCTATTACGGTTGGGATTTTTTGAACGACACCAACCTGCTGACCCCCCGTCTCAAGAGCCCGATGATCCGCCGCGAGCGCGGTGGCAAGTTCGAGGCCGTCTCCTGGGATGAGGCGATCGAGTTCGCCAGCAGCCGTCTCTCTGCCATCAAGGCGAAATATGGCCCGGACGCCATCATGACCACCGGCTCTGCCCGTGGCCCCGGCAATGAAGCCAACTATGTGATGCAGAAATTTGCCCGTGCGGTGATTGGGACGAACAACGTCGACCACTGCGCGAGGGTGTGACACGCACCCTCAGTCTCCGGTCTGGAGACAACTGTAGGCAACGGCGCCATGAGCAACGCCATTCCCGAAATTCAAGAGACCAAGTGCCTGCTGGTGTTTGGTTACAACGCTGCTGACTCTCACCCCATCGTCGCCCGCCATATCCTCAAGGCGAAGGCAAACGGGGCCAAGGTGATTGTGTGTGATCCCCGTATGGTGGAGACCGCCCGTATCGCCGATCAGTGGTTGCCGCTCAAAAACGGTTCCAACATGGCGCTGGTTAACGCCTTCGCCAACGTGTTGATCAATGAAGGGCTCTACAACAAGGCCTTTGTCGCCAACTACACCGAAGGGTTCGACACCTTCAAGGCCACGGTGGCCAAGTACACCCCGGAATACGTGGAGGGGATCACCGGCCTCAAAGCCGCCGATATCCGCGCCGCCATTCGCACCTATGCTGCATCGCCTGCTTCCATGATCCTGTGGGGCATGGGGGTGACCCAGTACGGTCAGGCGGTGGAC
The DNA here is from genome assembly GCF_027705405.1 of Aeromonas sp. QDB34. Classification (NCBI taxonomy): domain Bacteria; kingdom Pseudomonadati; phylum Pseudomonadota; class Gammaproteobacteria; order Aeromonadales; family Aeromonadaceae; genus Aeromonas; species Aeromonas sp. QDB34. The sequence goes on along the minus strand of NZ_JAPDBT010000001.1, from coordinate 870,694 downwards.
GTGGTCAAAGGGCTGGCGGGTATTGCACTGCTGACCGGCAACTTCGGTCGTCGTGGCACCGGCTGCGGGCCGGTACGCGGTCAGAACAACGTGCAGGGCACCTGCGACATGGGGATGCTGCCGCACCAGTTCCCGGGTTATCAGTCGGTGAGCGATCCCGCCATCAGCGCCAAGTTCGCCAAGGCGTGGGGGGTGGATGGGCTCTCCCAGAAACCGGGTTACCGGCTGACCGAGCTTGGCCACAAGGTGGAGGAGGGCAAGTGCAAGGCCTTCTACATCTTTGGGGAAGATCCGGCCCAGACCGAGGCCGATCTCGGTCAGTTCCGCCGCACCCTGGCGGGGATGGAGCTGGTGATCGTGCAGGATATCTTCATGACCCAGACGGCCGAGATGGCTGACGTCATTCTGCCCGCCACCAGTTGGGGCGAACACGAGGGGGTCTACAGCTCGGCGGATCGCGGCTTCCAGCGCTTCTACAAGGCGGTGACACCGCCGGACAACGTGAAGCCGGACTGGGCCATCTTCTCGCTGATGGCGACCGCCATGGGGTATCCCATGGAGTATCGCGACACCCAACAGATCTGGGACGAGCTGCGCGGACTCTGCCCGCTCTATGCCGGGGTCAGCTATGACAAGATGGCCGATCTCAAGAGCGTGCAGTGGCCTTGCCCGACCGAGGATCACCCGGGCACCAGCACCCTGTTCGAGGGGAATGTGTTCACCACCCCGAGCGGCAAGGGCCAGCTGATTGCCTCCGAGTGGCGGCCGCCGCTGGAGCAGCCCTGTGCCGAGTATCCGCTGGTGCTCTCCACCGTGCGCGAAGTCGGTCACTACTCCTGCCGCTCCATGACCGGCAACTGCTCGGCGCTGCAGACCCTGGCCGATGAGCCTGGCTATGTGCAGATCCACCCGAGCGATGCCAAGAAGCTCGGGGTGAAGGATCAGGCGCTGGTCTGGATCTCGTCGCGCCGCGGCAAGGTGATCACCCGGGCCAACTACAACGAGCGGGTCAACGCCGGGGTGGTCTACATGACCTACCAGTGGTGGATCGGGGCCTGCAACGAGCTCACCATCGAGCACGTTGACCCCGTCTCCTACACGCCGGAGTACAAGTACTGCGCAGTGAAAATTGAGCGTATCGAGGATCAGCCAGGGGCGGAAGTGTACGTCCAGACTGAATACAGCGCGCTCAAGGCGAAATTGCGCAGCGCCGCCAAAGGGTAATCGTCGTTAATAAAGTGGATCCAGGCTCTGTATACAGGGCCCGGATCCGCTCATCCTTTTTTCAGCTGGCAGGTGTCCATCATGAAAAATGAATTAAATCTTTCGTTCGGGATCTTTTATGTCTCCGCTTATTTGCTGGTGATGTTGTTAGGGATTGGGTGTTTTCTATGGAACGACGAATTGATATTTCTGCTGGGGTTTGCCTTCTTCGGCTGTTTTATCGCCGCGCGCATCGCCATGAGCGCCGTGCTGGCGGCATTGAGCGTGCAGGCGGCCTGGCTCATCGCCTTTCTCTCCACCACCCTGGTCAACTGCCTGCTGGCGGGCGTGCTGGGGCTCGGGGTCTATCTCACCCATCGGGTGGTGTCGGTGGAAATAGCTGACAATATCAGTGGGTTATTGCTGGGACTTCAGCTATTTTCCGCCGCCTTCATCTTCGGCGGGCTGAAACTGCACAACTACCGGCTGCTCTCCTCATGAGCCTGCGACAGCGGCAACAGGGGCAGAGGATGGGCCAGTTGGCGGCGATATGCGGCGAATGACGGCGATAGTGACGCCATATTTGGGCGTGGCGGGAAATATTCGCTGACGGAGCTGTAATATGTGCCAGGGCCGGCTTGGTTGTAATGGGGATGGGGCTAACTTATTATGCCAGCCATCCTGCGATAATCTGCGCGATGCTATTTCGGTGCATGTTAGTTTTTATAATTAAGCGTTAAGTTTTTAAAAATTAATTATAACATCTGACTGCGATGGCTGATGCATTGTTTACCGTTGTTGCCGTGCTGCAATTGGCCGGCAAGGGTACCCATCTAGATGTAATGCGAGGCCTGAATGCTGAATGTGAGTGCCATTCCGTTGACCGACATCTCACCCATCTGGGATGACGGCTTTCTCTCCCTCTCCAAGAACCTGCTCTCTGCCGTCACCCTGGACGATTTCATCAAGAAGCTGAACCGGATCCAGCCCTGCTTTCGCCAGGTAGACCGGGTCAACCTCATCCTCAACCTGGGGACGGGGGAGGAGGCGGTCTTCTACTACCTGGGGGAGCAGGGGCCGGCGCACCTCATCTGCCGCAAGGCCGATCTCCATTTTTCCCGCGAGCAGGCCATCGTGCTGCCGGCGAGCCGCTTTCGCCACCGCTGCGAACAGCTGGCGAGCACTCCGGTCTATGACGGCTTGCAATCCTACTGCCAGCTGCCCATCACCACTGCCCGCAGCCACCTGGGCGGGGTGGAGTTCATCAGCCGCGAGGCCAATGCCTTCCCGATGGAGACCCTGGCCAAGCTGACCCAGCTGGCGGCCATTGTCGCCATTGCGCTGGAGAACGTGCTGGACAAGGAGCGCACCCTGGAGCAGGCCAACTCCCTGCGCCTTGAGCGCGACAGCTGCAAGATCCTGGTGGACGTGACCAACGCGGTGATCAAACTGGTGCGCATCGCCGAGCTGCCCCAGAGCCTGTTCACCATACTGCACCACCACGTTGGCATCAGCAGCCTGTGCCTGGCCGAGTACAACGCCACCTCCGACAGCTTCAAGAGCTACCTGGTCAATCGGCAGCAGCGCGAACAACCGGGCATCATCAACCATTCGTGTTTTGAGAAGAACTGCCTGCAGGGGGCGCTCGGCCACAGCGAGCCCTTCTTCCTCTATCGCGATCAGGGCCACGGCTGCCAGTCGAGCTGCCGTTTCACCTCCCAGATCCTGCCCCCCGACGCCGACAGCTCCTGCATCCTGCCGCTGCGCTATCGGGGCAACCTGCTGGGGGTGTTGATCCTCTCCCACCCACAAGCGGATTTCTTCGCCGACCTCGATATCTCGCTGCTCGAACAAGTGGCGGCGCGCACGGCCATTGCCATGAACAACGTGCAGGCGCAGCAGGAGATCTCCAACACCACCGGCGCCAGGGAGAAGACCCTTCGGGTCGACGGACCCGCGCCGCAGGGGGACTTTGCCAACATCATCTACCAGAGCGCCGTGATGGAGAAGGTGCTGGAGAAGGTGAAGCTGGTGGCCCAGAGCGACTGCACCGTGCTCATTCTGGGGGAGACCGGCACCGGCAAGGAGCTGATCGCCCAGGCCATTCACGCCCTGAGTGCCCGCCACGATCACGAGATGGTCAAGGTGAACTGCGCCGCCATTCCCACCGGCCTTATCGAGAGCGATCTGTTCGGCCACGAGAAGGGGGCCTTCACCGGGGCGCTGACCCAGCGCATCGGCCGCTTCGAGCGGGCCCACAAGGGCACCTTGTTCCTCGACGAGGTGGGGGACATGCCGCTCGATCTGCAGCCCAAACTGTTGCGGGTCTTGCAGGAGCACGAGCTGGAGCGGGTGGGTAACAGCAACCCCATTGCCATCGACGTGCGGCTGGTGGCGGCTACCAACTGCGATCTGCTCTCCATGGTCAAGAACAAGCGCTTTCGCAGCGACCTCTATTACCGGCTCAACGTCTTTCCCATCGAGCTGCCGCCCCTGCGCGAGCGGCGCGAGGATATTCCGCTTTTGGTGAACTTCTTCATCAAGAAGATCGCCAAGCGGATGCGCCGCACCATCACCTCCATCCCGGCCGACGCCATGAAGATGCTGGTGTCGCTCCCCTGGTACGGCAACATCCGTGAGCTGGAGAACATCATCGAGCGGGCGGTGGTGATGACCCGCGGCCACGTGCTCAACCTCTCGCCGGACGAGCTGCTGCCCCTCAAGGGCTTTCACAAGATAGAGACCCTGGTCTATGACGAGCCGGCCCGGGAGCTGTTTCGTGAGCCGTTGCCCGCCTTGCCGCAAAGTGAAGAGGCACAGGGTGAGGATGAGCGGGTCAGCATCATCCGGGCGTTGAAGGCGTGCAACGGCATCGTTGCCGGCGAGCGGGGCGCGGCCCAGCGCCTCGGCATGAAGCGCACCACCTTGCTGTCGAAAATGAAACGGCTCGGGATCTCGGCCAAAGATCCCCGCACCCTCAACTAAGGGGCCCCAGATGTTGCTTGAACTCGACCCCGACACCCCGCAGGCGCTCAGCGCCCATCGCGAGGTGGTCCATTACCATCAGCGCGGCGTCACCACCGACAGCGCCATGCAGCTGCCCTGCGAAACCCCGGTGGCGCTGGTCTACAACGGCATCGCCCACAGCGTGATGATGTGCTCGGCCGCCGATCTCGAAGATTTCGCCATCGGCTTCTCGTTGTCGGAGGGGATCATCGACAGCCTGCTCGATATCCACGACATCGAGCAGCAGAGCGCCTGTGGCGGCATCGAGCTGCACATCACCCTGGCCAATCGTTGCGTCCATCGCCTGAAAGAGAAACGGCGCACCCTGGCCGGGCGCACCGGGTGCGGCATCTGTGGCAGCGAGAGCCTGGAGCAGGTGGTGCGTGCCCAGCCAAGGCTGCCCGACAGCCAGCGCTTTGCAGTGGGTCATATCGACAAGGTGCTGGCCGCGCTGCGCCCGCTCCAGCTACTGGGGCAGAGCACGGGGGCGACCCATGCCGCCGTGCACGTGGATGGCGAGGGGAACATCCTCGCCATTCGCGAGGACGTGGGGCGCCACATCGCGCTGGACAAGCTGGTGGGGCACCTGCAACGCAGTGGCCGGCGCGACGGCGCCATCCTGGTGACCAGCCGCGCCAGTTTCGAGATGGTGCAAAAGTGCGCCAGCGCCGGGGTGGAGATCTTGCTCGCCATCTCGGCCGCCACCGAGCTCGCGGTCGAGCGGGCCGAGCAGACCGGGCTCACCCTGGTGGGCTTCTGTCGCCCTGGCCGGGCCGAGATCTACTGCGGCTGCCAGCGCATCCTGCTGGCGAGCGCAGCGTCATCCGCCGTTTCGGCAGAGGGCTGAGGGCACAAGCCCATTGGCGCTCGGGGTTGGCTCGGGTATAGTCCTGCGCCAACAAGATAGGTTCGGTCACGCTCCTTGCCCGTCAGGGCGCCGCGGCCGACACAGCGTCAAAGGATACCAAGCCCATGAAATTCAGCCCGCTGCTGGATGAGATGATGAAAGCCCTGCAGGTGCTGCCGGGTGTCGGCCCCAAGTCGGCCCAGCGCATGGCATTTACCCTGCTCGAGCGTGAGCGCAGCGGCGGCCTGCGGCTGGCCCAGCTGCTCTCTCGCGCCCTGACCGAGATTGGCCACTGCAGCCACTGCCGTACCTTCACCGAGAATGAGCGCTGCGAGATCTGCGCCAATCCCAAGCGCGAAGAGAACGGCCTGCTGTGCGTGGTGGAGAGCCCGGCGGACGTGGCTGCCATCGAGCAGACCGGCCAGTTCTCCGGCCGCTACTTCGTGCTGATGGGCCATCTCTCGCCGCTGGACGGCATTGGCCCCGAGGAGCTGGGGCTGGAGATCCTGGAGCGACGGTTGAAAGACGAGGCGATCAGCGAGCTTATTCTGGCCACCAACCCCACCATCGAAGGGGACGCCACCGCCTGGTACATCGCCGACATGGCCCGCGCCGCTGGCGTCAAGGTGAGCCGGATTGCCCACGGGGTGCCGGTGGGCGGCGAGCTGGAGCTGGTGGACGGCACCACGCTCTCCCACTCCCTGATGGGGCGCCAGCCCCTGAACTAAGTCAGCGTCAGCCCCTCAACTGAGTCAGCGTCTGTTCTTCAACAGGCCCTGCGTCGCGACTCAGCAGCAATACCAGAACCCGCCTCGGCGGGTTTTTTGTTGGGCAAGAGGGTCGATTGGCGCAAAAATCGCCATTCGCACGCCTCGACGTTTTGTCCCCCTTGAAATGGCGATCGCCGGCCCCATCTTGGATCGGGAATATGTTCAACCCGAATCGCCTGAGGATAGTGTCGATGACCCAAAGCGTTCATGCCGAAACCCACGGGTTTCAGACTGAAGTCAAACAACTGCTGAGCCTGATGGCCCACAGCCTCTACTCCAACAAAGAAGTGTTCCTGCGCGAGCTGATTTCCAACGCCTCCGATGCGGCGGACAAGCTGCGCTTCAAGGCGCTTTCCGATGCCTCTTTGTTCGAAAACGACGGCCAGTTGCGCGTTCGCCTGGTGGTTGATAAAGAAAATCGGACCCTGACCATCTCCGACAACGGGATCGGTATGACCCGTGATCAGGTGATCGAGCACCTGGGCACCATCGCCAAGTCCGGCACCGCCGAGTTCTTCAAGAACCTCTCCGGTGATCAGGGCCGCGACTCCCAGCTGATCGGTCAGTTCGGGGTGGGCTTCTACTCCGCCTTCATCGTCGCCGACAAGGTGACCGTGGTGTCCCGCGCCGCCGGTACTGCACCGGAGCAGGGCGTGCAATGGGAGTCGGAAGGGGAAGGCTCCTTCACCGTGGCTGACGTGACCAAGGAAGGCCGTGGTACTGACGTCATCCTGCACCTGCGCGCCGAAGAGGACGAGTTCCTCGACGACTGGCGTCTGCGCTCCGTGGTCAGCAAATATTCCGACCACATCAGCGTGCCGGTGGAGATGTACAAAGAGGGCACCCCGGATCGCGAAGAAGACGGTGAAACCATCGTCGGCACTCCGGGCGAGTGGGAGCAGGTCAACCGTGCCACTGCGCTGTGGACTCGCAACCCGAAAGAGATCAAGGACGAGGAGTATCAGGAGTTCTACAAGCACGTCGCCCACGACTTTGAAGATCCGCTGTTATGGGGTCACAACCGGGTGGAAGGGGCGCAGGAGTACACCAGCCTGCTCTACGTGCCGGCCCGCGCACCGTTCGATCTCTACAACCGGGATCAGAAACACGGCCTGAAGCTCTACGTGCAGCGCGTCTTCATCATGGACGACGCCGAGCAGTTCATGCCGGCTTACCTGCGCTTCGTCAAAGGGGTGCTGGACTCCAACGATCTGCCGCTCAACGTCAGCCGTGAGATCCTGCAAGACAACAAGGTGACCGTCTCCCTGCGCAAGGCCTGCTCCAAGCGCGTGCTGACCATGCTGGCCAAGCTGGCCAAGGATGATGCCGAGAAGTACGCCAAGTTCTGGAGCGAGTTCGGCAATGTGCTCAAAGAAGGCCCGGCCGAGGATTACGCCAACCGCGAAGAGATCGCCAAGCTGCTGCGCTTTGCCAGCACCGCCGGCGAGGGCGAAGCCCAGACCGTGTCGCTGGAAGATTACGTTGGCCGCATGAAGGAAGGCCAGCAGAAGATTTACTACATTACCGCCGACTCTTACGCTGCCGCCAAGAACAGCCCGCACCTCGAGATCTTCCGCAAGAAGGGCGTCGAAGTGCTGCTGATGTGGGAGCGGGTCGATGAATGGCTGATGAGCCATCTGAACGAGTTCGACGGCAAGCAGCTGGTCTCCGTCACCCGTGGCGAGCTGGATCTCGGCGATCTGGAAGACGAAGCCTCCAAACAGGCGCAGGAAGAGGCTGAAAAAGCCAACGCCGGTCTGGTGGAGCGGGTCAAGCAGAGCCTGGGCGAGGCGGTAAAAGAGGTGCGCGTCACCCACCGTCTGACCGACTCACCGTCTTGCATCGTCACCGATGCCCATGGCATGAGCACCCAGATGATCAAGCTGATGCGCGCCGCCGGTCAGCCGGTGCCGGAGCAGAAGTACATTCTGGAACTGAACCCTGACCACGCCCTGGTGAAGAAGCTCGATACCATCCAGGACGAGGCGCTGTTCGGCGAGTGGGTCACCCTCTTGCACGAACAGGCCCAGCTGGCCGAGCAGGGCGGGCTCAATGATCCGGCGAGCTTCGTCTCCCGTATCAACCGTCTGTTACTCCAGGCATGATGTTTGGGCCCACTGCGTGCAGTGGGCTCTTTCTTTTCTGGCGCCTGCCCCGTCCGGGGTAGGCGCCAGTTGCGTGCAGCGCTGCTGCATTTTCACTCATTTTTCGTACACGGATCTGCGCCAATGGTCGTATTGCCATGTCGGAAAGATGGTGAAAAATAAGCCACTCACACGGGGCAAGCTTGTGAAAATGGGCGAAACCGTGTAGTTTTTTGCCTTCTCAAGAATTGAATAACCAATCAATAGGAGCGTGTATGCGCATTGTTCTGTTGGGGGCTCCGGGTGCCGGCAAGGGTACTCAGGCTCAGTTCATCATGGAAAAACACGGTATTCCGCAGATCTCCACCGGCGACATGCTGCGTGCCGCGATCAAGGCGGGCACCGAGCTGGGCCTCAAGGCCAAAGCCGTGATGGACGCAGGTCAGCTCGTCTCTGACGACATCATCATCGGCCTGGTCAAAGAGCGTATTGCCCAACCGGATTGCGCCAACGGCTTCCTGCTGGACGGTTTCCCGCGCACCATTCCCCAGGCGCAAGCCATGAAGGACGCCGGTGTTGCCGTGGACTTCGTGCTGGAGTTCGACGTGCCGGACGAAGAGATCGTCAAGCGCATGAGCGGTCGTCGCGTTCACTCCGGCTCCGGCCGTACCTACCACGTGGTGTTCAACCCGCCGAAAGTGGAAGGCAAGGACGACGTGACCGGTGAAGATCTGGTGATCCGTGCCGACGACGAAGAGACCACAGTGCGCAAGCGTCTGGATGTGTACCATCAGCAGACCGCACCGCTCATCGGCTTCTACGGTAAGGAAGCGGAAGCGGGTAACACCCGTTACGTCAAGATTGATGGCACCCAGCCGGTGGATCTGGTCAGCAAGCAGCTGGCGACCATCCTGGGCTAAGCCCGCCATTGCCATCGTCCCCAAGGGGCCAGCGGCAATGTGCCAGTGAGACAAGGGCCCGGCATGGGCCCTTTCTTGCATTCAGACATAACAACAGAACGACAGGAAGCATACGTGACCACGAAAACCGGGATCTTGCTGGTCAATCTGGGTACCCCAGCCGCGCCCACCACGGCCGCCGTCAAGGCGTTTCTCAGCCAGTTTCTGCACGATCAGCGGGTCGTCGACCTGCCGCGCTACCTCTGGTGTCCTCTGCTCCACTTCATCATCCTGCCGACCCGCTCCCCCAAGGTGGCCAAGCTCTATCAGCAGGTGTGGACCGAGCAGGGCTCGCCGCTGATGGTGATAAGCAAGCAGCAGCGCGCGGCACTGGAGCAGGAGCTCAAGCGCGAAGGGGTCGAGGTGCCGGTTGAGCTGGCCATGACCTACGGCTCCCCTTCGCTGGATGAGGGCTGGCAGGCGCTCAAGGCCAAGGGAGTCAACCGGGTAATCCTGTTGCCGCTCTATCCCCAGTATTCGGTCAGCACCACCGCCTCGGTGTTCGATGGCTGGGCCAAGGCGATGAAAAAAGAGCGCAACCTGCCGGTGGTGCGGCTCATTCGTGATTACCATGCTCACCCCGAATATATCCAGGCGCTGGCCATGAGTGTGCGTCGCCACTGGGAACAGCACGGCCAGGGCGAACACCTGCTGATGTCGTTCCACGGCATTCCCGAGCGCTACGAGCGGGAAGGTGATCCCTATGGTCACCAGTGCCGGCGCACCGCCGCCCTGCTGGCCGAGGCGCTCGGGCTGGAGGCCAGCCAGTGGACCGCCAGCTTCCAGTCCCGTTTTGGCAAGGAGGAGTGGCTCAAGCCCTACACCGACGTGACCATCGGTGGCCTGCCGGCCACCGGGATCAAGCGGCTCGATGTGATCTGCCCCGCCTTTGCCGCCGACTGCCTCGAAACCCTGGAGGAGATCCAGGTGCAGAACCGGGAGATCTTCATGGCCGCCGGTGGCGAGCAGTTTGAATACATTCCGGCCCTCAACAGCGATCAGGCCCACATCCGCATGATGGTGTCGCTGATCTGCCGCGAGCTGGCCTGACAGACATACAGCTGGTGCCGCCCATCGGCATCGGCTGCCAGCCCTTCGCTATCCAAGGAGAAGGAGTTTCACCATGATGCATATCACCCTGATTTACGCCGGCCTCTTGGGGCTGCTGTTCCTCTTGCTCTCCTTCTGGGTGGTCAAGCGCCGGGCCCAGTTCAAGGTGATGATAGGGGAAGGGGAGGCGCCTGAGATGCGCGCAGCCATCCGGGCCCACGGCAACTTTGCCGAGTACGTACCGCTCACCCTGCTGCTGATGGCGCTGTGCGAGCTGGCAGGTGTCGGGGCCTTCTGGCTCCATGCCGGCGGCCTGGCGCTGCTGGTGGGACGGATCCTGCATGCCATCGGCATCCAGATCCCCAAGGCACCCAACCTGCCGAGGCTGGTCGGCACCCTGCTGTTCTGGCTGGCGCTGGGGCTCTTCTCGGTGCTGGCGCTAGCACAGGGGCTCGCCGCCGGCTGAGTCTTGTTCGCTGTAAAAACCACCTCCTTGCGAGGTGGTTTTTTTGATGGGTTTTGGTAAACGTTTTCCTCTACAGCCCGTGTCTATACTGACTTCATATTTTAATCAGGCGACTTTTCGGCGCGGCGGATTGTGTTAAAATCCCGCCCCTCTTTCCCCCAGAGCACAAGAACATTGCCATGAAATTTCCCGGTCAGCGCAAGTCCAAACACTACTTTCCTGTGGATCGTCGTGATCCCCTCATCTCCCAGAGCGCGGTGCTTGCGGAGCGGGGCAAGGCCTATGTGGTCGGGATTGACCAGACGCTGGTCGATATCGAGGCGCACGTTGATCTGGCATTTCTCGAGCGTTACGGCCTGAGCCGCGGCCACTCCATGCTCATCTCCGATGACGTGGCCGAGCAGATCTACGACGAGCTCAAGAGCAACAACATGGTGGTGAGCGAGTTTGCCGGTGGCACCATCGGCAACACCATGCACAACTACTCGGTGCTGGCGGACTCCCACTCCATCCTGCTCGGCGTCATGAGCCAGGACATTCGCATCGGCAGCTACGCCTACCGTTACCTGTGCAACACCTCGTCACGGGTCAACCTCGACTACCTGCAGCCGGTAGACGGCCCGGTCGGTCGCTGCTTCACCTTCATCACTGAAGGGGGCGAACGGAGCTTTGGCATCAACGCCGGCAAGATGGACCATCTGGATGTGGCCCACATCCCCGAGACCATCATCAAGGAGTCCTCCGCCCTGGTCATCACCGCTTACCTGGTGCGCGGTGAAGATGGCACCCCGATGAAGGACGCGGCCATGACCGCGGTGCGCTATGCCCGCGAGGCCGGCGTGCCGGTGGTGCTGACCCTGGGTACCCGCTTCGTCATCGAGTCCGACCCCCAGTGGTGGCGCGATTTCATCAGCGAGAACGTGACCGTGCTCGCCATGAACGAGGAAGAGGGCGAGGCCCTGACCGGCTTCTCCGATCCGCTGGCCGCTGCCGACAAGGCGCTGGACTGGGCCGACATGGTGCTCTGCACCGCAGGGCCGGTGGGGCTCTACATGGCTGCCTACACCGAAGAGGACTTCAAGCGCGAGACAACGCTGCCGCTGCTGCCCGGTGTCATCCCCGAGTTCAACATGTACGAGTTCAGCCGCCCGATGACCCGCAGCGGCTGCCGCGTGCCCAAGCGTATCTACTCCCACATCTCTCCCTACATGGGCGGGCCGGAGAAGATCAAGAACACCAACGGGGCAGGAGACGGGGCCCTCTCCGCCGTGCTGCACGACATGGTGGCCAACGCCTATCACCGCAGCGCCGTGCCCAACTCCGCCAAGCACGTGGCCGAGTTCCTCACCTACTCCTCGCTCTCCCAGGTGTGCAAGTACGCCAACCGGGTGAGCTACGAGGTACTGGCCCAGAGCAGCCCGCGCCTGTCGCGCGGTCTGCCGGAGAAGGAAGACAGCCTGGAAGAGGTGTACTGGGAGCGTTGATCCCGCCCCTTGCGCTGAAAACGCCTCCTTCGGGAGGCGTTTTGTCAGGTAAAACCCGGCCGCGGGCAGTTTTTTGTGTGATAAACCCCAAGATGCTTGAGTCCATGTCACTTTTGCGACACCATTTGGCCACCGCATTGCCACTCGGCACTGCCGTGGCCGCAGCACCCGATAGAGAGAGAGCCCCATGAGTAAGTTAACTGACAATCTTGACGCCAATTTCCAACTGTTCATCGAAGAAGTCCGCGAGTCGGGTCAGGTATGGGGCTTGCGTTACGGTGAAGACTGGGTCGTCTGCCGCTCTGCCGAGTTCGAAGATGCCGACGTGATGCCGCTCTGGTCTGCCGAAGGGGATGCCCGCCTGCACTGCGTGGACGAGTGGGCCGACTACGAGCCGGAAGTGATCGAGCTGGAAGAGTTCCTCGACATCTGGATCAACGATCTGGACGAAGACGACGTGCTGGTCGGCCCGAACTGGAACGCCGATCTGGAAGGGCAGGAGCTCGAACCCATCGAGCTGGCCAAGGCGCTGGTGGAACTGGACGCCTGAACCACACTGCATTGAGCCGGGCCTTGGCCCGTCTGACGAGAACCGATATCCACGAGGATGTCGGTTTTTTTATGGCTGGCTTGCAGAATACTGAATGAAAAGGCGATTTGGCTTTGCACCCGTCAGAGGGATGGTCCATCATCAACCTTTTGCCGAGCGGGAGGAGCCATGTTTGTATTCGACGTCACCGGCGTTGCAGGGGCGCGAGCCGAGATCCGGGTTCAGGCGCTGGACTGGGGGCAGAGCGGCCCCGTCACCTTCCGCTGCGATGACGATCAACTGGCGGTGCTGCTGCTGACCGACTGCCGCTGCGATGCGGTGGGTTTCTTCAATCTGCTGGCGGGCTGCAAGCCGCTCTACCTGGAGCAGTGGCTCAGCTATCTGCAGGAGACCGGCCGCATCGCCAAGCAGAGCTGCCAGCTGGAGAGCCCGGCCCAGGAGGATTACCTCGCCAAGGCCGGTCTTGAACACGAAGAGCTCAATGCCCTGCTGGGGCAGGTCTATCAGGTAGCCGGTTTCAACCGGCTGCAAATCAACCGTTACCTCAAGAATCGCCACAATCCCACCACCCTGGCGACCCGTTACGATCAGAAGGAGCTGGAGCGCTATCGCCAGCTCAACGACATCATTCTGACTCTGTTGAAGTTGAAGCATCCTCAGTAAACAGCCCGAGCTGGCTGATATCCGGCCGCAACTGCTGGGGCTTGGCGATGAGATAGCCCTGCAGCCCGTCCACATACATGCCCTGCAGCAGCTGCTTCTGACCCAGCTGCTCCACCCCCTCCGCAATCACCTGACACCCCATCCGGTGTGACACGTCGACGATCATCCGCACGAACTGCTGGTTGGTCAGATCCTGCTCCAGCCCGGTGATGAGGGCGGGATCCAGCTTGATGTAGTCGGGCTTGAGCTCGCGAAACAGGTTGAATGACCCTATCCCCTTGCCGAAGTTGCAGATGGCGGAGCGACTGCCGTTGCGCCTGAGCAGCTCGAACACCCGCTTGGCCCCGGTCAGGTTGCGCTCCAGATGTTCTTCATCCAGTTCGAACACCAGGTTGGCGCTGGTGTTGGGGTCGTTGAGCAGTTGTCGGTCCAGCCAGATCAGAAAGGCGCTGTTTTGCAGCAGGTTGCTGGAGAGGTTGATGCCCCAGCGACTCTGATTCGAGCCAAAGGCCCGGTATTGGCGCATGACGTGGGTCACCAGCATCTGTTCCAGCCGCATCACCATGTCGAGCCGCTGGGCCATGGCGAACAGGGTGTCGGTGGGCAGCACAGTGCCGTCGGCACTGCTGAAGCGGGTGTAGATCTCGTTGTAGGCCAGCATGCTGCGGTGCATCGGCTGGATCGGCTGGTAGGTGAAGCTGATGCGCTCCTGCTCCAGCAGCTCGGTCAGCACCAGCTTCCAGTGATGCTGCCCCTGCAGCTCCACCACGCTGTCATCCTGCTGGATGGCCCAGCCGTTGACCGTCTCGGTCTGGGCGCGGGCCAGCGCCAGATCCGCCCTGGCCAGAATGGCCTCGATCTTCTGGCCGCTGCTGAGCCGGGTCAGCCCGGAGTAGGCGGCGCTCTCCAGTTCATGCTGCTGCTGATAGTGATCGAAAGCGATCTTCAGATCCCGCCCGAGCAGGGGGGGTGGGATGTTGGCGACCGGCTGCACCAGCACCGCGAAGTCGGCCCCCGAGATGCGGTAGACCTGATGGCCGGGGAAGCGGCTCACCACTCTGGTGATGATATTGGCGATATCCTTGATGTAGGCATCCCCCGACTGAAAGCCGCGTTGGGCGTTGAGCTTGCCGAGTTCGGTAGCGCGGATCAGCACCAGGGTGGCGGTCTGGGTATCCTGATCCCGCTGCAGCAGCTCGGTCATGTCGCGGCGAAAGGCGTGGCGGTTTTGCAGCTGGGTCAGCTCGTCCTGGGTCGCCTGGTTGTGCAGTTCGCTGATCTGGCGGTGGGCATCGCGTTCGGCCTCGTTGAAGTGGGCGAGCAACTGCTGCAGGGCGGCCTGGGCCTCGGGGGTGGTCAGGCAGGTGGGGTCGCGCAGCTGCAGCGCCCGGCACCACACCTGCTCCTGGTGGCTGCGCTCGGCCTGCTGAAGGCGCAGGGTCAGCATGCTCAGCAAGCCAAAGCCGAGCAGGCTGGTGGCGAGGATGATAAGCAGGGTCAGCAGCGTGCTGGTGAAGGCGAGCCAGAGCCCCTGCAACAGCAGCAGGGGAGCACAGAGGAGAGCGATCACCAGCAGCTGGTTGCTCCCGAGCTTGTTCAACATGGTGTCATCCTTGATGATGTCGTTGATGCTGAAATTCTAACCAAGCTCGCGCCGCAAAGCATGAGATCCCGCTCAACTCCTGGAAAAGGGTCAATTGAAATCAGTTAAATGTGAGTGAAACCACTTTCATGGCGCCGGAAACAGGCGAAGATGAATCGAAAATGGACCAAAACAAGGCAGAGGTAATTATGTTGTTAGAACCCGTAAATACTGCCAAAGCACGGCAACTATTGAACCAGAGTATGGCCTTGGTGCTCGCGGGGGGACGGGGCAGTCGCCTGAAGCAGTTGACCGACAACCGCGCCAAGCCTGCCGTCCATTTTGGCGGCAAGTTCCGCATCATCGACTTCGTGCTCTCCAACTGCATCAACTCCGGCATTCGCCGGGTCGGGGTGGTGACCCAGTACAAGTCCCACAGCCTGCTGCGCCACCTGCAATCCGGCTGGTCCTTCCTGCGCTACCAGATGAACGAGTTCATCGACTTGCTGCCCGCCCAGCAGCGGGTGGACGAGGTGCACTGGTATCGCGGCACCGCCGACGCCATCTACCAGAACGTCGACATCATCCGTGACTACGGCCCCAAATACATAGTGGTGCTGGCGGGGGATCACATCTACAAGATGGACTACGCCGCCATGCTGCTCGATCACGTGCGCCTCGGCGCCAAGGTGACGGTGGCCTGCATCGAGGTGCCGCGCGCGGAGGCCTCCGCCTTCGGGGTGATGGACATCGACGAGCAGCGCAAGATCCGCGCCTTCGTGGAGAAGCCGGCCAATCCGCCGGCCATGCCGGGCAACGAAAACGTCTCCCTGGCCTCCATGGGCATCTACATCTTCGAGGCGGAGTATCTCTATCAGCTGCTGGAAGAGGACATCCACAATCAGGAGTCCAAACACGATTTCGGCATGGACGTGATCCCGCGCATCGTGGGGGAGGGCAAGGCGTTTGCCCACCCGTTCACCATGTCCTGCGTGGGGGCCAAGGAGGGGCAGAAACCCTACTGGCGTGACGTGGGTACCCTGGACTCGTTCTGGGAGGCCAACATGGATCTCGCCTCCGTGGTGCCCGAGCTCGACATCTATGACGAGAACTGGCCCATCTGGACCAGCCAGACCATGACGCCGCCGGCCAAGTTCGTGCAGGACAGAAACGGCCAGCACGGCATGACCATCAACTCCATGTTCGCGGGGGGCTCGATCGTCAGCGGCTCCTTCGTGCTCAACTCCGTGTTGTTCACCCATGTGCGGGTGCACTCCTTCTGTACCCTGGATCAGGCCATCATTTTCCCCGGCGTCGAGATCGGCTCGGGTTGCCGGTTGCGGCGGGTGGTGGTGGACAAGGGCTGCAAGCTGCCCGACGGGCTGGTGGTGGGGGAGAACGCCGACGAGGATAGCCGCCGCTTCTATCGCTCCGAGCAGGGTATCGTGCTGGTGACCAAGGAGATGCTGGCCAAGCTGGGGTGATGTCACGCCCAACGCCAGACGCCACAACTAAAAAGGGAGCCGATATGGCTCCCTTTTTCTATTCAGCCGGATGGCTGATTATTTTTCGGTGATCAGCGCCTTGGCGGCCATCACCATGGCGGTGCCGTGCTTGCCACCGGCGGCGGTCACTTGCGGGACGCCATCTTCGTCGGTGTCACCACCGGCCCCTTCGATGACGTTTTCGCCGGAGTCGCCGATCCACTCGGCCATCTGCATGCCACCGTTGACGGTGCCACGGAACCAGCTCACGTAGCGCTGGGTCAGCTGGGCCAACTCCAGCGCCGGGGCTTTCTCTGTCCCCTCGTTGCGCAGGTTCAGCATGGCGGAGCGCAGGGTACCGGAGATGGCGGCCTGGGTCCAGGGAGTGTATTCGCCTTGCTTGCCAGCGAGCCAGGTACCGGCCTTGGCATTGAAGTAGGCCTTGTCGGCGGCGATGAACAGCTCGCGCGCCGCCGTGCGGTACTTGGCATCCGAGGTTGCCAGGAAGGCGGCGGTCAGGCCGCGGATGGCGGCAAACTGGGCGTCGATGGACTGGCCGGCATCGAGCTTGCCACCCAGGGTGATCCCATCGTGTACCAGCCCATTTTTGCCCTTGAGATTGGCGAGGATGAAGTCGGCCTGCTGGCGGATCAGCACCAGCGCCTGCTGGCCCTGAGCGGTCTTCAGGTTCAGCTCGCCATTGTCACCAGCGGCGTAACCGACCGGCAGTGCATCCTGGGCGCGCTGGAAGATCTGCAGGGCGACCAGGCTGTAGGCGGCGTCAAAGGTGGTGACGTGCTTGCCCTGTTTGCCGGCTTGCCAGCTGTCAACCAGGGTGCCGGCCTTGGGCTCGAAGTGCAGGGCATTGAGGTTCTTGAACACCATGCCGGAGAGGTTCAGCGCCAGGGAGAAGGCATCGTCACCCGCTACCAGCTTGGCGGCATCGCTGCCCTTGTTGGCGGCCGGTGCGGCGGCGAACGGGGCACCGTCGAACACGGCGTGGAAGGCCGGGTTCTGGTTGGTGTTGGCGCTGCGCTGATCGGTGAAGGCGTAGAACTCGGAGAGCGGCCACAGCATCATCCAGGCGTCGCGCAGCTGGGCAGAGCCGTCCACCACCTCGAGCTTGCCGATGGCGCCAACATCATTCTTACCGGTCTCGGTCACTTTCACCTGATGGGGGAAGTAGACGATACCCTTGGCCGGATCGTACTGCGGGGTGATCTTGGCGCCCAGCTGCTTGCCGTCAAAGCCGAGCTGCCCCTGCAGGATGGCCAGCTTGTCGATGGACTGCTCGGTCAGCATCATGCCGTTGAAGCCGTCGGCGGCAGAGACGCCCAGCTTGTGCTTGCCGTCTTGATCCATGGTGGCGGACGCGGCTTCCACCTCTTCATCGGTCTCGGCCACGTGCATGCCGCCGAGGAAGTCCTGGGACCACATCACCTCTTTGAGCAGGATGCCGCCCACGGCCGCCGGCACCAGCAGGTTGTCACTGCCGCTCCAGCGCAGGGTGGCGTAGTCGCGGAAGTAGGCCGGTACCTGGGTCTTGACGCTCTTCTCGTTGCCCTTGGCGGTCTTGATGGTGATCTGGTCGCCGTTGACCGGGGTGGCGTTGACGGCTTGCGCGAACTCCGGGTTGGCGGAGGAGTAGGGCAGGGAGAGGGGATACATGCCCTGCGGCACTTCATCGGCCGGGAAGCCGACCGCATCGGCCATGGCCAGCACTCGCTGACCGAGGGAGGCCATGGTGCCGCCGCGAGCCTGGTTTTGCGGTCCGTTCACCAGATGGGGGCCCATGCCGGATTGATAGTTGAGGGCGTACATCGCCTCTTCGGAGTATTCGTAGGATTCGATGCCGGCAGCGAAGTCGAACGGGGTCGGCTCATTGGCTCGGTTGGCGTCCAGCACATCCAGATCCAGACCGAGGGCCTCGGCCAGCGGCTCGCCGGAGAGCTCGAACTCGGTGTAGGCCAGCATGTTGGCGGCGGTGTTGAATGTCTTGTCTTCTACCTTGACGGCGGCGTGTGCGGCGCCGCTCAGGATCGCGCAGGCGATCGCCTGGACCAGTACGGTTTTTCTCATGTCCCTTCTCACCATATGTTTGATTTTATTATGACGCTTCTCATGAATCTAAATGAGAATGGTGTGCATTATGAGGCAAAGGGGGGAGCTTGAGAAGAAAAAACCGCGCCCCTGGAGGTGAAGAGAAGAGGGGCGCGGTTGGGGGTCAGAGCAGCTTGAAGGGGATGACCAGCCGGCCGGGCTCCACCTTGAGCGCCTCGACTTTATCCTTGATCCTGGCTTCGTTCTTGCGACTGCCGTCGAGCCGGTAGACGGGGGTCTGGGAGAGGAACAGCGAGAGCGATTGGTTGAAGGTGGGCAGCAGCGGAGTGAGGGCGGTGCCCACGTCGGCCGGCTCGGTCTTGACCGAGATGAGCTCGAGATCGCGCAGATAGATAGCGCCCTGCTCGGCCACGTAGTCGGGGCGGGCGCTCAGGGAGAGGCGGATCTTCATCTGCTGGTTGCCAAGGGGGCTCGCTACCTGCAGATCGCCGGCGGCATCCAGTTCGACCCGGTCGGCCTGGCGGCGACCGATGCGACTTTGCATCTCATCAAGGCGGATCTTGCTCGACATGATGCCGGGGATCCCCAGCTGTTTTTCGAAGGCGACCCTCTCTTTGAGGTATTGGTTGATCTCCCCTTCGCTGACGTTGTACTGGGTGAGTGAACAGGCGGCCAGCAGCAGGCTGAGGGGGAGCAGAAGCAGGTGCTTTAACATCGAGGATCCCGTGGGTTGAGGCAATGGTCATAAAGATGGCGCCATCTTAGGGGGAAATGGCGTTCGCTGCCAGCGTGGGCGGCGAGCCCGCGGTTTTTGTCGCAGCCTCATATGGGGGGTTGGCTGCGGTGCTCATACGGGCAAGGCTGGCCGGACCTGCACGATGGGCCACAGCAGCCGTGGCACACGCCATATCCACAGATAAGTTCCAGTTTTATCGGCATAAAAATCCCATTGACCGGGGGATTTCAAAGCGAGTATTTTACCGCCGCACAAATACAAATTGATAATCATTATCATTTTGAATCATATTTGAGGGTGTAACGTGGATACTCTTGTGATGGAAAATAGCGCGCCGGCCCAGGCTGCGTCTTCGCCCGAATTCTTATTTACCTCGGGTCAGGGCACACTCAGTGCCACTGACCTGGGCCAGCCTATCACCACCCCCGCCTGTGAATGGCCTTTGCTAGAACAACAGATTGCCGACGCGCTGGCCGCAGCCAGCGCCGCCGGCCAGAGCAATCCTCTGCTGATAGGTGCTTTTGCGTTCGACCCGGCTGAGGCCTCCTGCCTCTATGTGCCCGGCTGCTATAAGCGGGGCGATCGCCCTGTCCCGGCAGCACAGGTGCCGGCAACAGCGGCGATGGCAGAGCAGGCCGTCGAGGCCAACCGGGTCATCTCGGTGCAGAGCACCCCGCCGGCCAGCGAATTCCAGGCCTCGGTCAGCGCGGCGCTGGATGCGTTTGCACAAGGCCGGCTCGCCAAGGTGGTGTTGTCGCGCAAACTCACTCTTACCCTGCACCAGCCCGCCGACCCTAAGCAGGTGATGGCCCGTTTGATGGCCCAGAATCCCCACGCCTTCCACTTCTCCCTGCCGCTCGGCCAGGGTCGCCGCCTGCTGGGCGCCAGCCCGGAGCTGCTGCTGCGGGTCAGCGGGGGAGAGGTGTTCACCCATCCGTTGGCGGGCTCCGCCAGACGGGCGAGCGAACCGGCGCAAGACGAAATGGTGGCCCGGGATCTGCTGGCTTCTCGCAAGGATCAGCATGAACACAAGTTGGTGATCGACGAGATCCGCCGGGTGCTGACCCCCCACTGCCGCGAGCTGGCGATCCCCGCTCATCCCTCGTTGATGAGCACGGATACCCTCTGGCATCTGGGCACCCCCATCGCCGGGCGGCTCAATGGCGGCGAGGCATCGGTACTGTCACTTGCCTGCCAGCTGCATCCCACCCCGGCCCTGTGCGGCTATCCCACTGATCTGGCCCGCCAGTTCATCCGCGAGCAGGAGCCCTTCCGGCGCGCCCTGTTCAGCGGCATCGTTGGCTGGTGCGACAGCCAGGGCAACGGCGAGTGGGCCGTGGTGATCCGCTGCGGGGTGCTCGATGGCCATCAGGTCGAGCTGTTTGCCGGCGCCGGTATCGTCGCGGGCTCGGATCCCGCCATGGAGTGGGCCGAGACCGGCACCAAGCTTGGCACCATGCTCAAGGCACTGGGCCTGGATTTGGAGGTAGCGCAATGACCCAGTCCAACCGCTTCCTGTCCTATACCCGCTGGCCCGACGAATTGGCCCGGCAGTACCGCGCCAAGGGCTATTGGCGTGGCGAGCCGCTGACCGCCATGCTGGCGCGTCAATGCGAACTGGCCCCCGACGCCGAGGCGATCCTCTGCGGCGAGCGCCGCTTCAGCTATCGCGAGCTGGACACCGCCTCGAGCCAGCTGGCCGCAAATCTGGCCCGCCACGGCCTGGGGGTGGGGGATACCGCGCTGGTGCAGCTCCCCAACGTGGCCGAGTTCTATCTGGTCTTCTTCGCTCTGCTGAAAGCCGGCACCGCGCCGGTCAATGCGCTCTTTAGCCACAACCGGCTGGAGCTCCTCTCTTATGCCGAGCAGATCACTCCGCGCCTCTTTATCGGCTCGCTGACCCATCCGCTGTTTGCGAGCAAGGGTCGCGAGAGCGAGTTGCTGACAACCATCGGCGCCGAGCTGGTGCTGCTGGATGGTGACGCAGGAGAGCTGGGGCTGACCCGCTGGTTGGCGCAGGGGGCTGAGAGTGAGCCGGTGAAATCTGGCCCGACCCCGGCGGACGAGGTGGCCTTCTTCCAGCTCTCCGGTGGCAGCACCGGCACTCCCAAGCTCATCCCCCGCACCCATGACGATTACCTGTACAGCGTGCGCCGCAGCAATGAAATCTGTGAATTGGGGCCCCACACCCGCTATCTGTGTGCCTTGCCGGCGCCCCACAATTTCCCCCTGAGCTCCCCTGGTGCTCTGGGGGTGTTCGAGGCGGGCGGCACAGTGGTGCTCGCACCCGATCCCAGCCCCATCAGCTGTTTCCCGCTGATCGCCCGCCACAGGATCAATCTCACCTCGCTGGTGCCGCCGGCGGTGTCGCTCTGGTTGCAGGCCGCGGAAGCGGATCCCACTGCGCGCACTCAGCTCGAGAGTCTCGACTTGCTGCAAGTGGGCGGCGCCAAGCTGGGGGAGGCGGTAGCCAGCAAGATAGGGCCGCTGCTCGGCTGCCGGCTGCAGCAGGTGTTCGGGATGGCGGAAGGGCTGGTCAACTACACCCGGCTGGACGACCCCGACGAGAAGGTCATTCACACCCAGGGCCGCCCCATGAGCCCGGACGACGAGGTGCGCATCCTCGATGAGGCGGGCAATCCGGTTGCCCCCGGCGAGCCTGGCGCCCTGCACACCCGTGGCCCCTATACCTTCCGCGGCTACTACCAGAGCCCGGCCCACAACGCCCGGGTGTTCGATAGCGAGGGTTTCTACTGCTCCGGCGATCTGGTGGTACAGGATGCCGATGGTTACCTCACCGTGGTGGGGCGGCAGAAGGATCAGATCAACCGGGGCGGCGAGAAGATCGCGGCGGAAGAGGTGGAAAACCAGCTGCTGCACCACCCGGCCATCACCCATGCGGCCCTGGTCTCCATGCCCGACAGCGCCATGGGGGAGAAGAGCTGCGCCTTCATCGTCAGCACGGATCCCGCCTTGAAGCCGCTGGCCTTGCGCAAGTTTCTGCGCGAGCGCGGAGTGGCGGACTTCAAGCTGCCCGACCGTTTCGAAACCCTGGACGCCCTGCCCATGACGGCGGTGGGCAAGATTGACAAGCAGGGGCTGCGGGCGCGTATTGCGCACGCCATCGCCGCCAGCAAACCCCTGACAACAGCATAAAACTAAAAAGGAATCATGACGTTATGGCTATCCCAACCCTGAACAATTACGCCATGCCCAGCCAGTGGAAGGCCAACAAGGTCGACTGGTCTCTGGATCCCAAACGCGCCGCCCTGCTGATCCACGACATGCAGGAGTACTTCACCGCCTTCTATGGCGAAAACAGCCCGTTGATTGCGGCGCTGACCGAGCGCCTGGCCGCCGTGCGCAAGCAGTGCAAGGCCCTCGGCATCCCGGTCTTCTACACCGCCCAGCCCAAGGATCAGGCCCCTGAAGATCGCGCCCTGCTCAACGACATGTGGGGCCCGGGTCTCAACAAGCGGCCCGAGCAGCAGCAGGTGGTGGCAGCACTCTGCCCAGAACGGGACGACACCGTGCTGGTCAAGTGGCGCTACAGCGCCTTCCAGCGCTCCGAGCTTGAGCAGATGCTCAAAGCGCTGGGGCGGGATCAGCTGATCATCGGCGGCATCTACGGCCATATCGGCTGCATGATGACCGCCTGCGACGCCTTCATGCGCGACATCCAGCCCTTCTTCCTGGCGGACGGGGTGGCAGACTTCTCCCTGGCCGACCACCAGATGGCGCTCGACTACGTGGCGACCCGCTGCGGCAAGGTGATCCCCTGCGAGGAGGTGCTGGCCCTTGCGCCGGTTGCCGCTGCTGCCGCCCAGCCCACCAATCCCTTGCTGACGTATGGGGGGCTCAAGGCGCGGCTGCTGAGTCATATCGACGAGGATGAAGGGGAGTTTGACCCTGACGAGAACCTCATCGACTACGGTCTGGATTCGGTGCGGATCATGGCCCTGCTCACCGAGTGGCGCGCCGCCGGGGTGGAGCTCGGCTTCGTGGATCTCGCCAAGCTGCCGACCCTCAACGGCTGGTGGCGCCTCATCGAGGCCAAGCTGGCAGCCCAGGCGCTGGAGGTGACCCCATGAACCGCTTCCCCTTGACTATCCCCCAGCAGGGGCTCTGGTCCGGTCATCTGCTCAACGACGACAAGGCGATGTTCAACACCGCCGAGTGCATCGCCTTCGACGGCAAGGTCGAGGCGGCCGTGCTGGCCGCGGCCCTTGCCAAGGCGGTGGGGGAGTGCGAGGCGCTCAAGGGCCACTTCGAAGACGATAAGGAGGTGGTCTGCTTCGTCTCGCATGAGCTGCCCCTGGCCTATGAAGAGGTCTCCCTCGAGCGCGACGACGAGACGCTGGCCCGCGCCTGGGCCTGGGCCGATCTGCGCCGCCCGTTCGAGCTGACCCAAGAAGCGCCCTGCCGTTTCGCCCTGCTGCGCGGCCCCGGCCGCGATTATCTCTACAGCTGCGTGCACCACATTGCCCTCGACGGCTTTGGCACCACCTTGCTGTTCCAGCGCATCGCCGAGCTGTATGCAGAGGGGCTGGCCGGTGAGATGAACTCCCCATCCCCCTTCGGCTCGTTGGCTGAGGTGCTGGCAGAAGAGGCGAGCCGCGAGCAGAGCGGCAAGAACGACGCCGCCCGCGCCTTCTGGCAGGAGCAGCTGCAAGGCTGGCCCGAGGTGAAGTCCTTTGGCGAGACCCGCGCACCGATTGCCGCCGAATTTATCCGCGAGAGCCGTCCGCTGCCGGCGGCGCTCTGGCAATCCCTGACCGGCTTTGCCGACGAGCACAAGCTGGGCTGGCCCGATCTGCTGCTGGCCGGTCTCTCTGCCCAGCTGTCGCTGTCGAGCGGCCAGGATAAGACCCTGCTCGGCCTGATGATGATGAACCGCATCGGCTCGGCGTCGCTGACCGTGCCCTGCATGCAGATGAACATTACCCCCCTTGCTCTGGAACTCGAAGAGGGGTTGGATCTGGCGGGAGCCGCCGGCGCCGTGGCCAAGGCCAAGCGCGGGGTGCGCAAACACCAGCACTACCGCTACGAGCTGCTGCGCCGTGACCTTGGCCTGGTGGGGGGCGACAAGCGGCTGTTCGGCCCTCTGGTCAACATCATGCCGTTTGATCACGCTCGCCGCTTCGGGCCGCTATCTGCCCATATTCTCAACATCAGCGCCGGCCCGGTGGAGGATCTCACCATCGAGGTGCAGGTTGGCGTCGATGGCCAGCCCAGGCTGGATCTGGACGCCAACCCCGGCTGCTACTGTCAGGCGGATCTGGCTGCCATCGCCGATATCCTGTTTGCCCTGCTGGGCCGCTGGCTGGCCGAGCCTGCCCAGACCCTGGGAACGCTCAAGGCCGACTGGCTGGCCGAGCAGCGGACCAGCGCCCTGATCGCTGGCCCCGCCCATGAAGTGATCAAGGCACGGCCGGTGCTGGAGGCGCTCTGCCACTTCGCCGCCCAGACCCCGGACAAGATCGCCTTGATTCAGAGCACGGAGCAGGGAGAGGCCCGCTTCAGCTACGAGGCGCTGCTGGCCAGATCTGAACAGATGGCGGCCGCCCTGCAGGCCGCAGGCGTCGCCCCCGGCGACAAGGTGGGGGTCATGCTGGCTCGCACCCCTCAGGCCATCTTCGCCCAGCTGGCGGTGCTGCTGGCAGGTGCCGTCTACGTGCCGCTCGACCCCGAGCAGCCGTTGGAACGTCAGGGCCATATTCTGCGGCTGGGGGAGGTCAAGACCCTGATCACCCAGGCCGAGTACCGCCACAAGCTGGCCAGCCTGTTTGAGGGGCGCACCCTGTTGGCGGGGGATCTGGTGAGCGATAACCGCTTGAACCAACCGGCCGCCGGCCGCACCGTCGCCTACCTGATGTTCACCTCGGGCTCGACCGGCCTGCCCAAAGGGGTGGCGGTCAGCCACGGCGCGCTGGATCACTTCGCCGCCGCCGCCCGCTGCCGCTACCACCTGGATGAAGAGGCGCGGATGCTGCAATTCGCCCCCTTCAACTTCGACGCCAGCATCGAGGAGGTGTTCGCCACCCTGAGCGCCGGCGCCACCCTGGTGCTGCGCACCGACGCCCTGCTCGAATCCATGCCCGCCTTTGCGGCCGGGGTGGAGCAGATGGGGATCACCCACCTCGACCTGCCCACCGCCTTCTGGAACGAGTGGGTGGTGGCGCTGACGGCGGGTCAGGCCCACATTCCTGCCGAGCTTACCACTGTCATCATCGGCGGCGAGGCGGTCTACCCCGAGCAGCTGGCCCAGTGGCAGCGTCAGGGCCGCTCCGATGTGCGCCTGTTCAACACCTACGGCCCCACCGAGACCACAGTGGTGGTGACCACTCAGGAGCTGCAACAGGAAGACCCGAGCCAGACCCAGCTGCCCATCGGTCTGCCGCTGCCCGGCATGCAGGCGCTCATTCTGGGGGCGGGGGAGCAACCCGCCAGCGAGGGGGAGCTGGTGCTGCTCGGTCCGCAGCTGGCCAACGGCTATGTGGGTGGCGTGCAAGGGAGCTTTGGCACCCTGCGGGTCGGCGAAGAGGATCTGCCCGTCTATCGCACCGGCGATCGGGTGCGCTTGGTGGCCGGCCGGCTGGTCTACCTCGGTCGGCGCGACAACGAATTCAAGATAAGCGGCTATCGCATCCAGCCCGGCGAGGTGGAGGCCCAGCTGCTGGCCCTGCCGGGGGTGGACGAGGCCTGCGTGCAGGGGGTGAGCATCGGCAGCGTGCGCCGGCTGGTGGCCTTTGTGGCGGGGCCGGAGCGCGACAGCCGGGTCATCAAGGCGCAGCTGGCCAAGGTGCTGCCTGCCGCCATGATCCCCACCGACTATCGCCACTATGACCAGCTGCCCCGCACCGGCTCCAACAAGCTGGATCGCAAAGCCCTGCTGGCCGCCTACCAGGCGGGCGGCGAAGCCCTGACCCTGGGCAGCGAGACCGAGAACCGGGTCGGCACCATCTGGCAGCAGATCCTGGGGCTGGCCACCATGGCGCCCGCCGACAACTTCTTCGAACTGGGGGGCCAGTCCCTGCAGACCATCCAGATCGTCAACCGGCTCGGCGCCGAGTTCGGGGTGCAGGTCAAGGTCTCCGACGTGTTCGATCACCCGCGCCTCGACGACTTCTGCCGTTTCCTCGACGGCCTGCTTTCCGAGGATGAAGAGAGCGTGGAGATGGTGTGGTGATGAGCAAGGAGCAACAAGCAATGGCCTTTGATTTCACTGGCAAGCGGGTCTGGGTGACCGGAGCCGGGCGCGGCATCGGCCGCGAGGTGGCAACGCAGTTCGTGGCGGCCGGTGCGTCCGTGGTGGGGCTGGATCTGGCGTTTCCCGAAGCCGACTGCCCCTATGCCACCCGGCTGCTCGATATTGGCGATTCGAAGGCGGTCAACGCCTGCTGCGCAGCGCTGCTGGCAGACGGCGGGCTCGATGTGCTGGTCAACGGTGCTGGGGTCTTGCGCCTCGGCCCCACCGACGCCCTGAGCGATGACGACTGGCACGACTGCATGACGGTCAACGCCAGTGGCGTCTTCTATCTGCTGCGGGCCCTGGTGCCCCACTTCAAGGAGCAGCGGCGCGGTGCCATCGTCACCATCGGCTCCAACGCCGCCCATGTGCCGCGCATGCAGATGGCGGCCTATTGCGCCTCCAAGGCGGCGGTCACCAGCCTGACCCAGACGGTGGGTCTGGAGCTGGCCCCCTTCGGCGTGCGCGCCAACCTGGTGTCACCGGGTTCGACGGATACCCCCATGCTGCGCGGCATGCTGCCAAGCGAGGAGGCCATGGCCCGCACCATTGCCGGGCTGCCGGAGCAGTTCAAGCTCGGCATTCCCCTGCGCAAGGTAGCCACACCGGCGGAGATCGCCCATACCGTCCTCTTCCTGGCCTCGGATCTGGCCAGCCACATCACGCTGCAGGATCTGGTCGTCGACGGCGGCGCCACCCTGAGTGCCTGAGGCTTGAGAAACAGATGAACAATATGATTTTGCTGTTGAAACAGCTGGAACGGCAGGGGGTCAAGCTGGCGCTGAACGACAAGGGCCAGCTTATCTCCCAGTCGAGCAAGGAGGCGGTGACGCCGGCCATCGGCGCCACCATCAAGGCCCACAAGGATGAGCTGGTGCGCTGCCTGGCGGCCCGTGCCGCCTTCGAGGCGCCCATCGTCGCCGAGGGCGCCCGGCAGGGCCCGCTTTCGTCGTCCCAGAGCGGGCTCTGGTTTATCGAGCAGTACGAGGAGGCCTCCCACCTCTACAACATGCCGGTCTATTTTCGCGTCAAGGGGGAGCTGGACACCGCGGCTCTGGAGTTTGCCTTCGACCACCTGTTTGTCCGCCACCCCAGCATGTGTACCCGCTTCATCAAGGACGAGGCGGGCAGGGGGGCGCAGGAGATCCTGCCCCACGCCCCCTTCAAGCTGCAGATTGAGGACGTGAGCGCAGAGCCCGCAGCCGAGCGCGAAGCCTATGTGGCCCGCCGGGTGCGGGAAGAGATAGGCCGTCCCTTCTCACTGACCCAGGGGGATCTGAGCCGGGTACACCTAATACGGCTGGGCAGCCGCGAGCACGTGCTGCTGATCACCCAGCACCACATCATCTCCGACGGCTGGTCGGTCAAGAACATGTTCGCGGATCTCAAGCGCGCCTTTCTTGCCCATCAGAACCGCGAGCCCCTGCAGGTGAGCGAGCTGCCGCTCACCTACATCGACTATGCCCGCTGGTTCAACTCGGACCGTTTTCTCGATTATCATGCCGAGTTCAAGCCGTTCTGGGTCGACCGGCTCGGTGGCAGCCCCGAGGTGCACGGCCTGCCGCTCGACAAGCCGCGCCCGGCCCATCAGGACAGCGGCGGCGAGCTGGTCTTCTCCACCATCGACAACGATCTGTGGGAGAGTTTCAAGCGCCTCTGCCAGCGCCACAGCACCTCCAACTTCATCGGTCTGCACGCCCTGTTTGCCCTGCTGATGGTGCGCCAGAGCGGCGAGAAGGAGGTGGTGATCGGCACCCCGCTTGCCTATCGCGAGCGTCATGAAATCGAGTCGCTGGTGGGCTTTTTCGTCAACACCCTGGTGCTGCGCACTCAACTCAGCGGCAAGCCCAGCTTTGTCGATTATCTGCAGCAGTGCCGGGAGGAAGATCTGGCGGCCTTCGATCACCAGCTCTACCGTTTCGAGGCGCTGGCCGAGGCCATCGGTGCCGATCGCACCACCGCCATCAACCCCATCTTCCAGATCATGCTGGTCTATCAGGCCAAGGTGGACTTCAACGATCTCATTCCCGGCTGCCAGCTGGTGGAGGAGACCTCGCCGGTGCTGCCGGCCAAGACCGACATCTCGGTCAAGGTGACCGAGCTGATGGACTCCGTCCGGGTAGACTGGCTGTTCGCCACCGCCCTGTTCGAGCGGGAGACCATCCAGGCTTTTGCCGATCGCCTGCTGCACCTGATGCGCGCCGTGGTGGCGGCCCCCGAGACCGACATCTGGCAACTGCCGCTGGAAGCGGGCACCGACCAGGCGGCGCTGGCCGCGGCGCTTGCCGATCTGCCGCCGGATTACCCGAGCCGCGACACCCTGCTCTGCCATATCGAGCGGCGGGCCACGCAGTTGCCGGACGCACTGGCGGTCAGCGACGGCGCGCAATCGTTGACCTATGGCGAGCTGGAGGTGCGTGCCAACCGGCTGGCCCACTGGCTGCAGGCTCAGGGCGTCACCCCGGGCGCAGCCATCGGCATCCAGGCCAGACGCGATGTCGCCTTCGTCATCGCCCTGCTTGCCTGCTGGAAGGCGGGGGCGGCTTATGTGCCGCTCGACCCTGCCTATCCCGCCGAGCGGCTGGCCCATATCCTGAGCGACGCCAGTATTGCGCTGGTGCTCGGGGGAGAGCCGGATGCCCGGCTTGCCGAGGCCATCAAGGGCACTGATGCCGGTTACCACAACCTGTACCAGCTGGCGCTGGACAAGATGCCAACCAGAACGCCGGTACTGCCTCGGGACGCCGCCATGCTGGCCCAGATCATCTACACCTCCGGCAGCACCGGCCTGCCCAAGGGAGTCATGGTGGAGCAGGGCAGCCTGGTCAATCTGATGATGGATCACGGCGAGCGCATCGCCCTTGATCAGGATGGCGCCATGTTCAACTGCATGTCCCTCTCGTTTGATGCGGGCAACATGACCAGCTTGCTGCCCCTGTATTGCGGCGCGGCCCTGCACTTCGGCGAACCGGGCGAGGGGGTGATCGGTGCCGCGATCGCTTGCGGTGCCAGCCACATGATTTTGCCGACCGCCCTGCTCGCGAACCTATTGCCAGCGGCGGAGCTCGGCTCCCTCAAAGCCATCGGCTTTGGCGGCGAGGCGTGCCCGAGCAGCCTGGTGGAGCGTTGGGGGGAGCGGGTGGCGCTTTACAACATGTACGGCCCGACCGAGTGCACCGTCACCGCGCTCTGCGCGCGGCTCACCCCGGGGGCACCCATCACCATAGGCCGACCCGTCAACCACCTGAAGGCGCTGATCCTGGACGAGGCGGGCAACCTCTGCCCGGTGGGGGTGCCCGGCGAGCTCTGCCTGGCAGGGCTGGGGCTGGCCCGCGGCTACCTCAATCTGCCGGAGCGCACCCAGGAGGCCTTTATCGAGCTGGCGCTGGCGGAACGTACCCATCGCCTCTATCGCACCGGCGATCGGGCCCTGCTGCGCCGCGATGGCAACATCCAGTATCTGGGCCGGATAGACGAGCAGATCAAGCTGCGCGGCTATCGTATCGAGCCGGGGGAGATAGAGACCCGGCTTGCCGAATTGTGCCCGGTCATCCGCCAGATCAAGGTGGTGGTGCAGGAGGGTCGTCTGCTCGCTTACGCCTGTTTGCAGGCCGGGGCAAGGGAGCCCGACGGCGATGCCCTGCTGCAGCGGGCCGGCGAGTGCCTGCCCGAATACATGGTGCCGGCGCGCCTCTGCTGGCTGCCCGAGATGCCGCTCACCCCCAACGGCAAGCTGGACTTGCGCCGCCTGCCCGCCATCGTCTGGCAGCAGAGCAAGGGCGAGCCGCAAAACGAACTGGAGCAGACCGTGCTCGCCATCTGGCAAGGGGTGCTTAAACAACCGCTCGGGGTGGAGGATGACTTCTTCCGCTTGGGCGGTGACTCCATCCTCAGCATCCAGCTCACCACCCGGCTGCGGGATGCGGGGCTGCACTGCAGCGTGAAGGACGTGTTCGAAGCCAAGACGGTGCGCCGCCTCTGCCGCCAGCTCGGCCAGCAGCAGGCGGTGAGCCACAGGAGCGAGCAGGGCAGCCTGACCGGCGAGTTCCCGCTCCACCCCATTCAGCACTGGTTCTTCGAGCAGGGCTTTGCCAAGCCCGGTCACTGGAACCAGGGGGTGATCCTGCGCCTGCCGGCCGGGGTGGACGATGAGGCCCTGCGCGGCTGGCTGGATACCCTGCGCCAGCACCACGATGCCCTGCGTCTGGCGGTGACCCCGACCGGCCAGCGCTACCTGGCCGAACTGCCATTGCCGCCGCTGCCGACCCTGGATGCCGCCAATTTCGATGAGGCCGAGCTGCAGGCCCGCCTGACCGAGCTGCAGGGAGATTTCGACCCCGCCAGCGGCCACACCCTGGCCTGGGCTCGCCTGCGCAATCTCTCCCTCGAGGGGGAGCGCGAGGGCGAGTGCGAGACGGTGGAGGGGCTCTTCCTCGCCTTCCATCACCTGGTGATCGATGCGGTCTCCTGGCGCATCCTGGCCGAAGATCTGGCCCGGGTGAGCAGGGGCGAGCCGCTGCCCGCCAAGGGCAGCAGCTATCGCCAGTGGGGCGAGGGGCTTGCGGCCTACGCCAAACGGGAAGAGGAGCAGCTTGGCTTCTGGCTGGCTCAGGGGGAAGGCAGCCAGGGTCACCTGCTGGAAGCGGCGCGCGCCGCCGATGGCCGCGCCGCCGCCAGCCTGCTGCAACTGAGTCAGGAGACCACGGCCCGTCTCATCGACGCCGCCAACCAGGCCTACTTCACCCGGGTGCCCGACCTGCTGCTGGCGGCACTGACCCGCACCCTGAGCGAGCAGGGTTACGGAAGCCGTCACTGCGTGATGCTGGAAGGACACGGCCGCGAGGCCATCGATGCGGAACTCGACGTGAGCCGTACCCTCGGTTGGTTCACCAGCACCTATCCGCTGGCGCTGGCGGATGCCAAGGAGTGGGATGCGCTGGTGTGCGCCACCAAGGAGCAGCTGCGCGCCGTGCCGGACAAGGGGGTGGGCTTCAACGCCCTGCGGCTGCACCACCCACGTGGCTGGGCACTGTCCGAAGCCCTGGTGGTCTTCAACTATCTGGGGGTCAGCCATCAGGGCGAGGCCGCTCAACCCTGGCAACCCCTGCCGCTGGCGCCGGGGGCCCCCACGTCCCCTGACAACCTGCCGCGCGAGCTGGTGAGTCTGCACGGGGGCGTGTTTGATGGCCGCCTCACCTTGCGCCAGGTGGGCGCCCTCAACCAGCAGGCGAGCGACGCCCTGATGGCGCGGCTGGCGGACAACCTGACGGCGCTGGTGGAGCACTGCTGCGCGGTGAAGGCCCCACGCCATACCCCGAGCGACTTCCCGGGGCTTGGCCTCTCGCAAGCCGGGCTCGATCGGGTGCTGAGCGGGCGCGAGGTGGAGACCCTGCTGCCCATGACCTCGCTTCAGCAGAGCATGTTCCATCACAGGGCGCTGCTGCCCCGGGATCACGCCTATCACCTGCAGACCGAGATTGACTATCACCAGCCGCTGGACGTGGCGGTCTACCGTCAGGCCTGGCAGGGGCAGATCGCCCGCTGGCCGGCCCTTCGCAGCGAACTGGTGCTGGCAGACGGGGTGGCGCTGCAGCGCATCTTGAAGCGCGCCGAGTTGCCATTCCACTATGAGGACTTGTCTGAAGTGGGACATGCAGAGGCACGGGTCCAGGCCTATCGCGAGCAGGATCTGGCCCGCCCGATCCCGCTGGAACAGGCCCCCCTGCTGCGCCTTGCCTGCTTCAAATTGGCCCCCGATCACCACAAGGTGATCTTCAGCGCCCATCACGGCGTGCTGGATGGCTGGAGCGGCCCCGTGTTGCTGGGTTCCTTGCATCGCGGCTATCAGGCGCTGATGAACGGCCTGCTGCCGCAGCGCGATCCGGATACCGCCTGGCTCGAGTTTGGCCGCCATATCGCGAGCCAAGCCCGCAGCGCCGACGCCTACTGGCAGGGGCGGGGCGAGCTCTTGGCCAAGCCCAACGATCTCGCCTGCCTGTTCGGGGTGACGCTGGACGCTAGCTCAAGCGGGCGCCATACCCAGCAGCGACCGGCGGTGTGCGCCACGGCGTTGCCGGCCGAGCTGGCGACCTTGATCGCGCGCCGTGCCCGCGATCTTGGCGTGACCGCGGGCCTGTTGGCCCAATATGCCTGGCACCGTCTGCTGGCTCGCCGCTCTGGCGATGCCGTTACCCTGGTGGGCAACGTGACCCCGGGTAGGGATTACCCCATCGAGGGGATCACCGCGAGCGTCGGGCTCTACATCAACAGCCTGCCACTGGCCCTGGCGTGGTGCACCGAGCTGACCCTGGCCGAGCATATCGCCCGGTTGCAGACCGATTTGATGGCGCTCAATGAGCACGGCACCCAGTCGCTGGCGGCACTGACCAAAGGCCGAGCACGCCTGTTCCAGAGTCTGTTCGTGTTCGAGAACTACCCTATGCCGGCGGTCCCTGCCGCCCCCGAACCCCACCAGCT
Organism: Aeromonas sp. QDB34; assembly: GCF_027705405.1. Classification (NCBI taxonomy): domain Bacteria; kingdom Pseudomonadati; phylum Pseudomonadota; class Gammaproteobacteria; order Aeromonadales; family Aeromonadaceae; genus Aeromonas; species Aeromonas sp. QDB34. The sequence goes on along the minus strand of NZ_JAPDBT010000001.1, from coordinate 838,023 downwards.
GGTGCCGCGCTTTGGCGCCGTGGTGGAGAAGGTGGAGCTGCCTCTGTCGCTCGTGGTCAGCAGCCGGGGCGAGACGCTCCAGCTGCGCCTCGAGTTTGACGGCGAGCAGATCCCCGAGGCCCGGGCCGAGGCGGTGCTGGCTGACTGGCTGGCCGAGCTCGACTGGCTGGCGCAGGCGGATCTGGGCCAGCCGGCCAGCGTGGCGGCGGCACAGCCCCCGGTGATGCCACAGGTGGCCGCCACCAGGGCGGAGCCCGGTCTGGCTCAGCCGCCGGCCGAGGCCCGCGTGCTGGTGGCCCTGTGGGAGCGCCAGTGCGGCGTACCCGGCATCTGGCAGCAGACCCTGTGTGAACTCGGGGTGGATTCGGTGCAGCAGCTCGCCCTGCTGGCGGCTCTCAACGAGGCGTTTGGCCAGGATCGGGCGCCGCTTACCCTGCAGACCCTCAAGGCCCATCCATCCCCCAGCCGGTTCTATCGGCACTGGCTGGTACGCCAAACGGAGGCTGCGCTATGACAGTGACCATCAAGCATGAGGCTCCGCTCGTGCAAACCCGGCCTGCCCCTCGTGAGGGGGCGGCCAACCTGGGCGCGCGGCTGGCGGCATGTCTGGCCGCCACCCCGCTGGCCCCCGCCATCCGTATGGGCGGGGAGGGCATCAGTGAGGGCGGATCAGATGAGCAGTGGCTTAGCTACGGCGCGCTCAATGATCGGGTGGCCCAGATTGCCGCCCGATTGCAGGGGCTGGCGGTGGGGGAGCGGGTCGGCCTCTATCTCTCCCGCAGCCCCGATCTGGTGGCCAGCCTGCTGGCCTGCCTGCGGCTCGGCCTCACCTTCGTGCCCCTTGAGCCGGACTTTCCGGTGGAGCGGCTGCAGGGGATCGCCCGTCAGGCGCGCCTGTCGGCGGTGATCTGCGATGGCGACAGACCGGCTCCCGCCTTCGGCTGTCCGCTGCGCACCCTCGATGGGCCGGCAGCGGCAGGGCCCGTCTCCTGGCCCCAGGTGGATGACGTCCTGGCCGCCTACATGATGTTCACCTCGGGCTCCACCGGCGAGCCCAAGGGGGTGGTCATCAGCCGGCGGGCCCTGCTCTGCTTCCTCGACGGGATCTGCGAGCGGCTCGGGCTCTCACCGAGCTGCCACTGGCTCTTTATCACCACCCCGGCCTTCGACATTTCCCTGCTGGAGATGCTGGGGCCGCTCTGGGGCGGTGGCCGGCTGACGGTGGCCGGCGGCGAGCACAACAAGGATCCGCTGGGGATGCTGGCGCTGCTCGAGGCCGACCCCTCCATCAACTGGCTGCAGGCGACCCCGGCCTGCTGGCGCATGCTGCTCAAGGCCGGCTGGCAGGGGCGCAATACCCTCACCGCCCTGTGCGGTGGCGAGGCACTGGACACGGGATTGGCCGAGCAGCTCTGTGCCCGCACCCGGCGACTGTGGAACTGCTACGGGCCCACCGAGGCCACCGTCTGGTCGCTGGTGAGCGAGGTGCGCTGGCCGCCGACTGATGGCCAGATCACCATCAGCCACAGCCTGCCCGGCTATCGGCACTGGGTGCTGGACGAGGCGGGGCAGCCGGTGGCAGAGGGGGAGTGCGGCGAGCTCTGCATCGAGAGCCCGGCCCTGTGCGAGGGGTACTGGCGCAAGCCGGCCCTGACCAGCGCCGCCTTCCTGCGCCTTGCCACCCATCGCCTCTATCGCACCGGCGATCGGGTACGGCGGCTGGGGGCAGACCGTTTCCTCTATCTGGGGCGGCGCGACGATCAGGTCAAGCTGCGCGGTTTTCGCATCGAGCTCGGCGAGGTGGAGGCGGGGCTGCGCCGCCAGGCCGGGGTGCAGGAGGCGGCGGTGCGTCTGGTGGGCGAGGGGGACGAGGCCATGTTGGTGGGCTATGTGGAGGCGAAGAGCGGGGTGACCCTCAACCGGTTGGCCCTGCGCAAGGGGCTGCAGGCCACGCTGCCGCACTACATGGTGCCGGCGCGGCTCATGCTGCTGGATGCCCTGCCCAAGACCGGCAGCGGCAAGCTGGACAGAAAGGCGCTGCCCTTGCCGGAATAAGTTGGACGTCAAAAGCCATGGATAAAAAAGAAGCCCGCATATGCGGGCTTCTTTGTGGGCGCTGATCACGCGGGTTTATTGGGTGATGGGGGCCGCATCGGGTTTGGCCAGCAGTTGCTCGACGTCGTCGATCACCTTGAGGGCTGCCTGGGGGCCACCGGTGGAGGTCCACAGGGATCCGTCCACGGCACCGAAGCGCTTGCTCTTGATGGCGCCGAGCTGCTGGAAGGCCGGGGTCTGCTCGGCCTGCTTCATGGCATCCACCGCGTCGCCGCTGGCGCTGAGGGTGCCGATCACCAGCCAGTCGCCGTCCAGCAGGTTGAGGGATTCGAGGCTCAGGGCCGGGGAGTGGGGAGTCTTGTCACCGATCTGGTGGGTCGGTCGGGTCAGCCCCATCTCTTCCACCACGCTGCTGGCGAAGGTGCCGCCGTGCATGTAGCTCGGGCCCTTGGGGTTCCAGCGCACTATGCTCAGGCGTTCGCCCTGATGCTTGGCAAGCTTGCTGCGGGCTTGCTGCAGGCGGGCATCATACTGGGCGAGGAAGGTCTTGGCTTCGGCGTCCCGGTTCAGCACGTGGGCGCTGCGATTGAAGATCTCCTTCCAGGAGTCACCCCAGTTGCCGGTAACGACGGTGGGGGCGATCTCCTTGAGCAGGGCCAGCAGCTCGGGCTTGGTCTGGCCGGTGAGGATAAGGTCGGGTTCCAGATCGATCAGCTTCTCCAGGTTGGGGTTGTCCAGATCGCCGACCACGGCGATCTCCTTGCCCGCCTGTTGCAGCAGGTAGCGGGGCAGGGTGGACTGGCCACGGCCATTGACGGTGCCAACCGGTTGCAGCCCCAGGGTCAGGGCGCTGTCCAGATCGATTTCGCTCAGTACCACCACCCGCTTGGGCTGGGCCGGTACGACCTGGGTCTTGCCGTCGGCATCGGTCACCTGACGGGTCTCGCTGCCGGCCTGTACCTGGAAGCCGACCAGACTGGCCAGCATCAGCACGGCAGCCAGGGGAGAGGAGATCTTCATCGTTACATCCTTCTTGGTGAAATCAGTGGAACACTGGGTCCCAAACGGGCGAACTCATGCTACCACAAATTCAAATGATAAGAATTGTCATTTGTGTTTGTGGCGTAAGGAGGGGACGGTTTGCTACCATGCGGGCTCGCCAACCAAGGGCTCTTCGTGATGTTCATTGCCACTGCGCCAGCCTGTTCACTGGACCGTTTTATCGTGCAGGCCGACAGCCTGCCGCTGCCCGGCGCGGCGCACATGGCGCTGCAACGGGTCTGCTTTGACCCCGCCGCCTTCACCCCGGCCTGTTACGATGCGGCCGGCATGGTGCTGCCCGCCAGCTTGCAGCGCGCGGCCCCCAAGCGGCTGGGGGAGTTTCTGGCCGGCCGGCTGGCGGCGCGCCGGGCCTTGCACCCCTTTGGTCTGGGCCAGCAGCAGGTGAGCATAGGGGCGGCCCGCGAACCCTGCTGGCCTGCGGGATTTGAGGGCAGCATCAGCCACAGCCTGTTGCAGAGGCGCGGCATGGCGCTGTGCGCGGTGCGCCCCGGTCAGGCGGGGATGGGGCTGGATCTGGAGGGCTGGCTGGCAGAGGGGCAGGCGAGCGAGCTCTGGCCCGGCATTGCCAGCGGGGAGGAGTGGGGGCGGCTGGCGACCGCTGTCCGCACCATTGGCCTGAGCAGGGCTGAGGCGCTCACCTTGATTTTTTCGGCCAAGGAGAGCCTGTTCAAGGCACTTTACCCCAGGGTGGGGCGCTATTTTGACTTTCTCGATGCCCGCTGGCTGACCATGACGGAGCAGACCCTCACCCTCGAACTGGTGGGCGGACTGACCCCAGAGCTCCCTGCCGGTTGGCGCTGCACGCTCTACTGGAAGACACTGCCGGGCGGGGTACTTACCTGCCTGCTGCTGTGAGTGGTGCTGCGCCGAGACACAAGCATCAAAAAACCGCCTCTCGGCGGTTTTTTGATGGGGCTCAGGCCGGTTGGCGCATGGCAAAGGCGTGCGGTCTGCGGCGGGGCACTATGATGGGGGCGCCGTCGCCGGGGGCGTGCAGTATGTCCACGTCGGTCTGATAGAGGCGGTCGATGAGGGACTTGGTCACCACCTCGCGGGCCGGCCCCATGGCCTGGATACCGCCATCTCCCAGCGCGATCAGCTCGTCGCAGTAGCGGGCGGCGGTGGCAAGATCGTGGATGACGATGAGCACCGTCTTGCCCTCGGCGGTGATCTGGTGGATGGCCTCCATCACCTCGGTCTGGTGGCCGATGTCGAGGGCGCTGGTGGGCTCATCCAGCAGGATGATGTCCGCATCCTGGGCCAGCACCATGGCGAGCCACACCCGCTGGGCCTGGCCGCCGGAGAGGGAGCTGGCGCTCTGCTGCAGAATGTCGCCCAGCTGCATCCGCTCGCAGGCCCAGCGCACCATGCGCGCATCCTCCTCGCTCCACTGATTGAACCAGCCCTGATGGGGATGGCGGCCGTACTGCACCAGCTGCTCGACCTGGATGCCGGCGGGCACCAGCGGACGTTGGGGCAGGTAGGCGAGCTCGCGGGCCAGCGCCTTCTTGCCGTAGCTGGCCAGCGGCTTGCCCTTGAGCAGGATCTCGCCGGCCTGCTGCTGCTCCTGGCCTGCCAGGAGTTTGAGCAGGGTGGACTTGCCGCCGCCGTTGGGGCCGACGATCCCCACCAGCTTGCCCTGGGGAATGGTGAAGGAGATGTCGTTGAAGACGGGCTTGTGCTGATAGCCAAATTGCAGGTGATTGATGGTGAGCGTCATCAGGCGGCCCTCGGTCTGTCTTGAAAATGGATGAATGGCATCGTCAGTCGGCCTTCTGGCGGTCTTTGAGCAGGATGAACAGCAGCAGCAGGCCGCCGAGAATACGGGTCATGATGCCGGTGGCCACCTCGTGGGGGCTGGCCAGCACCCGCACCAGGGTGTCGCTGGCCAGCAGCAGCAGGGCGCCGCACAGGGCGGCAATCCACAGCGGCACGATGCGATCCCGGCTGAGCCAAGAGGCGAGCACCGGGGCCGCCATGGCGATGAACACCACTGGGCCGCCGATGGCGGTGCCAAGGGCTGCCACGACTATGGCCTGGGCCAGCACGCCGAGCTGTACCCGGTTGACGTTCACTCCCAGACTCTGGGCCGTGATGGGGCCGAGGCGCAGTACGCCCAGGGCCCGGGAGAGATAAATGATCCAGGGGCAGACCAGCAGGATCAGGATCCCCACCGGCAGCACAGTGCTGTAGCCCTGGCCGACGAAGTTGCCCATGTTCCACAGGTAGAGGCTGGTGAGGTGCACCAGCGACTGGGTGGACATCACGAACTGGCCGATGGCGTTCATCAGCTCGGAGACGCCGATGCCGATCACCACGAACAGGTAGCCCTGCTCCCCCGGCTTGTTGCACAGGGCATAGAGCACGGCGGCGGCAAACAGGGCGCCGAGCGGCGCGGCCCACCAGGGCCAGCTGCCGAGGGTCAGGTAGAGGGAGAAGGCGATGATGGCCAAGGAGGCCCCCTCGTTGACCCCGATCATGTCCGGGGTGGCGAGGCGGTTGCGAATGAGGGTCTGCACCAGGCAGCCGGAGAGGCCCATGGCCGCCCCCGCCACCAGCACGGCGACGATGCGTGGCAGCCGGATCTTGAAGACGGTCACCTCGCTCAGCCGGTTGCCCTCGCCAAGCAGGGTCTGGATCACCCCCAGCATGGTGAGTTTGCCCGAGCCCAGGGTCAGCGCCAGCAGGGAGAGCAGCACCAGGGCCACCAGGAGCCCCAGCGTGATGAGCCAGGCGCGGCGGTGCAGCAACAGGGTGCGGTTGCCAACGCGCAGGCAGACGGTGCCGGTGGGAAGCGCCGTGTTGAGGGAGGGATGGATGGAATTGTTCATGAGGCAGGCAACCTTATTTGACGGCCAGCAGGGAGCGGAAGCCGCCGCTGCGCACCACCAGGATGAGCACGGGGGCACCGATCAGCGCCAGGATCACCCCGTTGGGCAGCTCGAACGGCTGGATCAGCCAGCGCGCCAGGATGTCGGCACCGAGCAGAAACAGCACCCCGAACAGGGCGGAGAAGCGCACCTGGATGGCGAGGCGTACCGGCTCCACCAGGCGGGCGCAGTAGGCGGCGAGAAAACCGACGAAGCCGATGGGGCCGGCGATGGCGATGGCGCAGGCGGTAAACAGGGTGGCGGCCAAGAGCACGCCGATGCGCACCCGGGTCGGCCGGATGCCGAGCGCCAGCGCCTGGTTGTCACCCATCTGCATCAGGGTGAGCTGACGACAGAGCGCCAGGGTCAGCAGCAGGCCGAGCAGGGCAAAGGGCATCACGGTGAGCACCGCATCGAGATCCGAGGCGGCCAGCGACCCCAGATTCCAGAAGCGGAACTGCTCAAGCACCACCTGGTTGGAGAGCAGCAGGAAGTTGGAGAGGCCGCCGAAGGTGGCGGAGAGGGCGACCCCCACCAGGATGAGCTTGAGGGGGTTGGAGCGCCCCACCATCAGGCCGAGGCCGAGCACGATGAGGTTGCCGAGCAGGGCCCCCATGCCGGACCAGAGCAGGTAACCGTAGGCGGATTCGACGCCAAAATAGGTGAGGCCGATCACCAGGGCGAACACGGCGCCGGCGTTGACCCCAAGCAGGCCGGGTTCGGCCAGCGGATTGCGGGTGGCGCTTTGCAGCATGGAGGCCGCCAGCGCAAGACAGACGCCCACCACCAGGGCACACAGGGTGCGGGGCAGACGCAGGGTATGAACGATCATGGCGAGCTTTTCATCGGCCATGAGGGCGGGATCGCCCAGCAGAAATCCGGCGACCTCGCGGCCACCATAGACACCGGCGCCGGTGGCCAGTGAGAGACAGATGAGCAGGAACAGGAGAACCACTCCCAGCCAGAACAGGTGTGTTTGGTGTCTGTGCACCCGGTTACTCCTTCACGTCGAGGCAATAACAGCAGAAAAGGGAGCCCTGACGGGCTCCCTGCGGGGTTTACAGCTTGTAATCCACGCCGGCGTAGACGGTACGACCTTCCAGAATGAAGTCGGCGTCGGTGGCGACCTGGTCACGCTTGGTGTTGGTGAGGTTGGTGATGCCGAGTTTGAAGTCGAGCGCCGGGGTCACCTTCCACTTGGTGTTGACGTCCAGGGTCTGGTAGCTGTCGGACTTGAGCGCCTGGGAGTTGTGCATCGGCACCTTGATGAACTGGCTGCCCACGTACTGCCAGGCCAGGTTGGTGCTGACGATCTCGGTGGCTTGCCAATCCAGGCTCAGGTTGCCGGTGTGATCCGGGGTCTTGGCCAGATCGTCGCCGGTGCTCTTGTCTTCGGAGTCCAGCATGGTCCAGTTGCCGGTCAGCTTGAGGTCGTCCATTACATCGACCCAGCCGGTCAGCTCCAGCCCCTTGACCCGGGCCTTCTTGACGTTGAGGTAGGTCATGACGGTTGGACGGTAGCCCGGGCCCCACTGATCGCTCTGGATCAGATCCTCGATGTCGTTGTGGAAGCCGGTGAGGCCGGCGCCGAAGCGATCGGCTTCATAGGCGGTGCCCAGCTCATAGCTGACGGCGGTTTCCGGTTTCAGATCCGGGTTGCCGATCACTTTGCAGGCGCCGCGGCAGGCGGTGGTAGCGAAGCCTTCGCTGGACTGGGCCAGGGTCGGGGCCTTGAACGCCTTGCCGGCGCCACCCTTGATCACCCACTCGTCGCTCAGCTTGTAGAGCGCATAGGCGCGCGGGCTGAACTCGTTGCCATAGGTCTCGTGGTGATCCAGACGACCGGAGAGGGTCAGCGCCAGATCCCCCAGGCTGAATTCATCCTGCAGGTAGAGGGCGCTCTGGCTGGCATCCACGCTGCCGCTGGTGATGCTGCGGCTGTGCTCCAGCTCGGTCTTGCGGAATTCCGCGCCTGAGGTCAGCAGGTGATCCCCGAGGTAGCCGCTCAGCTGGCCGTCGACCGTGTGGTTGGTCTGGGTGACATCGGCCGCGCCGCCATTGAGCTGGGAGTCATCCATCAGATCGGTCTGCTCGAAGTAGTAACGGGCGCGGCTGTCGAAGTGCTCCCAACGACCGTTGTGGGTCAGCCCCAGGCTCAGGCGATCGAGTTTTTGCACGTTGTGCGGGGTGGCCGGGGCGGTGGGGGCGCGCGGCACGTTGTTGAAGTAGCTGTCCATGTCGTTCTGGTTGTAGCCCAGATCGAACTCCACATCCTGGTTGTCGGCCACCAGCCACTTCAGGCTGGAGAGCATGTTGACCACTTCCCGTTTCTCCAGCGCATCGGCGTCCGGGTTGTTGGACTGATCGCTGTGCCAGCGGTCGCGCTGATAGCCTTCTACTACCAGGCTGCCGAGCAGCTTGTTGTCGATCAGGGCGCCGGAGACGAAGGCGTTGCCACGGTTGGCATCACCGCCATCACCCTTGGTGGGCATGCTGTGGGTGTAGCCGAAGGCCGCCTCGGTCTGCTCCTTGGCCTGGCGCAGGATCACGTTGACCACGCCGCCGAGGGCGTCGGCGCCATAGAGGGAGGAGACGGGGCCGCGGATCACCTCGATGCGCTCGATGGCGGCCATGGGGATGGAGCTCAAGTCGAAGTCATTGCCAAACGAGCTGCCCAGGGTTTCGCGGGCGTTGACCCGCTTGCCGTTGATCAGCAGCAGGGTGTAGTCGCCGCCCATGCCGCGGATCTTGATCTCGCTGCGGCCGGTGGGGTTGGTGCCGATGATGTTGACGCCGGGCACGTGCTTGAGCGCTTCGCCGACGTTGTTGGCGTTCATCTTGTCCAGATCGGCGCGGGTCACCACAGAGACGCTGGCCGGGGCGGAGAGTTCGGTGTGCTGGGTCTGGGTGGCGGTAACCACCATGGTCTCGTTGGCCTTGACCGCTTCGGCCTGGGCCAGGCCCGGCAAGGCAAACAGGCCGAGGGAGAGCAAAATCGGGTTCAAGCGAAATACGCCAGGCTGCAACTGCATAGTCAAAACTCCATGAATAAAACAGAGGTTATGGGGTCCGGCTCTGGGGCCGGTGGCTCACTGACTTCCTTGTCTGGCGGTGCCAGACTCGGGGTTATTATTATTCCTTGTCTGTGCCAACCCCTTGAGCAGGAGCCAGACACCGCCGCAGGCCAGCAGGCCGCAGCCGATATTGATCCAGGCCAGATGGGCAAATCCGTGCAGGACGCCGCTCTGATCCGACACCAGCAACCTGGCGGAGAGCAGGCTGCCGAGCCCGGCCGCCACATTGGTGACCGTGCCCTGAAAAGACATGAAGGCGGCGCGCTGATGGGGGGCCGGGATGGAGGCCGTGATGGCGAGGGTGGTGCTGGAGCGGGCCGAGCTCAGCGCCATGAACAGGGTGAACAGCAGGTAGACGGGCACGCCGACCGGCATGGCGAAACCGAGCAGGGTGATCAGCGCCAGCAGCAGGCTGATGATCAGGATGGCGGCCTGGGCCCGGCCCTGATCAATCCAGCTGCCGCACAGCCGCATGGTGGCCATGCTGGCGAGGCCGCCGCACAGATAGAGGGCGGCGATCTGCTCGCGCGGGAACGCCAGGTTGAACTGAAAGTAGTTGGCAAAGTGCGGGATCAGCAGGAAGTGACCGAACATCTGCAAACAGAGGATGAACAGGGCGCCCTGGCAGAGCGGGGAGGCCAGCAACTGGCGCAGGCTGCTGCCGTGAGGGGGGCGGCTGACCGGCAGCGAAGGCAGCAGGGTGGCGCAGAGCAGGGCCAGCAGCAGGCCGCAGACGCCAAACAGCAGGAAGGGGCTCTGCCAGCCAAACCACTGGGCCAGCACCAGGGCGATGGGCACCACCAGGATGGCGGCCAGCGAGAACGCCATGCCCACGTAGGCGAGGCGACGGCCCCGCTCGGCAGGCGGTACCAGATCCAGCACGGCCGCCATCAGGATGGCGGCGAGCGGCCCGGCCACACAGCCCGACAGGACGAACAGCACCAGCAGCTGCTGGCTGTTTTGCACCAGGGCGCAGGCCATCAGCAGCAGAAAACGCAAGGTGAGCAGCACCAGCAGGGCGGGCTTGCGGTTGACCCGATCGAGCCAGGGAGCGGCGATGAGCCCCATCAGGGCAGCCCCCAGGGTGGCACCGCCGCTGAAGTAGCCGGTCTGCTCCGGCAGCATGCCGAGGCTGATGACCAGATCCGGCCCGAGCGGCATCACCATCATCATGCTGCCCATGGAGAGCATGTTGACAAGCAGGGCCAGGTGGATGGCGGCGGGGGTGGTGGTCACTGGCTTCATCGACGGCAAGCTCAAAAAAATGAGACCGAATTGTATCCGAGCGATTTTTTCGTGACAACAAATGGTAATCATTTTTATTTGTGTTATTTGATCTGTCTCCGTTCTTTTCATAGAAAAATGAAGGGCCTGACCTTCACGGCGCGGATTGCTCACGGGCAAAATCATTGAAAAGCGGGGCGGATGGCCCATGATGACGAGGTGATGAGCAGGCCATGATCTGGTTGGCTGCCGAGTGGGACGGGAGGAGAAGATGAGAAGATGGCGCGGGTTTGGATTCTGGCTGCTGTGGGGGCTCTGGTGCCTGCCGCTGCGGGCCGAGGTGAAGGTGATCCCGGTATTCGAGACCCAGGCGGCGGTGCAGACCCTCAAGGAGCTCTATCCGGAGCTGGGGGTGAGCGCCATGGGCAATCAGCTGGTGCTGAGCGGCAGCGCCGCCCAGTTGCAGGAGGCCGAAGCGGAGCTGGCCAAATTCAACCAGCCGCCCCAGAGCCTGCTCATCGAGTGGCGGGTGGATGGCGCTTCCAGCAGTCAGCAGGCCGGTGTGGGGCTGGGCCGGGATGCGGCCAAACGGCAGTGGTTGCTGGAGGGCAATGCCCAGCAGTATCAGCGCAGCCAGAACGACAGCTGGCAGGTTCGCGGCCTGTCGGGTCGGCCGGTGCTATTGCAGATGGGCACCTATCAGCCGGTCACCTTCTATCAGTGGAATGGAGGGGCAGTGGTGGGAATGATGCCGCTGGTGAACGGCCTCTATGCCACCGCCACCCTGATCGGCGACAGGGTACAGATAGCGCTCAGCAGCGAGCAGGCCAGGCTGGAGCAGGGCACCATCAACCGGGGACAGAGCGCCACCGAGGTGAGCGGTGCCCCCGGTCAGTGGCTGACGGTGGGGGAGCTCTCCACCAGCGCGGCGCAGCAGGGCAGCAGTCTGGGCACCCAGTTGCAGGGGGGACGTGGCAGTCAGAGCGATCGCCAGACCCTGCAGATCCGGGTCACGCGCCAGTGAGGCGCCTGGCTGATCAGTTGCCGGCGTGGGGCTGATCGGCTGCGTATTCACGCAACTGGCGGCTGCGCAGCAGATACCAGAGTGACCAGAGGGTGGCGACCAGCACCAGCGCGGTGGGCCAGCTGAACGACCACTTCTGCAGATTGAGGCTGTGCAGTTGCATCAGCAGGCCGCTGACGGCAGAGCAGAGCAGCAGCAATGGACTGTGACGCCTGAGCCAGGCCCGGATGCTGCGGGTTTGTTGATAGGTGCCGCCACAGGCGAGCAGCGCCAGTATGGCGGGCACGTCGGTGAGCAGGCTGATGTAGAGGGCGAGCCGGTCCGGATAGAAGAGGGTCAGGATGGCGCTGCCGCTCTCGCGGGTGACGCCGGCCATCAGAAACAGCCAGACCGAGCGGGTCAGCAAGAGGGCGATGGGCCAGAACCAGAGCGGGGGGCGCAGCTGGCCGTGATCGTCATATCTGTGTTCGGGGTAGAGGGTCATGGTCGCCCGGGGTCGTCTGTGCAAAGGATGAAGGGGATATGGGGCGAAGGGGGGCCCTTTGCAAGGCGGGCGAGGGGCGGGAATTAATCGGGGGGCCATGCCCCCCAATCCGCTTATCTCTTTTCGTGCCGGGCCGCCGGCGTCACAGCCAGCCTTTTCGCTTGAAGAACAGACCGGTGCCGAGCGACGACATCACCATCAGCACCAGGGAGAGCGGATAGCCGTACTCCCAGGCGAGCTCCGGCATGCGGCCGAAGTTCATGCCGTAGATGCTGGCGATCAGCGTCGGCGGCAGGAAGATGACCGCGGCCACCGAGAAGATCTTGATCACCTTGTTCTGCTCCAGGTTGGTGACCCCCATGGAGGCCTCCAGCTGGAAGTTGATCTTGTCGAACAGGAACTGGGTGTGGGGCAGCAGGGACTCCACGTCGTGCAGCATCTCGTCGATCCACTTGTTCTGCTCGTTGCTCATGCGCTGGCGCAGGCTGCGCTTCAAGAAGCGCAGGGCGCGACGGGTATCGTGCAGGGAGAGACGGATCTGGCCGTTGGCCTCTTCCTGAGCCATCAACTCCTTGAGCATGGGATTGATCTGATCCGGCTCGAAGATCTGATCGGCGGTGTTTTCCAGGGTCTTGTAGCCATCTTCGATGAGATCGGAGAGGTATTCCACCTTGAGGTTCTGCACCTCCAGCAGGATGTCGAGGGCGTCCTCCACCTCCAGCCGATCCTGACGCATGTAGTGGCGCAGCAGGCGCACCAGGCCGATGTCATCCTCGCGGATGCTGATCAGCAGGTTGTTGCGCAGGGTAAAGGAGACGTGGACACCCTTGGTGTCACGGCCGATCCGCTGGGGAAACAGGGAGTGAATGTGCAGACCGTCGGTATCCCAGTAGAAACGGGCGGATGCTTCGATGTCATCCAGCTCCTCCTTGTCGGGCACCTCTTCCAGAAACAGGCCCGTCAACCATTCTCGTTCCGCCGTGTCCGGCTTGTAGGCATCCAGCCAGACGGTGTTGTCAGGCACTATGTCGTCAGGCCCGAGCGTGACTATGTCCAGTACCTTGTTATTGAGAATGTAGGCGGTGATCATCTGTCCCCCCTTAAGAAGTCATGGGTAATCAGGGATGGTTGCACAGGTCATGCGGCCTTAGAGCGCGTAGAAAGCGATCCCGTGGACAAGCTGAACGGGCCGATGGAAAACCTGAATGCGGCGAACTATACAGGGGCGGGCCGCGCTTGTCAGGGCCTATTCATCGGAGGTTCAGCCTGTTCGCTCAAAAAAACAGCGAGGTCGGAGCAGCCACGCCGACCTCGAAACGGGTGATCCCGGCGTCGCCTCCTTTATTCATCCTGATAGGCAGGAGGACAAGTGCTCACCGGCCGGGATGGCGGGCTGCCGGTGGCCCTGCGACAGCCCCAGGCCGCGCGCCGGAGACCGCCTCTATTTGATGTGTTGGGGCTGAGCATTTTTGTTGTCTGCGCAGGTCTGCATGGGCAAGCCTGTTACATGTTGGGATAGTTGGGGCCGGAACCACCCTGCGGCGGTGTCCAAACGATATTCTGGCTCGGATCCTTGATGTCGCAGGTCTTGCAGTGGATGCAGTTGGCCGCGTTGATCTGCAGGCGGGGCAGGCTCTCCGAGCCCAGGATCTCGAACACCCCGGCCGGGCAGTAGCGCTGGGCGGGTTCGGCCCAGGTGGGCAAGTTGACCGCCACCGGGATAGTCTCATCCTGCAGCTTGAGGTGGCAGGGCTGATCCTCGTCATGGCTGGTGTTGGCGAGGTAGACAGAGGATAGCTTGTCGAAGCTGAGCCTGCCGTCCGGCTTGGGATAGTCGATGGGCTGGCAGCGGCTGGCCATGCGCAGCTGGCGGTAGTCCGGCTCCTTGTCCAGCAGGGTGAACGGCGAGGTGCGAGCAAACAGCCGCTGCTCCAGCCAGTTAAAGGCGCCACCGAGCCAGGGGCCCCAGCGGTGCAGGGCGGCGCCGAAGTTGCGCGCTGTTTTGAGCTCATGGGCCAGCCAGCTCTGTTGCAGTGCGTCGCCGTATTCGACCAGATCCCGACCCCCTTCATCGCCGCCGCGCAGACTCATGGCGACGGTCTTGGCCGCCAGCATGCCGGACTTCATGGCGGTGTGGATCCCCTTGATGCGGGAGAAGTCGAGGGTGCCGGCATCGCAACCGATGAGCAGGCCGCCGGGAAAGTGCATGCGGGGCAGGGAGTGCCAGCCTCCCTTGGCGATGGCGCGGGCGCCATAGCTGATGCGCTCGCCCCCCTGCAATGCCGCGGCGATGAGCGGGTGGTGCTTGAGGCGTTGAAACTCGTCAAACGGGCTGAGCCAGGGGTTGCGATAGTTGAGATCGACGATGAGACCGACCGCCACCTGATCCTGCTCCAGATGATAGAGATAGAAGCCGCCCTGGCTCTTGTCTTCTTTCCCCTCAGAGAGCGGCCAGCCGCTGCCGTGCAGCACCCGGCCCGGTTTGCCCTGGCCGGGGGGGAGCTGCCACAGCTCCTTGAAGCCGATGGCGTAATGCTGCGGCTGGGCGGCGTTTTCCAGCTGAAAGTCGGCGATCAGCTGCTTGCCGAGATGGCCGCGCGCCCCTTCGGCAAACAGGGTGTAGCGACCGAGCAGCGCCATGCCGGGCACATGATCCGCTTTCGGATTGCCCGCCCGATCCAGCCCGAGATCGCCGGTGATCACACCCTTGACCCGTCCCGCTTCCATGATGAGTTCGCTTGCGGTAAAACCCGGGTATATTTCGACTCCCAGCTGTTCGGCCTGCTGACCGAGCCAGCGACAGAGGTTGCCGAGGCTGATGATGCGGCTGCCCTCGTTGTGCATGCGCGGCGGCACCGCCCAGTTGGGCAGTTGCAGGGCGCGGCTGTCGCTTTGCAGCAGGTGCACCTGATCGTCGTTGACCTCGACCCCGAGCGGGGCCTGTTGCCAGCTCTCTGGCAGCAGCTCCTTGAGGGCGACGGGATCCAGCAGGGCGCCGGAGAGCAGATGGGCGCCGATCTCCGCCCCCTTCTCCAGCAGGCAGACCGACAGCTCGGCATTGTGTTGTTTGAGGGCGATGGCGGCACTGAGTCCCGCCGGGCCGCCACCGACGATGACGACATCAAATTCCATTGCTTCGCGTTCCATCTTGCCTCTGTGCTCGACTTGGCCTAGGGTAGTGCTGGTAGTTTACGTAAACGTAAAGTAAATGTAAGCAAAAAAATGTGAGGGTTTTCATGGATTCACTCAACAGAAGCGAGGGATGCGCGTCATGAAGCTGCTGGTCGCGGTCAAGCGGGTGCTGGATTACAACGTCAAGGTCCGGGTCAAGAGCGATGGCTCAGACGTGGAGCTGGCCAACGTCAAAATGGGGATCAACCCGTTTTGTGAAATTGCGGTGGAAGAGGGGGTCAGGCTGCGCGAAGCCGGCGTGGCGAGCGAGCTGGTGGTGGTGACCTTCGGCCCCGAGGCGGCGGCTGAACAACTGCGTCACGCCCTGGCGCTGGGGGCGGATCGGGCGCGTCATTACGTGACTGGCGAGACCCTGACCCCGCTCACCGTGGCTCGCGCCCTGCAACAGGTGTGCGAGCTGGAGCAGCCCGATCTGGTGCTGCTCGGCAAGCAGTCCATCGATTCTGACAACAACCAGGTGGGCCAGATGCTGGCCGCCCTCAATGACTGGCCGCTCGCCACCTTCGCCTCCGCCATCAAGCTGGTGGAGGGGGAATTGCAGGTGACCCGCGAGATCGACGGTGGCCTCGAGACCCTCGGCATGCCGCTGCCGGCGGTGGTGACCGTGGATCTGCGCCTCAACGAGCCGCGCTTTGCCTCGCTCCCCAACATCATGAAGGCCAAGCGCAAGCCGCTCGAGAGCGCGCCCTTTGCCGCCCTCGGCGTCGAACCGGCCGCTCAGACCCGGCTGCTCGGGGTGATGGCCCCCGCGGCCCGCAGCGCCGGCATCATGGTGGGCTCGGTGGACGAGCTGCTGGACAAACTCAAGCACGAAGCGAAGGTACTCTGATGCTGCCAGCAATCAACAGAACCCCGCCCGCCGGCGACAAGCTCGGGGGCGTGATGGGCGCACAGGCAGGGACATCAACGGACGATAGCAAGGGGCAGTCATGAGCGTATTGATCATTGCCGAACATCATCAGGGCCAGTTGGCCGACAACGTGGCCCGTCTGGTCACCGCCGGGAGCCAGCTGGGCGGCGAGGTGCATCTGCTGTTGCTGGGGCAGGGGCTGACCGAGGCGGGTGAGCAGGCCGCCGTCCTGCAGGGAGTGAGCCGGGTGCTGCTGGCCGAGCATCCCATGCTGGCGGAGGGGCTGAGCGACGGGGTCGATCCGCTGCTGGCTCACATCGCGCGGGATTATCAGCACTGCCTGATGGCCGCCAGCCCCCAGGGCAAGGATCTGCTGCCACGGGTGGCGGCCAGGCTCGGGGTGGAGATGCTCTCCGAAGTGACCGGCATCGAGAGCGATGATACCTTCCTGCGCCCCATCTACGCGGGCAACGCCGTGGCCCGGGTGGCGAGCAGCGCCCCCATCAAGGTGTTGACCATTCGGCCCACTGCCTTCGCCAAGGCGGCGAGCGGCGGCCAGGCTCAGGTAGAGCGGTTGCCGGTGAGCGAGGTGGCTTGCCGTACCCGCCTCATCGAACGGCGCGCCGTGCGCTCCGCCAGACCCGAGCTCGCGGCGGCGCGGGTGGTGGTCTCCGGCGGGCGGGCACTGGGCTCCAAGGCGCAGTTCGCGCTCATCGAGGCGCTGGCTGACAAGCTGGGCGGGGCGGTAGGGGCATCGCGGGCGGCAGTGGATGCGGGCTTTGTCGCCAACGATCTGCAGGTGGGCCAGACCGGCAAGGTGGTGGCTCCAGAGCTCTACATCGCGGTCGGTATTTCCGGCGCCATCCAGCATCTGGCGGGGATGAAGGAGTCCAAGGTGATCGTCGCCATCAACAAGGACAGCGAGGCCCCCATCTTCCAGGTGGCCGACTACGGGTTGGTGGGGGATCTCTTCACCTTGCTGCCGGAGCTCACCGCCAAGCTGTAACCTGGTGAAAAAGGGGGCCGGGGGCATTGAGCACCGGCAGACGCCCGTTTCCACGCATGTTCTCTGCAAGCCCTGACCCGTTCAGGGCTTTTTTCTGTCAACTGTGCTGGCGGCGGGTCGACAAAAGGTTGAGCCAGCTCCCAAAAAGCCTTTGATCCGGGGGCTGCACTTGTGTAAAACCAGACAAATCACCGATCACACTCATCCACTCACGGAAAGCGTCATGAGCAAACAGATTTACAACTTCTGCGCCGGCCCCGCCATGCTGCCGGTCGAAGTCATGGAGCGCGCCCAGCGCGAATTTTGTAATTTCCAGGGGCTGGGAGCCTCGGTCATGGAGCTTTCCCACCGCGGCAAGCCCTACATGGCGGTCGCCGCCAAGGCCGAAGCCGATCTGCGCGAGTTGCTGGCGGTGCCGGACAACTACAAGGTGCTGTTCATGCACGGCGGCGGCCGTGGCCAGTTCTCCGCCGTGCCCATGAACCTGCTGGGGGGCGCCAACAAGAAGGCTGACTATCTGCTGACCGGTGTCTGGGCAGCGAGTGCCGTGGACGAGGCGCGCAAGTACGGCGACATCCAGACCTTTGACGGGGTGGCCAAGAGTGCCGAGGGCATCTCCCACCTGCTGCCGACCCCGGCGTTTCGCGCCGATGCGGCCTATGTGCACTACTGCCCGAACGAAACCATCGATGGCATCGAGATGTTCGACATCCCGGCCACCGGTGACGTGCCGCTGGTGGCGGACCTCTCCTCCACCATCCTCTCCCGTCCCATCGACGTGAGCCGCTTCGGCATCATCTATGCCGGCGCCCAGAAGAACATCGGCCCGTCGGGGCTGGCCATCGCGATCGTGCGCGACGATCTGCTGAACCAGGCCCGCGCCGATGTGCCGTCGATCTTCGACTACCAGCTCACCGCCAAGAACGACTCCATGTTCAACACCCCGCCCACCTACGCCTGGTATCTGGCCGGGCTGGTGTTCGAGTGGCTGAAAGAACAGGGTGGCCTCGAGGCGATGGAAGCACGCAACAAGGAGAAGGCCGATTTCCTCTACGGCTATCTCGATCAGTCGAGCTTCTATGGCAACCAGGTGGATGCCAGCTGTCGTTCGCGGATGAACATCCCGTTCCAGCTGAAAAATGCCGAGCTGGACAAGCTGTTCCTGGCCGAGTCGGAAGCCGCCGGCCTGCTGGCGCTCAAGGGCCACCGCATCGTCGGCGGCATGCGCGCCAGCCTCTACAACGCCATGCCGCTGGAAGGGGTGAAGGCGCTGGTCAGCTTTATGGACGGCTTTGCCAAGCGCCACGGCTGAGGCGTTTTTCCCCGATTGCCGACGCCGGGGACTCCCCGGCGTCTGTTTTTTCCGTGATGCCGGACCGGTCGCCCCCGCGGCCTGCTTTTGTGCCACCTGCAGTCTTGCCGAGCAGGGCGCGGGCTGCTAACGTCCGGTCAGGTCATTTTTTTGAGATCGTACAGGAAGTCTATGAATTCGTTGCGTTTGGAACCTATTTCTCGTGTGGCCGGTGAGGTCAATCTGCCCGGCTCCAAGAGCGTGTCCAACCGGGCGCTGCTGCTGGCAGCCCTGGCCCGTGGCACCACCCGGCTCACCAACCTGCTCGACAGCGATGACATTCGTCACATGCTGGCGGCGCTGACCCAGCTCGGGGTCAAGTACAAGCTCTCCGCCGACAAGACCGAGTGCACCGTGCACGGTTTGGGTCGCAGCTTCGCGGTGAAGGAGCCGGTCAATCTGTTCCTCGGCAACGCCGGCACCGCCATGCGACCGCTGTGCGCTGCACTGTGTCTGGGCTCCGGTGAATACACCCTGGGCGGGGAACCGCGCATGGAAGAGCGCCCCATCGGCCATCTGGTGGATGCTCTGCGTGAAGCGGGCGCCCATATCCAGTACCTGAAGAAAGATGGCTATCCGCCGCTGGTGGTGGATGCCAAGGGGCTGTGGGGCGGTGACGTGCATGTCGACGGTTCCGTTTCCAGCCAGTTCCTGACGGCGTTTTTGATGGCGGCGCCGATGGCGGCGGGCGACACCCGCATCCACATCAAGGGGGAGCTGGTCTCCAAGCCCTACATCGACATCACCCTGCACATCATGAAGCAGTTCGGGGTGGTCATCGAGCACGACAACTACAAGCTGTTCTACATCAAGGGCAACCAGAGCTATGTCAGCCCGGGTGACTTCCTGGTGGAAGGGGATGCCTCCAGCGCTTCCTACTTCCTGGCGGCAGGCGCCATCAAGGGCAAGGTGCGTGTCACCGGCATCGGCAAGCACAGCATTCAGGGCGACATCCACTTCGCCGACGTGCTGGAGAAGATGGGCGCGCGCATCACCTGGGGCGATGACTTCATCGAGGCCGAGCAGGCGCCGTTGCACGGCATCGACATGGACATGAACCACATCCCCGATGCGGCCATGACCATTGCCGTGGCCGCACTGTTCGCCGAGGGGCCCACCTCGATTCGCAACATCTACAACTGGCGGGTGAAGGAGACCGACCGCCTGCACGCCATGGCGAGCGAGCTGCGCAAGCTGGGCGTCGAGGTGGAGGAGGGGCGTGACTGCATCACCGTCACCCCGCCAGCGCAGCTCAAGCATGCGGCCATCGATACCTACAACGACCACCGTATCGCCATGTGCTTCTCGCTGGTGGCGCTGTCCGATACCGCCGTCACCATCAATGATCCGGGTTGTACCTCCAAGACCTTCCCGGACTACTTCGACAAGCTGGCCAGCATCAGTCAGCGCGCGTGATGAACCCAGGCCCGCCTCGCTGCGGGCCTGTTTCTTTGGGCTGTCCCGCTCTGCTACTCCCCTCTTTTCATCCTCGCTTAGCAGCATTATTAAAACTTGCAAGGCAGGATAAGAAAATTCCTTCCTAGATAATGTAATTTTCTATTTACACCGCTGCCCGTGCGGGCTAGATTGAAGTTTCTTTATCGCAGTCATCTAGCAGGAAGCCTTGTCATGCAGCATCAAACCGACGACGTTCGTATCAGTGAAATCAAAGAGTTATTGCCCCCGGTTGCGGTGCTTGAGAAGTTTCCGGCCACCGAGACCGCATCAAGTACCGTCTTTGAATCCCGTCAGGCCATCCATCAGATCCTGGCCGGTGAAGATCAGCGCCTGCTGGTGGTGATCGGCCCCTGTTCCATTCACGACCCCGCCGCCGCGCTGGAGTACGGCAAGCGCCTCAAGGTGCTGCGTGACGAACTCAAGGGCCAGCTGGAGATCGTGATGCGGGTCTACTTCGAGAAGCCGCGTACCACGGTGGGCTGGAAGGGGCTGATCAACGACCCTTACCTCGACAACAGCTGCCAGATCAACGACGGCCTGCGCATCGGTCGCAAGCTGCTGCTGGATCTCAACGACATGGGGCTGCCGACCGCCTCCGAATTCCTCGACATGATCACCCCGCAATACGTGGCGGATCTGATGAGCTGGGGCGCCATCGGGGCCCGTACCACCGAATCCCAGGTGCACCGCGAGCTGGCTTCCGGTCTCTCCTGTCCGGTGGGCTTCAAGAACGGCACCGACGGCACCATCAAGGTGGCCATCGACGCCATCGGGGCTGCCAGTGCGCCGCACCACTTCCTGTCGGTGACCAAGTACGGTCACTCCGCCATCGTCGCGACCCGGGGCAACCCGGACTGCCACATCATCCTGCGCGGCGGCCGTGAGCCGAACTACAGCGCCGCCCACGTGGACGAGGTGGTGAAGGGGCTGGACAAGGCCGGTCTGCCGCAGAAGGTGATGATCGACTTCAGCCACGCCAACAGCAGCAAGCAGTTCAAGAACCAGATGCTGGTGGCCGAGGACGTGGCCGGTCAGCTGCGTGCCGGCAGCCGGGCTGTGTTCGGCGTCATGGTGGAGAGCCATCTGGTGGAAGGGCGTCAGGATCTGGTGGAAGGGTGCGAGCTCACCGTCGGTCAGAGCATCACAGATGCCTGCATCGGCTGGGCCGACACCGAAATCCTGCTGCGCAATCTGGCCGATGCGGTGGCCACCCGCAACGCAGGCTGATTTCGGCCTGGCGGCGCCGCGTGGCGCGCCTGATCTACGGCATACAAAACAAAAGCGCGACCCTGGGTCGCGCTTTTTTATTGGCCAGAGCGGGCGGCAGGCATGATCACCAGCGGTAAGTCTTGAGCAGCTGCTCGAGCTTGCGGCACTGCTCCACCAGCTGGACGCTGGCGAGGTTGGCGGCGTGAGCCTGGCCCAGGGTGTCGTTGGAGGTGTTGCGAATGTCGCTCACGGAGCCGTCCACTTCGCTGCAGACCCTGTCCTGCTCCTCGGCGGATTGCGCCATCTGGGCATTGAGATCGTTGATGCTGCTGATGCGGCCGATGATGTTCTGCATGGCGGCCAGGGTCGCCTCTGTCTTGTGGATGCTCTCGTCCGCCTTGGCCTTGGCATCCCCGATCACCGACACCGCGCTCTGGGCCTCGTTTTGCAGGGCGGCGATCATCTGGGAGATCTCCTCGCTGGCGGCGCGGCTGCGGTTGGAGAGGGCGCGCACCTCGTCGGCCACCACCGCAAAGCCGCGGCCCTGTTCGCCGGCCCGGGCTGCCTCGATGGCGGCGTTGAGGGCCAGCAGGTTGGTCTGATCCGCGATCCCCTTGATCACCTCCAGCACCCCGTCGACCGCCAGACAGCGGTTGTCGAGCTGCTGGATCACCCTGTCGACCCGCTCGATCTCCGCCGACATCTCGCCCATGTCGTTGATGGAGTGCTGGGCGAGGCGACTGGTGTTGGCCGCATCCTGGTTGGTGAGGGCGGAAAGCTCGGCGCTCTTGCGGGCGTGCTCGCGCACCTCGTGAGAGCTGGCGGCCAGCTCGCTCACGGCGGCGGCCACCTGAACCGTCATGCTCTCCTGCTGGCGGGCCGAGCCTTCGGTCTGGGTCGCCACCTGGCGGATCTGGTTGGACTCCTGATAGAGCTGGTGGGTGGCGCTCTCCACCTCCTGCAGGCTGTGGCGAAACCCCTGCACCATGTCGCTGACGGCGCGGGTCATCTCGCCCAGCTCATCCCGGTTGGGATTGATCAGGGGGAGGGAGAGATCCCGCTCCTTGGCCATGCGGGTCATGGCCAGCTGCAGATGGCGTACCGGCCGCTTAATGTAGCGCTGCAGCACCCAGCCCAGCAGGCCGAAGCCCAGCCCGAACACCGCCACCAGGCTACCGCTCAGGATCAGGTTGTTGCGATGGATCTCGCCAAAGGTGTGGCTGAGATCGTAACTGATGCGCACCGCCCCCATGACGGTGCCTTCCGCCACCTGGTGGCAGGTGGTGCACTGGGTACCGCGGTACTCCTTGTAGGCCTTGAAGGGCTTGATCAGGGTGAGCTGGTTGCCCTGCTGCTCGAGAATGGTCTCCCCCTGGTTGATGGCGCGTTCGTCCAGCTTGTCTTCAATCTGCTGATCCGGGTGACCGGGGCCGAACAGGCTGGTCACCGCAGGGGCGCGGATCAGGCGGGCCTCGACGATGCCGGCCTCGCTCTTGAGCTTGGTCTGCACGATCTGGCGGTTGGCGATGGCCCCCGTCATCATCAGCACGTTGAGCTGATCCATGTAGGTGTTGGCGGCGCTCTCCACCTTCTCACCCGCCAGCCGGATGGCGAGATCCCGTTGCAGCCAGGCGGAGAGCTCGAAGCTGAGGGCGAAGGTGCAGCCGATGACCAGGGCGAGGGGGAGAAAGATTTTCCAGTTCAGAGACAGATTTTGCATCGTTGGCAGGTCCATGCGCAGGTGAGCGATCGTCAATGGTTGATGACTCTCCCCGCGCTCGCTCATCAGAACGGGGGAGATGGTTCTCTATCGGCACACCCTACCTCATCTTGAGTAAATTATCTGTTAACTGGATCCGTGTTGGAGGTTAATGGTGCGTAGCAAACGAGAGCTGTTCGTCGTTGAGTTGATCCAGCACAAACTTGGCATTTATTGATAGTGGTTATCATTTGCATTATTCACTTGATAACCTTGCCTGCGATGACACCACTGCTGACCCCGACCATGACCGGTCTTGCCACCCCGGATCCCCTCAAGTTCGCCTTTGGCGCCAAGACCTCGGCCCACGCCAGTCGCGGCGGCATGCGCCCGCTCACCCTCGACCATGCCGACTGGCAAGCCTGGTGGTACCGTGAGAGCGAGGCGGACGAGCGGGCGCTCTATATCCACATCCCGTTTTGCCGCAAGCGCTGCAGCTTCTGCAATTTCTTTGAAAATGGCGCCAACCCGGCCCGCATCACCCGCTATGTCAATGCGCTCTGTAGCGCGCTTGCCCGGGCCGTCGAGACACCCTTCACCCAGAGCCGCCCCTTCTCGGCCGTCTATGTGGGGGGCGGCACGCCGACGGACATGAGCGCCGACGAGCTGGCGATGCTGGCCGCCGCCATCCGTCGTTTTCCCCTGACTTCGGATGCGGAGGTGACCCTGGAGGGGCGCCTCAACGGTTTTGACGATGCCAAGTGGCACAGTGCGCTGGCGGGCGGCTTCAACCGCTTCTCGTTCGGTGTGCAGAGCTTTGATACCGAGGTGCGCCAGGAGGCGGCTCGCTTCGACGACCGGGCGACCCTGCTGACCCGGTTGGGGGAGCTGACCCGTCACGACGACGCGGTGATCGTGGCCGATCTCATCTTCGGCCTGCCGGGCCAGGATGATGCCGTGTGGCGTCAGGACATCGCGGATGTGATGGCGAGCGGGGTGCATGGGGTGGATCTCTATCAACTCATCGCCATGGCCGGCACCAATCTGGCCCGTGCCGAGGCGAAGGGCAAGCTCGGTTGGGCCGCCGACGGCCAGCAGCGGGCCGCCATGTATGCCTATGGCGCCCAGACGCTGGAGCAGGGGGGCTGGCAGCGGCTCTCCTGCAGCCACTGGCGGCGCGGCGAGGCCGAACAGAGCCGCTACAACCAGATGGCCAAGCGCGGCGCCGAGATCCTCCCCTTCGGGGCCGGGGCCGGCGGCAACGTGCATGGGCACGGCCTCATGTATGGCCGGGATCTGGCGCTCTGGCACGAGGCGCTGGCGGCGGATCAGCGGGCCCCCGGCATGGTGATGGGGCGCAATCCCAATGGCCGCCTCGATGGTCTGCTGCGCGGCGCGCTCGACAGCGGCTGGCTGGCGCTGGCCCGCTTGCCGACGCCGCTGCGGGTACATCTGCAACCCTTGTTCGAGGCCTGGCAGCAGCACGGACTGGCAACGCTGAGCGAGGCGCGGTTTGAGCTCACCCTGGCGGGGCGCTTCTGGAACGTCAATCTGCAGGCTGGGCTGTTTGAATACTTGCAGCTCAACCCGCTGGCGGGGTCGGGTACGTCACCTGCCGATCCGGCGCAGGCGGTGCGCCATTCGCTGGTGTGAGTGCACTGGTCGAGAGGGCCTGACAAAGAGAGGATGATAAACAAGGGGGCACCTGATGTGCCCCCTTGTTCGTTATGGCTGGTGGACCTCTTCCACCCGCACCCGCAGCTGCCCCTCTGCAAGCTGGGTGACCAGCGTCTGGCCGGCATCCACCTGGGCGGCGCGGCTGATCACCTCACCGCTCTGGGTGCGGGTGATGGAGTAGCCGCGCCCCAGGGTGGCGAGCGGGCTCACCCCGTCGAGGCGGGCGCTGAGCATGGCGAGGCGGTGGTCGGCCAGATCCCGGCGTTTGGCGATGAGGGCATGGAGGCGCTCCTCGGCCAGCTGGTGGCGACGCTTGCCGGCGGCCAGCAAGCGCTCCGGACTCTTGCCCTGCAGGCGCAGCTCCAGATTGGCGAGGCGCCGCTCCCCCTGATGCAGTCTGTGATTCATCAGTTGCTGCAAACGGGCGGAGAGCTCGTCGAGGCGCTGGGATTGCTGCTCCAGCCGCCGCTTCGGATCCTGATGGTCGAGTCGCTTTTGCAGCAGGATGAAATCGTGGCGGGCGGCGGTCTGCTGGCGGCTCATCGCCTGCAGCAGTTGCTGCTTGAGATGGACGAGGCGCTGGGCACGGGCGCTCTGATCCGGCGCCACCAGCTCGGCGGCCGCCGACGGGGTCGGGGCGCGCAAGTCGGCGGCAAAGTCGCTGATGGTGACATCCACCTCGTGGCCCACCGCGCTCACCACCGGTATGGCGGAGTGGGCGATGGCGCGCGCCACCGCCTCTTCGTTGAAGCACCAGAGATCTTCGAGCGAGCCGCCGCCGCGCCCGACGATCAGCACATCCACCTCGGCGCGGCGGTTGGCCAGGGCAATGGCAGAGACGATCTGGCCGATGGCGGCGCTCCCCTGCACCTGGGTGGGGTAGATAAACACCGGTAGATCCGGTGCGCGGCGTTTGAGCACGGTCAGCATGTCATGCAGGGCAGCGCCGGTGGCTGAGGTGACCAACCCCACCGCGCGCGGTTCGCGGGGCAGGGGGCGCTTGCGCCCATCATCGAACAGCCCCTCGGCGCCGAGGCGGCGCTTGAGCTCCTCAAAGCGCAGCGCCAGCACGCCGTCGCCCGCCGGCTGCATCGATTCGATGATCAGCTGGTAGTCGCCGCGCGGCTCATAGAGGGAGACCCGCGCCTGCACCAGCACCTGCATGCCATCCTGCGGGCGAAACGCCACCCGTCGGTTGTTGCCCTTGAACATGGCGCAGCGCACCTGGGCCGACATGTCCTTGAGCGAGAAGTACCAGTGGCCGGAGCTTGGCATCGCCAGGTTGGAGAGCTCGCCGGTCAGCCACACCAGCCCCAGATCCTGCTCCAGGATCATGCGCACGGCGCTGTTGAGGCGGGTGACGGTAAAGACCTGCTGTTGTCTGCTTTGACTCGGTTCGTTGCGGTAGTTCAAGGCTGGTCCTGCACTGTGTGCCCCGCCTTGGGGGCGGGGGCATAAAACAATGGCGCCATCTTAACGCAGTTCGGGGCGAACGCCGAGCGGCGCTGGCCCTGTCGGGTTCAGCGTGCGTCCGGATCCTGAGGCTGCGCCCGGACCTGAACGGCCGGGGGGCTGGCCTGGCTGGTCACCAGCCAGACCGAGAGGCAGACGACCAGGCCCCCCAGCACGAAGCCCTGGCTCAAGGTCTCGCCCAGCACCAGCGCGCCCCACAAGATGCCAAAAGGGGGAATGAGGAAGGTGACGGTGAGACTGCGCAGCGGGCCGATATCGGCGATCAGTCGAAAATAGAGCAGATAGGCGAGGGCGGTACAGACCACGCCGACCGCCAGCACGCTGGCCCAGGCGGTGGGCACGGCCCAGTCGACCGCAGGGCTGGCCGCCAGCTGGTAAGCGAAAAAGGGCAGCAGGAACAGGCTGGCACCCAGCTGGCTGCCAAAGGCCACCAGCTTGGCATCGAGCCCGCCGCGATGGGTGATCCAGCTGCGGGTGAGAAAACCGGCAAGGCCGTAGCAGGCGGTGGCAAACAGGCAGGCCAGCACCCCGGGCAGCAGATGCCCACCGGCACTCACCTCGCCGGTGGTGGTGATGAGGCTGATCCCGATCACCCCCAATACCACCCCCAGCCATTTGCGCCGGTCAAGGCGCTCGTTGAAGCAGGAAAAGCCGATGAGGGCCCCCATCAGCGGCGTGGTGGCGTTGAGGATGGCCGAGTAGCCGGCCGGCAGCCAGAGGGCGGCGATGGCGTACATCAGAAACGGGATGGCGGAGTTGATGACGCCCAGCAGCATGGCGGACTTGAGCTGGCCCTGAAACCCCATGGGGGCGCGCAGCAGCAGGAGCATGACGGCAAGCCCGATGAGGGCGAACAGGACCCGCAGGAAGGTGGTGTTGACGGCGCCAAACGCCGGGGCGGCGATGCGCATGAACAGGAAGCTGGCGCCCCAGATGGCGGCCAGCAGGAGCAGGCGCCCATAATCGGCAGGTTTCATGGTGTCGTCCTTGAGGTGATGGTGGCCAATATTGGCGCTGCATCGGCATGATGCCGACAAGGTACCTGTGCTGGCAACTGCAAGGATGGCAGCAGGGCATCCATGCCCTGGCGTACCGGTGTGTGGGTGACGGGAGCGTTACGGCTCCGGCTGGCTCACGAAGGCAATCTTGTGCAGGCCGTGTTGGGAGGCCTGGGCCATCACCCTGGCGATGATGCCGTACTCCACCTTGCGATCGATGCGCAGCTGGATCTCGGGCTGCTCCCCCTCGGCCTGGCCGGCGCTCTCCATCTTGGCGAGCAGGGCGGCTTCGTCGACCTCCTGATCGTTCCAGTAGATCTTGCCGGCCCCATCGATGGCGAGGTTGATGTCCTGCTTGTCTGGCTGGTTGAGCTGGCTGCTGGCCTCTGGCAGCTCAAGCTTGACCGCGTTGGTGAGCAAGGGGGCGGTGATCATGAACACGATGAGCAGCACCAGCATGACGTCGATCATCGGGATCATGTTGATCTCGGAGAGAGGTTGATCGTCCCCCTCGTCCGACAGTTTGCCAAATGCCATCAGCCGCGCCCCTGTCTGGTTTCCCGCTCGACCAGCGGGGTGACGTTGTTGGTGGCAACCTGCTCGAAGCCGGTCACCAGCAGGGTGAACAGGTCGTGGCCAAACTCCTCCAGCGCTGCGAGCCTGAGCCGATTGCGCCGCACGAAGAAGTTGTAGATGAGCACGGCCGGCAGGGCGACCGCGAGGCCGAAGCCGGTCATGATCAGCGCCTCGCCCACGGGGCCGGCGACCTTGTCCAGACTGCTCTGACCGGCGGCGCCGATGGCCAGCAGGGCGTGGTAGATGCCCCAGACGGTGCCGAACAGCCCGATGAAGGGGGCTGCCGAGCCCACCGAGGCGAGGAAGGCCAGCCCCTGCTCCAGCCGCACCCGCTCCTGGGTGATGGCGCGGCGCATGGCGCGCAGCAGATATTCATCCGGCGAACCCAGCTTGCAGCTGACCGCACGCTCCTCGGCTCGGTTCAGCTGGGCCACGGCCGCCAGCGCGGCGCCGGTCAGCCGGCCATAGGCCTCCTGTGGCGGCAGGTGGGCCAGCTGGCGCTCCATCTCCTGCACGCTGTCGTGTTGCCAGAAATCGGCGACGAAGCGCGCGTTGAGGCGTTGTTCCCGCTGTGCGAGATAGCCCTTGAGCAGGGCGTAATAGCAGGTGCCAAGAGACATCAATACCAGCAGGATGAAGGGGATCAGCCCCACACCGCTGTTCTGGCTGAGCAGGTGGGCGATGCCCATGCCGTTGCTTGCGATTTCAGGATCCATGTTCAAGCCCTTAATTTGAAAATGATGGTGACTTTTGCCGAGGCCTCGACGGCCACGTTGTTCTGTTTGGCAGGAATGAATTTCCAGCGGCTGACGGTCTTGCGGGCCGTCATGTCCAGCCGCCGATAGCCGCTGCTCTTGTCCACCTCCACCGAGGCGGCGGTGCCCTCGGCCGTCACCCGTACATTGAGGATGACCCGCCCCTCTTCTCCCCGTCGTCTCGACTCATAGGGATATTGGGGCTCGGGGTTGTTGAGCCGGGCATCGCGGGCGATGGGAGCGCTGTTGCCCGCGCCGCCGCCAGCCTTGTGGGCAGGACTCTGACTGGCACTTCCGCCGCTCGCCTGTGTGGCCGTTGCCGTCGTCGCAGGGGCGGGCGCAGTGACCGGCGGTTGCGGACTGCTCACCGGCATGACCTTGGCGGGCTGCACCGGCGGGGGACTGTGTTTAAGCGGTTTGACCACCGGCTTGACGCTTTTCTTGACTGGCTTGGCCGGCGGTTTTTTGGGTGTCGGCAATGGCTTGGCTTTTTGCGACACTTTTTGTACTTGCTGCACTGTAGGAGCAGGAGCAGGAGCAGGGGCCGCCTTGGCTGGCGCGTCATTGGTCGCGGCCTCGCCAACCCAGCGGGCCGACAGGGTCAGCGGCAAGGGCGGGGTGATGGGCGCAGGCTGGTGCGCATAGAGCCACCAGAAGGCGGCAAGATGCAGGGCGATCGCGATGGCAAGGCAAACGAGACGGGCGGCGTCGGGATCGTTGGCGGGCAGTGCTGGTCTCGGGCTGCAGGAGTCCATCACTTGTCTCCCTTCCTGGTCTTCATATTCATACTCAAACGGCTAGTGTGAAGGCGCCAGAACAGGCGTCAGGCCGCTAGCATGCCTGACAATGAGAATCACAAACAAGAACCATTATCAATCGTATTTTAATCGTGGTGAGGCTGGCTTGCAGGCAATAAGAAGCCGGACCGGGCAACGGCGTTCCCGGCTGGCAACGGATTGAGCGGTGTGCGTTCGCACCGGTCTTACCCCCTGTTGGCTGGCGGCGTCACAACTCCAGCAATACCCCGAGCTCCACCACCCGGTTGGCGGGAATATGAAAGAAGTCGGTCGCCTTGAGGGAATTGCGGTTCATCCAGACGAACAGGCCCTCTCGCCAGCGCGCCATGCCGGGCAGATCGGTGCTGACCAGGTTCTCGTGGGAGAGGAAGAAAGAGGTCTTGGCCATGGTGACCTTCAGATCCTCCTGGGCGCAGGCCTGGAAGATCTCCTCCATGGAGGGCACCTCCTTGTAGCCAAAGTGGGCGACCACCTGCCAGAACCCCTCGCCAAGGTGGGTGAGTTCGATGCGCTCCTTGAAGGAGAGCCAGGGTTCGTCCTTGATCTGAACGGTCAGGAAAATGACCCTTTCGTGCAGGATCTTGTTGTGTTTGAGGTTGTGCAGCATTGCGTGGGGCACCACCTGCACCGACTTGGAGAGAAACACGGCGGTGCCGGGGACCTGCAGCGGCGGGTGTGCCTGCATGTTGTCGACAAATCCCTTCAGCGCCAGTGACTTGTGCTCCAGCTTGTCGAGCACCAGCTCCCGTCCGCGCTTCCAGGTAGTCATCACTATGATGGCCAGCAGCGCAAACAGGATGGGGAGCCAGCCACCGGCCAGAAACTTGGTGGTATTGGCGGCAAAGAAGGTGACATCGACCAGCAGCAGCGGTGCGCATATCAGTGCAATCAGCCAGCGCGACCACTTCCAGCGGCGGGCGGCCACCACCATCAGCAGCAAAGTAGTGAGCGCCATGGTGCCGGTCACCGCGATGCCGTAGGCGGCGGCCAGGTTGCTTGAACTCTGGAACCAGAGGATGACGATGACGATGCCCCCCAGCAGCAACCAGTTTACCAGCGGCAGGTAGATCTGGCCTATCTCGTGCTCCGAGGTGTGGCGGATCTCCTGGCGCGGCAGGTAGCCGAGCAAAATGGCCTGGCGCACCACCGAGTAGGTGCCCGAGATCACCGCCTGGGAGGCGATGACGGTGGCCAGGGTGGCGAGGATCAGCAGGGGAAAGGCCAGCCAGGAGGGGGCAAGCAGGTAGAAGGGGTTTTCGATGGCGGCGGGATTGCGCAGCAGCAGGGCTCCCTGGCCGAAGTAGTTGAGCAGCAGGGCGGGCATCACCAGAGAACCCCAGGCCAGCTGGATGGCGCCACGGCCAAAGTGGCCCATGTCGGCGTAGAGCGCCTCCGTACCGGTGACGCAGAGCACGACGGCCCCCAGGGTGATGAAGGCGACACCCGGTCGGCTGACCATGAAATCGAGGGCGTAGAGCGGGTTGACGGCCTGCAGGATGGCGGGGTTTTGCCCGATCTCATAGGCCCCGAGCGCCGCCAGCACCCCGAACCAGATCAGCATGATGGGGCCGAACAGGCGACCGATGCCGGCGGTGCCGTAATGTTGGGCCCCGAACAGGATCACCAGCACGGTGAGGGTGATGGGCAGCACAAACGGCGTCAGCTCCGGAGTGATCACCTGTAACCCTTCGACCGCCGAGAGCACCGAGATGGCGGGGGTGATCACCGCATCCCCGATGAACAGCCCCACGCCGACCAGACCGAGCAGCATGAGCAGGGCGCGCGGCTTGGCCGGGAGGCGGCGGGAGGCTAGCGAGGCGAGGGTGAGGATCCCCCCTTCTCCCTTGTCGTCGGCCCGGAGCACCAGCAGCACATATTTGAATGAGACCACGATCATGATGGTCCAGAAGAAGAGGGAGACGATGGAGAGGATCCCCTCCGGGGTGGGCTGCAGACCCAGGTGTCCGGCGAAGCTCTCCTTGAGGGCATAAAGCGGGCTGGTGCCGAGATCGCCATAGACGACCCCCAGTGCCGCCAGGGTAATGGCCATGCGCCCTTGCTGGTGTCCGTGGCTCATCATGAAATTCCATTTCAATTCAGACTGTTAATCATGATACGCAGGCTCAGGCACAAAGGAAACCCGCACTGCGAAAAGGCCCTTTCGTTTGGCGTGCCGGTTTGGGTGAAACACCCTGGATGTTGCTCTGCCCGATTCAGTGTTTGAGGGGGACGGCCAGGCGCGCATGGGCTTGCTGTCGAGTGCGATCGACCAGAGCCAAACGGCCTGCAACGGGGGAGGGGAAGCGGGGCTGCCTGAAAAAATGAAACGGGAACTTTTTTGCATAAAACCGCAATGAGACAACTCTTTTGTCCCCAAAAGGCTGTTTTGCGACTGAAAATGTTGGTTTTTTAGCGGCTTGGCGGCTGAAAAGGCCAAAACGCCATAAAAAATTCAAAAAACTTCTTTACCAGTGACCAATGCGTGAGTAAACTTCGTCGGCAATATTTTACACCCCCATTTCCTCAACGGTGAGATATTGCCATGCTCAGGATTGCCAAAGAAGCGTTAACCTTCGACGATGTACTGTTGGTTCCCGCCCACTCCGAAGTTCTTCCCAATACTGCCGATCTGCGTACCAAGCTGACCTCTGCCATCAGCCTGAACATCCCCATGATCTCCGCTGCCATGGACACAGTGACCGAAGCCCGTCTGGCTATCGCACTGGCCCAGGAAGGCGGTATCGGCTTTATCCACAAGAACATGTCCATCGAGCAGCAGGCTGCCGAAGTGCGCAAGGTCAAGAAGTACGAGAGCGGCGTGGTCACTGACCCCGTCACCGTACGCCCCGACATGACCATCGCCCAGATCAAGGAGCTGAGCCACAAGAACGGTTTCGCCGGTTATCCGGTGGTGACCGAGGGCAATCAGCTGGTGGGCATCATCACCGGTCGTGATGTGCGCTTCGTGATCGATCTCTCCCAGACTGTCGAACAGATCATGACCCAGAAGGATCGTCTGGTCACTGTGCGTGAAGGCGCTCCCCGCGAAGAGGTGGTTGGCCTGATGCAGAAGCACCGTATCGAGAAGGTGCTGGTGGTCAACGCCGACTTCAAGCTCAAGGGCATGATCACCGTCAAAGACTTCCAGAAAGCCGAGCGCAAGCCGAACGCCTGTAAAGATGACAAGGGTCGTCTGCGGGTCGGTGCTGCCGTCGGTGCCGGTGCAGGCAACGAAGAGCGCGTCGCCGCCCTGGTGGAAGCCGGTGTGGACGTGCTGCTGATCGACTCCTCCCACGGCCACTCCCAGGGTGTGCTGGATCGCATCAAGGCGACCCGCGAAGCCTACCCTGATCTGCAGATCATCGGTGGCAACGTGGCCACCGCCGCTGGTGCCAAGGCGCTGGCCGCTGCCGGCGTCAACGCCGTCAAGGTGGGTATCGGCCCGGGCTCCATCTGTACGACCCGTATCGTGACCGGCGTGGGCGTGCCCCAGATCACCGCCATCTCCGACGCCGTCGACGCGCTGGAAGGCACCGGCATCCCGGTGATTGCCGATGGCGGCATCCGCTTCTCCGGTGACGTGGCCAAGGCCATCGCCGCTGGCGCAAGCTGCGTCATGGTGGGCTCCATGTTCGCCGGTACCGAAGAGGCGCCGGGCGAGATCGAGCTCTATCAGGGTCGCTCCTTCAAATCCTACCGTGGCATGGGTTCTCTGGGCGCCATGTCCAAGGGCTCCAGCGACCGCTACTTCCAGACTGACAACGCCGCCGACAAGCTGGTGCCGGAAGGGATCGAAGGCCGCGTGCCGTACAAGGGCCGCCTCAAAGAGATCATCCACCAGCAGATGGGCGGCCTGCGCTCCTCCATGGGGTTGACCGGCAGCGCCACCATCGACGACATGCGCACCAAGGCCGAATTCGTGCGCATCTCGGGCGCCGGGATGAAAGAGTCCCACGTTCACGACGTGACCATTACCAAAGAAGCCCCCAACTATCGGATGGGCTGATAAAACGGGGCTGCGGCCCCGTTTCTCCACCGCTTTTTTATCCCGTGCTTTTTGTGACAACAGCAGCCTGATGCAGGAATAAAATGACTAAAGACATTCACCAGCACCGTATCCTTATCCTCGACTTCGGTTCCCAGTACACCCAGCTGATCGCCCGCCGCGTGCGCGAAATCGGCGTCTACTGCGAACTGTGGGCCTGGGATGTGACCGAAGAGCAGATCCGCGAATTCAATCCGAGCGGCATCATCCTCTCCGGCGGCCCCGAGTCCGTCACCGAAGCGGGCAGCCCGCGCGCCCCCGAGTACGTGTTCAACGCCGGCGTGCCGGTGTTCGGCATCTGCTACGGCATGCAAACCATGGCCGAGCAGCTGGGTGGCAAGGTGCAATCCTCCACCGAGCGTGAATTCGGCTACGCCAAGGTGGAAGTGCTGGGCAACTCCGGCAAGACCAGCAGCGCCCTCTTGCGCAACATCGAAGATGCCATCGCCGACAACGGCAATGCGCTGCTGGATGTGTGGATGAGCCATGGTGACAAGGTCACCACTATTCCGGCCGACTTCACCACCATCGCCCAGACCGCCACCTGCCCGCACGCCGCCATGGCCAACGAAGCCAAGCGTTTCTACGGCGTGCAGTTCCACCCGGAAGTGACCCACACCCGTCAGGGTGCCCGCATGCTGGAGCACTTTGTCAAAGACATCTGTGGCTGCGAATGCCTGTGGACCCCGGCCACCATCATCGACGACGCCGTTACCCGCATCCGTGAGCAGGTGGGTGACGACGAGGTGATCCTGGGCCTCTCCGGCGGGGTCGACTCCTCCGTGGTTGCCATGCTGGTGCACCGCGCCATCGGCGATCGCCTGACCTGCGTCTTCGTCGACAACGGTCTGCTGCGCCTGAACGAAGGCCAGCAGGTGATGGAGATGTTTGGCGATCACTTTGGTCTGAACATCGTCAAGGTCGATGCCGAAGAGCGCTTCCTCTCTGCCCTGGCGGGTATCGACGAGCCGGAAGCCAAGCGCAAGATCATCGGCCGCGTCTTCGTCGAAGTGTTCGACGATGAAGCGAAAAAGCTGAAAAACGCCCGCTGGCTGGCGCAAGGCACCATCTACCCGGACGTCATCGAATCGGCCGCCAGCAAGACCGGCAAAGCCCACGTCATCAAGTCTCACCACAACGTCGGCGGCCTGCCGGAAGAGATGAAGATGGGTCTGGTCGAACCGCTGCGCGAGTTGTTCAAGGACGAAGTGCGCCGCGTTGGCCTCGAGCTGGGTCTGCCCTACGACATGCTCTACCGTCACCCGTTCCCGGGTCCGGGTCTGGGCGTGCGGGTGCTTGGCGAAGTGAAGAAAGAGTACTGCGATCTGCTGCGCAAGGCCGATGCGGTCTTTATCGAAGAGCTGCGCAAAGCCGATCTCTACAACCAGGTCAGCCAGGCGTTCGCCGTCTTCCTGCCGGTGCGCTCCGTTGGCGTCATGGGCGATGGTCGCAAATATGACTGGGTCATTGCGCTGCGCGCCGTCGAGACCATCGACTTCATGACCGCCCACTGGGCCCACCTGCCGTACGACTTCCTCGGTCACGTGTCGAACCGCATCATCAACGAGATCAACGGCATCTCCCGCGTGGTGTACGACGTCTCCGGCAAGCCGCCCGCAACCATCGAATGGGAATAAGCGGCTAACGCCCTTTCGTCCTTCAAGCATAAAAATGTAAAAAAGACGCCCTTGCGGCGTCTTTTCTTTTTCCAATCGTTTGCGTCTCACTTTTCCCCTCGCTAGCCGCTCTCTCACCTCTCTGCCTCTGTCATTTCTGACAGGGGGTGTTTTATGGATCTCGCACTAGGCTCAGCCATGCCAATTGAGACCGATGTTGTGAGGCGATGGTCGTGGCAGCAGGGGAGGGTGACGACAGCAACGCCTTCATGTGCGCTGTCGACACCGGACATACCGATATCTGGTATGGCCCCCGGTGGAGTCCGGACACCACTTGAATAAACGGGGCGGAACCCGAACAGCCAAACGAGTAGGGACAAGAGATCACGGAGGGTTTGTTATGTCAGAACAAGCAGTGTTGTTGGGCGGATGGACTGCCTACCACAAGCTGAGCGCCAAAGATCAGGCCGTATTCAACCAGGCGCTGGAAGGATTTGTCGGGGTGCAGTACACACCCTTTGAAGTCTCCACCCAGGTTGTCGCCGGCACCAACTACCGCTTCAAATGCAAAACCACGGTGCCGTTGCCCAACCCGATCCACGGGGAAGCCGTGGTGCAGATCTTCCAGTCGCTGGATGGATCGGCCCATATCACCTCCATCACCTCGATCTGATTAGGTTGCGGGGCAAGGCGGGGAGGGGGAGATCTCCTAACCGGTTTGCTCCAGACCCCAGATAAAAGAAAGACGCCTTAGGGCGTCTTTCTTTTCCACAACCAGTTACCTCTGATATGTGGTCGATATTTGTACTTGTTGGTTTGTTTGTTGATCTCGCTCAGGAAATTGCAATCATTCTCTGTTACCCATTTGTCTCTATCGCTAAGATATACAGTTATATAAGAGCTTCTTTGGAGTCACCGATATACCAAGCCATAACCACACCACAGGTAAAAAACAGCAGACATGAGACTGTAATCTGGTTGAACCGGCTAATCTGTCACAGATAGGTCGTGAATATTATATGAAAAATTTTGTGACGATAAAATTTTGCTGAGTAATATAGAATGCTCTGAGATTTTATTAGTATGCTTTTGGGAGGCACTTTGATTTATCATAGAGCAAGGCTTCAATATCAGTTTAATAAATTACCCTCTATTCGAGATGGGGTGTATCCACAATACGGTGGAAACATAGAATTTGAGTTGTTTTCGTTCTTTGAAATCTGTTACCACTTAAAAGATTGGGTGAAAAACTCTCCAGAATATTCCTCTTTCACTAATGTAGAGGAGTTTGTCAGCACAACCCCAGCATTGAGAATATGTGCGGACATATGTAATCGCCTGAAGCACAAAAAGCTCAAAAGCAGAAGAAGTAATACAGAAATTGGTTTGTTTAAAATAACTAACACTATTTCTGTCAGTATGCTTGATGGTGATGGTCAATCTATGACTCGCATAGATAAAGCAACAATTGAAACTGAGCGTGGAGAGGAGTGCTGTTTTATTTTAGCAGAAGAATGTATGCGTGAGTGGGAGCAATACTTTCAACGCAACGGAGCGTAAACTGTGGACTGGTGTTTCATGAAACTACATCCATAACTTCGTGCTATTTTAATTATCTGAAGTAGTTATACAAATGGTGAAATATGCCTAAATCATTTATACGATGCTCTTTATGAGTCCGATGTGACAATTTCATAGGTATTATTTTACTCGTGTTTTAGCCGGGCGATAAGTGTAAAAGCAATGGACAAACATTACCTAAAATCTTCGTTTCGTGAGAAGCTCATTGAGCATTTGTTTATTGGCGAAATGCTCAAGTTCTCTTGGAGTAGTGATCGCTGTAGCTTGGAAGTGGCAAAGCCAGAAGTTGATAACCAAGGCTATGATCTTATAGCCGAAGAAAATGGTGTGATACGGCACATCCAGTTAAAGGCAGCGCATTTGCATGCCAAAGCGGCAAAACAAAAAGTTCATATCGCATTAGCAAGCAAGCCATCTGGTTGTGTGTTGTGGGTTTACTTTAACGAGGAGACTCTGGAGTTAGGTCCTTTTTTGTTTTTTGGTAGTTCAGCGGGACAACCTTTGCCTAGTTTGGAAGACATGCGTACAGCCAAACACACCAAGGCAAATGCAGAGGGAGTGAAGGCAGAGAGGCCAGAAATTCGTGAAGTCCCCAAAGGAAAATTCGATAAATTCGAAACGGTTGAGCAAGTGTATGCAAAATTATTCGTAGCAATGCCGTAGGATGCAATGAAATTGCACCGCCACTCTTGTTTCTTATAACTTGCTCAATAGCCGCTCTGCAAATGGTGCAATGCGCTGCGCTTATTGCACCCTACGTGTTTCGTCAATCCGCTGGGGTGGTGTGGCTAAGCGCCATGCCTCGTTATCAAGGTAACAAAAGGGGCGATCTGCGCCCCGATTCTTTTAATGCACCCGCTTTATATCACTGCCTGCTCGTTCGGCGCGGCCTGATTGTCTGCTGACTCACAACGAACACTCCAGTTTCTCCCCCATTAGGGCGAGCAGAAAAGGCCAGGTTTACTCATACCTCGCCGCTTCCCAGGCGTGTATCGCCTGTTTGCGGATCTCGCCCCAGTGATAACCGCCGAGTTTGCCGTTTTGCTGGATGACCCGGTGGCAGGGGATCATCAAGGCGACGGGGTTGGCCCCCACTGCCAGCCCCACGGCGCGGGCGGCCTTGGGGTTGCCGACGGCGCTCGCCACCTGGGCGTAGCTCACTACCTTGGCGGGCGGGATCTGCAGTAGCGCCCGCCAGACGCTGATCTGAAAGTTGGTGCCGCTCACGTGCAAGGAGATAGGGCGATCCTGTGCCTTGCTGGTATCGAACATGGTGTGGATGACCCCCCGGGTGCGTGATGGCGATTCTCGCAGCTCCGCCTCGGGCCAGCTCTGGGCGAGGGCGGCCAGCGGCGCCTTTGGGGCCTGGTCATCGAGAAACGAGAAGTTGCACACTCCCCGCGGGGTCAGGGCGACGAACGCCTGGCCGAAGGGGGTGTCGTGCATCCCGTGATCGATGATCAGCCCGGCCCCGCGCTGTTTGTACTCGCCCGGTGTCACCGCTTCTAGCTGCACGAAGTGATCATAGAGCCGCGAGCCGCTGCTCAGGCCCAGGGTATCGGCCACCTCCAGCAGCGGGCGTGACTCCTGCAGCAGAGCCTTGGCCCGCTCCAGAGTCAGCACCTGCAGATAGCGTTTGGGCGTCACCCCGGCCCAGCGGCTGAACAGCCGCTGGAAGTGAAAGGGGCTTAAGTGCACGTGCGCCGCTATCTCGTCCAGAGTAGGCTGGCGTGCCACCTGGCTTGCGATAAAACGGATGGCATCGGCGATGCGGGCGTAATCAGACATAAGGCGCTCTCACGATAGGTTTGTAGCCGCAGGATCTTGGATGCGACAAGGTCATGTGCGACAAATAGATACCCCACCATCGGCCAGCAGGGCAATGCCGGTGGTAAAGCTGGATGCATCGGATGCGAGATAGAGGGCCGAGCGGGCGATCTCCTCCGGTTGGGCCAGCCGTTTGAGGGCATGCATATTCTGCACAAAGGCGAGGCTCTCCGGGGTATTGGTAAAGGCCTGCCCCATGGGGGTGTCGGTGCCCCCCGGCAGCAGGGCGTTGATCCGCACCCCTTGTGCCCCATATTCGGCAGCCAGCACCTGGGTCAGGCCGATGAGGCCCGCCTTGCTCGCGGCATAGGCCGCCATGCCGGGCAGCCCCAGGGTATGGCCGACGAAGGTGGAGGTAAAGATCAGCGAGCCGCCCCCGCGTGCCTGCATGGCGGGGATCTGGTACTTGGCCCCCACAAAGGCGCTGGTGAGGTTGGTATCCAGGGTCTCCTGCCACTGCGCCAGTTCAAGCGCCGGCACGCTGCCCGGTGTCCCCGTGATGCCTGCGTTGTTGAAGGCGATATCGAGCCCGCCGAAACGGGTCAGCGCGAGATCTACCAGGGCGCGGGCATAGGTTTCGCTTTTCACGTCTCCCGCCAGGCTCACTGCCTGGCCCCCCTCATGGCGGATCTCCTCCACCAGCAGATCCAGCTCGGGCTGGCGGCGGGCGCCGACGACGACGCTGGCCCCTTCCCGGGCAAACAGGATGGCGCTGGCGCGGCCGATGCCGGAGCTGGCGCCGGTGATGATGGCGACCTTGTTGGACAGTAATGACATGGCAGTTCCCTCGCAGGTGTGTTGTGCAGGCGCACAGGGTTGGTAATGGATTCGACCCTCAATAGGTTCGACACCACTATGGCAACCGGCCCTTGTAGACACGACCCGGATCTTGCTCTCTTTGCCCCCATATCACGACACCGTGCGCCGATGCAGGCCCTCGCGGCAACAAAACAGGGGATCTTCGGCCGTCATTCTCTATAATGCCCCCTCTTTTTTTGACTGCCGGTTTGACTGCCGGGCCAACTACCGGCAGCGCCGTTGGCCGCGAGCCGGCCACCCCGATAGAGACGATGTCATGCATACCCTGGAACAGCTGCGCGCAGGTGAACTCTGCGGCGCCCGCCACCTGAAACTCGCCGAAAACCTGACGGAGTTCCCGCCCGAAATCTTGAGTCTCAAAGAGACGCTGGAGGTGCTGGATCTCACCGGCAACCAGTTGAGTCGGCTGCCTGACGAGCTGGCCGGGTTCAACAAGTTGCGCATCATTTTCTGCTCCGAGAACCGCTTTACCGAACTGCCTGAGGTGCTGGGACGCTGCCCGGCGCTCACCATGGTGGGCTTCAAGGCCAACCGGATCGCCACTGTGCCTGCCACGTCGCTGCCGGCGGGGCTGCGCTGGTTGATCCTGACCGACAACGCGGTGGAGCAGTTGCCCGATGAGCTGGGTCAGTGCGGCGCCCTGCAAAAGTTGATGCTCTCGGGCAATCACCTGCGCGAGCTGCCGGCAAGCCTTGCCAACTGCCAGCGTCTGGAGCTGGTGCGTATCGCCGCCAACCGGCTCGAGGCGCTCCCGGATTGGCTGGTGAGGCTGCCACGCCTCGCCTGGCTGGCGTATGCGGGCAACCCCTTCAGCGACAGGCAGGAGCAGCGGCTGGGCCAGTGCGCCTCGGTGGCCGATATCCCGTGGGCTGCTCTGACGGTGGGCGAGCTGCTGGGGCAGGGGGCATCCGGTGTCATCCATCGCGCCGAGCTGGCCACACCGGCGGGGCCGCGGGCGGTGGCGGTCAAGTGCTTCAAGGGGGCCGTGACCAGCGATGGGCTGCCCCGCTGCGAGTTGGCGGTGTCGTTGGCGGCTGGTCGTCATCCCCATCTGGTCGGGGTCGAGGGGCGGGTGGGCGATCACCCCTCCGGCATCCCGGCGCTGGTGATGGCGCTGATAGACCCTGATTTTATCAACCTGGCAGGGCCGCCGAGCCTGGACTCCTGCACTCGCGACATCTATCAAGCCGATGCCCGCTTTACCCCGGCTGCGCTGCTGGCCATGGTGCAGGGAGTGGCGAGCGCCGCGCTGCATCTGCACGGGCGCGGTATCCTGCACGGCGATCTCTACGCCCACAACATGCTGCACTCCTTGCAAGAGGAGGGGCGGCTGCTGCTTGGGGATTTCGGTGCTGCTTCCTGTTATGAGCGAACCGATGGTGAGCTGGCCGGCTTGCTGGAGCGACTGGAAGTGAGAGCCTTCGGTTGCCTGCTGGAAGAGCTGCTGGCCCGCTGTGCTCCCCGTGATGACCGGCTGGATGCCCTGCATGCGCTGGTGGATGACTGTCTTGCCGAGGCGGTAGCGGCGCGCCCATATTTTACCGAGATTGCTGCCAGGCTTGCTGCGGTGGCGCCGGTCATCTGCGCCGAGCCAGTTTTGCTCTGATCCGGTTCGTCCTGCCGTCGCTGTAGTAGCAGGTGGAAAGCAGGCGAAAAAGAGCAGGAGTGGATGACAAAAAGATGTCAAAAGGGGGCCTTGGGGCCCTTTTTGTTTTGTTCCGCTTTTTTGGGCAAAAGTTGCGGCAGCAGCCTTGTTGGTGCTTGCGTGCAGCGGGCTAAGTTGTGATATTGAGGCATCTTTACATGACAGGGGTTACTGGATGGAAGCGGCATTTTGGCATCAGCGTTGGGAAGAGAACCGGATCGGCTTTCATCAGGCGGATTTCAATCGCTGGCTGCAATCCTGGTGGTCGGCCCAGCAGCAGGGCGAGCCCGTGCTGGTGCCCCTGTGCGGCAAGTCCCGCGACATGCTCTGGCTGAGCGGGCAGGGCCATCCGGTCGACGGGTTCGAGCTCTCATCCGTCGCCATCAACAGCTTTTTCAGCGAGAACAGGCTGAGCGACACTGTGAGTGCCGAGGGGCCCTATCAGTGCCATCAGCACGACAGTCTGCGCATCTATGAGGGGGATTTTTTCGCCGCCCCCGAACTTGGCCGCCGCTATCGGCTGGCCTACGACAGGGCGGCCCTCATCGCGCTGCCGACCGCCATGCGCCGTCAATATGCCGAGCTGATGAGCCGGCTTATCGAGGCGGGTGGTCAGATCCTGCTGGTGACCCTGGAATATCAGCCGGAGCAGCAGCGCCAGCCGCCGTTCTCGGTGGGGGAGATGGAGGTGCGCACCCTGTTCGAGCGCCACTTCCAGGTAGAGGTGCTGGGGCGAGCGGCCGAGCTCGATCACCCCAGGGTGCTGTCGGGCCAGCTCTCCTACTTCGACGAGGTGGCCTATCGGCTGGTGCGCCGTCCAGAGGCCTGACCAAAAGCGTGAGCTGAGGCCATAAAACTGGCCATAAAGCTGCAGCTGGTTGACTCTTTATTACCTCCTTTGACATAGATCAACGTGACAAGGGAGGGGAGTGCCTAAGATGAGCCTGTTTCTCAATCACTGTTGTCATCGGCAGGCGCGCTCTGGTTTGGGACTGCCCGCCGACCATCAACTCAGTGTCTGATTTTCACGCTCATGTTCACTTTTGGCGGCTCTGGTCGCAATTGATTATGGTTTTTCCAGCCGACCCCACGGGGTCGGCTTTTTATTGGCTGAAAGAAGGGGAACAGGCGGCCTGATCAGGCCTCGAAGGTGGCTGCATTGAGCCGGAATGCACGGGGGTCGTCGATGAACTGGCCGGTGATGCGCTCGTCGTGTTCGTGGCCCTGACCATAGCTGCAGAGGATCAGCCGATCCGACGTTCTCGATCTCAGCTGGGTGATAAAGCGCACCAGATCGGCGCGACTCAGGTTGCCGACCTCCTCGCACACCCTTTCGCGCTGATCAAAGCCCAGATCCTTGTTGCCGATGCTGACCCACAGTCGCTGGCCGCGGCTGCGCAGGTTGGCATCCCGCTCGCTCAGCTGGGCCTGCAGGCCTGCCTTGCTGTCCTGCCACTGGCGGGCGGTGAGCTCGAGCATGGCCAGCGGAAACAGGTCGATGAACTCCTCCACCGCATCCAGCAGGATCTGCGGCCCGGCCACCGGCGACTGGATATAGAAGATGAGGCCAGGATGGCGATTGAGGGGCAGGTTGCCGGCCCCCACAACGTAGCCGAGCTGCTGGCGGGTGCGCAGCTCGTGAAAGAAGGTGGAGGACATGATGTGGTTGGCCAGGGTGAAGCAGGCCAGATCCCGCGCCCGTGTGGTGCGGGACTGGTAGTAGACCAGCAGGGCCGAGTCTTCATGCTCGCAGCCCTGTTCGCGAATGAGGGTGCCCCTGTCCTGAATGGAGATGAGCGGGCGGCGGGTCTCGGCACTGGGCTGGCTGTTGACGCCAAGGTGGCGCTCCAGCAAGGCGGCGAGCTCGAGGGCCTCGGCGGCGGTCCAGTCGCCGTGCACCAGGGTCTCGACATGCACCTCGGCAAAGAGGCTCGCCACGAAGGCGGGCATCTCGCCCAGCTCGACGCTGCGCAGGTGGCGCAGCAACTGCTCGAACGGCGGGTTGTTGGGTTGCAGCAGGCTGGTGAGCTGGTTGAACAGCTGGGAGATGGGGCGCGCCTTGGACTGGTTGTCCCAGTTGCGGATGAGCTGCTCCTTGATCTCGCTAAAGCGGGCCGGATCCGGGTAACCCAGGGTGCGGTTGCCGAGGATCATGTCGAGCAGCCGCGGCTGCTTGTCGGCAAAGCCGCTCAGGTTGATGGTAAAGCCGCCCTGGTGGGCATAAATCTGGTAACCGAGCCCCGCCAGCTCCGCCGGGTAGGTGAGGGCGTTGAGGTGGTCGGTGAGCAGCTCCACCGCGAGGCGTGCCATGGCGATGTGGCGCGGGCTCTTGACCGCATGCTCGCTGTCGATGGAGATGTAGAGGTTGCCCTTGGGCACGCTGAACTGATGCTCGTGCAGGTGCCAGAGCCGAAAGCCGGGCCGATCAATCAGGCAGGCGGGCATGTCGGCGGTGAGCTCGGGCGTGCGCACGTCGAGCCGGTTGCTGATGAAGGGGTTGGGCAGCGGCAGGGCCAGCGCCGGATCCGGTTCGCTCTGCTGCCAGCGGATCTTCTCCGCCTCGGTGATGGTGGTCACGCTGTAGGGGGTCTGATACCAGCGGGCCAGCCGGTCCGTGCCGAGCTCCGGCGCCGTGACGGTCAGGCGCAGGTTGTGGGGGGTGAGCTTGGCGAGCAGGCGGCGAATGAGCGGCTCGTCGTATGCGCGCATCATGTAGTCGCCGTAGAGCAGGTCGTCGGGAGCATAGCTGAACAGGTTCAACACCAGCCCGGAGACGGTGTCGAGCGCCCGGCCCCGCTCCTGAAAGCGGAAGGCGGACTCAAGCACGGTGCGCTTCTCGTCATAGCGCCAGGCTTCCACCCCGCCGCGTTCGATGAGCTTCAAGTAGCCGAACAGGGCCGCCACTATCTCGTTGACGTGTTCAAGCCCAAGCGGGGTCAGGCCGAAGTTGACGCCAAAATCCTTGAAGTTGGCGCCGCTGATGCCACCGCCGGCGGAGAGCTGGTTGACCCAGCCCTTCGCTTTCAGCAGAGAGAGCAGGCTGCCATCCCCTTCGTAGCCGATGAGGTGGCTCAGGAAGGTGAGGGGCTTCTTGTCGTAATACCCATCCACGTTGGGCAACGGGAAGGTGAGCGCGAGCTTGCGGGTCTCCTTGACCGGGTTGATCTGGATGCGAATGCCCAGGTCATCGAGCCGGTAGAGGGGCATCTCGAGGGTCGGCGTTCCCAAATTGCGATTCAAAATGGGAGCGAAAAAGCGATCGCACCAGCCGAGCTGGGTCTCGATGGTGGCTGGCGAGATCATCACCAGCGCCATGCGATCCGCGCTGTAGTGGGTTTCGTAAAACCGGATGAGGTCGGAGCGCAGATCTCGGCCGGGCAGATCGGCCAGGGTATCCAGGTTGCCCACCGAGAATTTGGCGAAGGGGTGGGCGGGATTGACCGTCTCTTTATGCACCTGGTAGCTGCGGCGCACGTCGTCCTGCAGCTTGAGGCGGTATTCGGAGTCGACCGCGTTGCGCTCCTTGTCCACCCACTCGGGATCGAAGGTGGGGCAGATGAAGAACTGGGAGAAGCGATCCAGCCCGGCCTCGAAGAAGCCGTTGTCGATCTCGAAGAAGAAGTTGGTGAACTCGGTGCCGGTCCAGGCGTTGTTGCTGCCGCCATG
Organism: Aeromonas sp. QDB34; assembly: GCF_027705405.1. NCBI lineage: Bacteria > Pseudomonadati > Pseudomonadota > Gammaproteobacteria > Aeromonadales > Aeromonadaceae > Aeromonas > Aeromonas sp. QDB34. The sequence continues at coordinate 793,990 of NZ_JAPDBT010000001.1, read as the reverse complement.
ACGGCTCATAAATTGCTGGTATTCACCAGGTTTGGGATAGGTGCAGGTGCCAAGGAACAGCATATGCTCAAGGAAATGAGCCATCCCCTGCCGGTCCGCCGGATCGTCGAAGTGGCCGGTGTTGACGGCCAGGGAGGCGGCAGACTTGTCGGTGTCGGGATCGCAGATCAACAAGACCCTGAGCCGGTTTGCCAGCTCCAGATAGTGGTACTGCCGATGGTCGTTGGGACTGGCATATGGGCTCATTGGCGCGTGACTCTTGTTGGATTTATTTGAATTTAAACATGATTATCGACCCCGCTACCCGGTGAGGCAAACCCTTTTCTGAGAGGTAGCGCAATTGTTTCCCCCGGCATGGCGGGGTAAGATCCCCCCGCTATCAAAACAGGCCCGTTGGGCGAGGTTGTAATGAAAATCTACATCATGCGTCATGGCCAGGCTGGCATGAATGCGAAAACAGATGAACAGCGTCCACTGACCGAGCAGGGAATCGAAGAGTCCATCCACATGGCCCGCTGGCTGGCCCCCCAGCTTGGCGACAAGCTGGATCGGGTGATCCACAGCAACTACCTGCGCGCCAAACAAACCTGGCAGAGCATATGCAGTGAATTACCCAAGGCAGGGGCCGTCGAAGAGAGTGGTGACATCACCCCCTATGGCGATCCGGCCTTCGTGGCGAGCTACCTCACTGCGCTGGCGGCCAAGCATGACAGCATCCTGATGGTGAGCCATCTGCCGCTGGTGGGATATCTGGTGCAGAGCCTCTGTCCGGCGGCCGGTGCCCCCATGTTTGCCACCTCAGGTCTGGCCTGTATCGAGTGGCAAGATGGCAAGGGGGTCTTGCTCTGGTTGGAAGGACCACATACAATACGCTAAAAGTTAATAAAAAGTTATAGATTGGTTTTTTGGGGAAGAGAGTCGCGATTTTTCCGGATTTTTATACAGAATTTACGGAATTATTTCGCAGAAGCTGCTGTCATACGGATACAACTGCAAGAGGTTGCAAACGATGAGAGTGTTCAAGAAGTACCTGCCGCTGATGGTGGCAAAACATGTCAAAACCTTCTTCAAGGGGCGGATTTACATCCACGGCAGAGGACGCTTTGACTTCCAGTCCGGCCTGCTGATGATGCCCACGTCGGCGGACATTCCCCACCGTCAGACCGTGGTCGAGGTCAACGAGTTGATCTCGAGACTGCACATGGATGCGGCGTGATTGCTTCGTCACCTCGCTGATCCGCGTCATGCCCGCCACCGTGCGGGCATGACTGTTTTTGGGCCCACGCGGCCCCTTCAGCGCTGTTCGGCCCCCCTTTATGTCAGCCAATTCTGCCCAGGCGGCGCGGCGCTTGCTAATCCTGTTGACCCCCCTATACTGCCGCCAGAAATACCCTCTGCTTTTTTCTGGATATAGCGATGCCACTTGCCTTCTTGTTTCCCTTCTCCTGCATGGCCATCTGGGCCGGCAACGCCATCGTCAGCAAACTGGCGGTGGGGGTGCTCTCGCCGGCGGCGCTGGCCTGGTCGCGCTGGATGGTGGCCGCCATCATCTTGACGCCGTTCCTTGCGCACCGGGCCTGGCGGGATCGCGCCAAGCTGCGCGCCGGCTTCTATCAGCTGGCGGCGCTGGCCCTGCTCGGCATGGTGCTCAACCAGACCTTCGGCTATTACGCGGCGCAGACCCTGGGGGCCACCGAGATCGGCCTGATGATGGGGCTCACCCCCTTGATGACGGTGCTGCTCAGCATCTGGTTGCTGCGCGAGCGCCCCACCTGGGGGGCGCTGCTTGGCGGCGTCATCTCCATCCTGGGGCTGGCGATCTTGCTGGGGCAGGGGGATCCCGCCCGCCTCTTTACCCAGGGCATCCACATCGGTTCCGTCTACATGCTGCTGTCGGCGGGTACCTATGCGCTCTACAGCGTGTTGCTCAAGAAGTGGGATCTGGGGCTCGACAACTGGTCTATGCTCTACGGCCAGGTGCTCTGCAGTCTGCTGTTTCTCACTCCGTTTTATCTGCTGGTGGATGGGCAATGGCCGGACGGCCGGGCACTCTGGCTGATCCTCTATGCGGGGATCCCGACCTCGGCCCTGTCGCCCTGGCTGTGGATGCAGGGCATCGCCCTGCTCGGGGCTAGCCGCACCGCCATCTTCATGAACCTGTTGCCGGTGATGACCGCCGGTCTGGCCATCAGCTGGCTCGGCGAGAGATTGACCAGTTATCATCTGATCGGCGGCGGCATGACCCTGTTTGGGGTGCTGCTGGCCCAGTTGCTGGTGCAGCCTGTGGTGCTGCGCCGGCGCAGGGTGGCACTGGCCGCCTGCCGGGACGAGTGAGAAAAAAGACCGCCGAAAGGCGGTCTTTTTGTCTGCGGGATAGCGAACCTTATTGCGCGGTCAGATAGAGATCTTTCGAGTAGACCAGATCCTGCGGGTTCTGATAGGGGTAGCCCTTGATGTTGGGTTTGAGCAGGCGGGATTTGACGTAGAAATAGACCGGGGCGATGGGCGCTTCTGCATCGATCAGGGCCTCGGCCTGCTGATAGAGCTGGTTGCGTTCGGCCGGATCCCTGGCGTCATGGGCCTTGGCCAGCAGGGCATCATACTGCTTGTTGAACCACTTGCCGCTGTTGGCGCTGCTGCTGGAGGTCATGATGTCGAGGAAGGTGGAGGCATCGTTGTAATCCCCGTTCCAGGCGTAGCGGCTGACCCCGAAGTCCCCTTCGTTGAGGGCCGACACCATGGTCTTCCACTCCATGTTGTTGAGCTTGGCCTGTACCCCCAGGTTGTGTTTCCACATGGAGGAGATGGCCAGCGCTATCTTCTTGTGCCCCTCGTTGGTGTTGTAGAGGATGTCCACATCCAGCGGCTTGCCCGGGCCGTAGCCCGCTTCGGCGAGCAGCGCCTTGGCCTGCTTGATCCGCTCCTCCTTGCTCATCTGCTCGCTGGCCGGTCGCTTGAGTTCGAAGCCGTCCACTATGGGCGGCGTCAGGCTGAAGGCGGAGATCTGGCCCTGCCCCAGGATCTTCTCGGTGATGGTGTCCCGGTCGATGGCCAGGGAGAGCGCCTTGCGCACCTTGGGGTTGTCGAACGGTTTGCGCTGGGTGTTGAACACGTAGTAGTAGGTGGCCAGGGTCGGCACGCTCACCAGCTCCTGCGGGCTCTGCTGCTTGAGCTGCTTGTACTGCTCGAGCGGATAGCTGGTGTAGTGCAGCTCGCCGGCGCGATAGCGGTTGTAGGCGGCGGTATCGGAGACGATCTCCAGATAGAACACCTTGTTCAGCACCGTATGCTGGTTGTCCCAGTAATAGGGGTTGCGCTCGGAGATGAGACGCTCGTTGGGGGTCCACTCCTTGAGCACGAAGGCCCCGTTGGAGACGATGTTGCCCGGCTTGACCCACTCATGACCGAACTTCTCGATGGTCGCCCTCGGTGCCGGGAAGGTGGTGTAGTGGGAGAGGGTCTTCAGGAAGAAGGGCACCGGGTTTTTCAAGGTGATCTGCAGGGTATGGGCATCGAGCGCCTTGATGCCCAGCGTATCCGGGCTCTGCTTGCCCTGAATGACCTCGGCGGCATTGGTGACGCCGGTCAGCTCGATGAACCAGGCGTAGTTGGAGGCATTCTTGGGATCCGCCGCCCGCTGCCAGCCATAGACATAATCGGCCGCCGTCACCGGCTCGCCGTTGGACCATTTGGCATCGGGTCTGAGCTTGAAGGTGTAGACGGTGCCCGTGGGATCGAGCTCGTAGCCAAGGGCGCCGGCAAGCTGCAGTTTGCCGTCCCCGTCCAGGGTGTAGAGTCCCTCGAACAGGTCGTTGACGATTTCGCTGCCCGCTGTCTCTTCCACCATCTGGGGATCGATGGAGGCGGGTTCGGTACCTATGTTGCGGATGAAGGTTTGCTGTTCTGCCGGCAGCAACTTGGTACCGGCCGGTACCTGGGCTGCCAGGGCGGGGAGTGCGAACAGGGCGGCAACCGTGCCGGCAATGAGTGTCCTTTTCATTAAATATCCTTATGTTTTTTTGCTTCCAAAGCCGGGCCAGTGTGCGGGATTGATGGCGAGATCTCAAGAGGCAGACAGGTCCCCCATGGCATGCGTCCCAGATAGGGGGCATGGCGGGGATCTTGCCATCCTCATGGCGACATCTTCGTGAGTTTTTGCCACGAATTAACATCTAAAAAGTTACCGATTGAAACCAGTTTTAGGGCGGTTTCGGGCGAAAAAGGTGGGGGAGATGTGCGTTTATTCAGCGGCTTAATTCGCTGCAAAAACAAAAAACAGGCGTTACATTAGGTTACAAAACAAGGCTGCCGAGGATCGGCACTTTTTTTGTCTATGCGTGCAAACGTTTTCAAAGCCAACGGAAACGATCTTAAAGGAACAATAATGCGAAACATGATCACCATGGGCGAGTTCATCGTCAAAAAGCAGGCGGATTACCCCACCGCGACCGGCGAGCTGACCTCGCTGCTCAGCTCCATCCGCCTGGCCGCCAAGGTGGTGAACCGGGAGATCAACAAGGCGGGGCTGGCGGACATCATCGGCTCCATGGGCGCTGAAAACGTGCAGGGCGAGGTGCAGCAGAAGCTGGACGTCTACGCCAACGAGCGCTTCAAGGCGGCACTGGAAGCCCGTGGCGAAGTGTGCGGCATGGCCTCCGAAGAGGAGGAGGATTTCGTCTCCTTCGATTCCGAGCTCTCCCGTCACTCCAAGTACGTGGTATTGATCGACCCCCTTGATGGCTCCTCCAACATCGACGTCAACGTCTCCGTCGGCACCATATTCTCCATCTACCGCCGGGTCAGCAAGCCGGGTGCCGGCGTCACTCTGGAAGACTTCCTGCAGCCGGGCAACCGCCAGGTCGCCGCCGGTTACGTGGTCTACGGCTCCTCGACCATGCTGGTCTATACCACCGGCTTTGGCGTCAACGGTTTTACCTACGACCCCTCCATCGGCTGCTTCTGCCTCTCCCACGAGAACATCCGCATTCCGGAGGAGGGCAAGATCTACTCCATCAACGAGGGCAACTACATCAAGTTCCCGGACGGGGTGAAGAAGTACCTCAAATATTGTCAGGAGCGGGACGAGGCGACCCACAGACCCTATACCTCCCGCTACATCGGCTCGCTGGTCTCCGATTTTCACCGCAACCTGCTCAAGGGCGGCATCTACATCTATCCGTCCGGCACCAACTCGCCGAACGGCAAGCTGCGCCTGCTCTATGAGTGCAACCCCATGGCGTTCCTGGTGGAGCAGGCCGGTGGCAAGGCATCAGACGGCTTTGGCCGGATCATGGACATCCAGCCCACCGCGTTGCACCAGCGTACCCCCTATTTCGTGGGTTCCACCAAGATGGTGGATCGGGCCGAGGCCTTTATGCGCGAGTTCTCTTCCCATGAGGATCCGGCTAATCAGGCGTGACGGCCAGCGTCACGGGATAAAAAACGGGAGCCATCAAGGCTCCCGTTTTATTTGGGCGAGCGGCTCGTCGTCCCATCATTCCCCTCAGGGGCTGGCGTGACTGGCGAGATCCGCCAGCAGGCCGTCCACCAGCTTGAGGCGCATGGCCCTGTCCTGGGTCGGTACCTGGAAGCGCAGCCGGGTCGGCCCGTCCATCTTGTAGATGCGCGGCTGCTCGGAGAGCAGCTTGACCAGATAGGCAGGGTTGACCCTGGTTTCCTGGGTAAAGTCCAGATAGCCGCCGCGTTCGCTCATCTCCACCCGGCGAATGCCAAGGGCGGTGGCGCGCTGGCGGAAGGCCGCCAGCTCCAGCAGGGTTTTGGTTGGTTCCGGCAACAGGCCGAAGCGGTCGATCAGCTCGACTTTCAGTTCGCGCAGCTCCTGCTCGTCCGCCGCACTCGCAATCCGCTTGTACATGGAGAGCCGCATGTTGACGTCCGGGATGTAGTCGTCCGGCAACAGCGCCGGCAGGCGCAGCTCCACTTCGGTGTGCTGGCTCATCAGCTGTTCGAGTGACGGCTCCTTGCCCGATTTCAGCGCCTCGACCGCCTGCTCCAGCATCTCCATGTAGAGGGTGAAGCCGACCGATTCAATCTGGCCGCTCTGATCGTCGCCGAGCAGTTCGCCGGCGCCGCGGATCTCCAGATCGTGGGTGGCCAGCGCAAAGCCGGCGCCGAGATCTTCAAGGGACGCAATGGCCTCCAGCCGCTTGACCGCATCCTTGGTCATCAGCTTGGGATGGGGGGTGAGCAGGTAGGCATAGGCCTGGTGGTGGGAGCGACCAACCCGACCTCGCAGCTGGTGCAGCTGGGCCAATCCGAGATGATCTGCCCGATCCATGATGATGGTGTTGGCGCTCGGCACGTCGATGCCGGTCTCGATGATGGTGGTGCAGACCAGCAGGTTGAAGCGCTGGTGGTAGAAGTCCGACATCACCCGCTCGAGCTCACGCTCGCGCATCTGGCCGTGGGCGATGCCGATGCGCGCCTCCGGCACCAGCTCGGCAAGATCCGCCGCGCACTTCTCGATGCTCTCCACGTCGTTGTGCAGGTAGTAGACCTGGCCGCCGCGTTTCAATTCCCGCAGCACCGCCTCGCGGGTGACCGCCGGCTCCTGCTGGCGCACGAAGGTCTTGATGGCGAGCCGCTTGGCGGGCGGGGTGGCGATGATGGAGAGATCCCGCATGCCCGACATCGCCATGTTGAGGGTGCGTGGAATGGGGGTGGCGGTGAGGGTGAGGATGTCCACATCGGCCCGCAGCGCCTTGATCTTCTCCTTCTGACGCACCCCGAAGCGATGCTCCTCGTCGACGATGAGCAGCCCCAGATCCTTGAAGGTGAGCTCGGCGCCGAGCAGCTTGTGGGTGCCGATGATGATGTCGACCTTGCCCTCGGCCAGCTCTTTCATCACGGCGGTTTGCTCCTTGGCGGAGCGGAAGCGGCTCAACACCTCGACCCGCACCGGCCAGTTGGCGAAGCGGTCGCGGAAGTTGTCGTAGTGCTGCTGGGCGAGCAGGGTGGTGGGCACCAGCACGGCCACCTGCTTGCCGCCGTGCACTGCCACAAACGCCGCCCGCATCGCCACCTCGGTCTTGCCGAAGCCCACGTCGCCGCACACCAGCCGATCCATGCTCTTGGCCTGGCACATGTCGCCGAGTACCGCATTGATGGCGTTGAGCTGGTCATCGGTCTCCTCGAACGGGAAGCCGGCGGCAAACTGGCGATAGGCCTCGCGGTCGTGTTTGAAGGCAAAACCGTGACGGGCCGCCCGCATGGCATAGACATCCAGCAGCTCGGCCGCCACATCGCGCACCTTTTCGGCCGCCTTGCGCCGGGCCTTGACCCAGGCCTCGCCGCCAAGCTTGTGGCTGGGCGGGTTGTCCGAGCCGGTATAACGGCTGATCAGGTGCAAACTGGTGACCGGCACGAACAGCTTGTCGCCGCCGGCGTATTCCAGGGTCAGAAACTCGGTTGGCAGGCCGCCGGCATCGATGGTTTCCAGCCCCAGATAGCGGCCGACCCCGTGATCCAGGTGCACCACCGGCTGACCCTGGGTCAGCTCGCCGAGGTTGCGGATCACCGCATCCGAACTCAGGTTCTTGCTCTTCTCCCGTTGCCGTTTGCTGCGGATCTTGCCGCCCAGCAGTTCGGTCTCGGTGATGAGCGCCAGCTCCTCTTGCCCCGGCTCTCGCAGCAAGAAGCCGCGCTCGAGCGGTGCCACCAGCAGGCCGTGACGGGCCTTGCTGGTGATGAAGGCATCGAGTGACGCGAACTCCTTGGGCTGCAGCGCGATGCGGGCCAGCAGATCGCCCAGTACCTCGCGCCGCCCCTCGGACTCCACCGCAAACAGGGTGCGGCCGGCAAAACCTTGCAGGAACTGGTTGAGGGCCAGCAGCGGCTGCTCCTTGCTGTGATCGAGCTGCAGCTCGGGCAGCGCCGAGATGGGCAGGTCGTGCTGGCCTGCATCACCGGCGGTGGGGGCCTCCTGCAGCCGCACGGCCGCGTACTGGCCGAGCGCCGCAAACAGCTGCTCCACCGGCAGATAGATCTGCTGGGGTGGCAGCAGGGGACGGGTATTGTCCCAGCGCCTGTCCTCGTAGCGTTGAGCGATGTCGTTCCAGAAGCGCTGGGCGGCGGGGTAGATCTCCCCCACGATCAGCAGCAGGGTGTTGTCCGGCAGGTGGTCAAACAGGCTGGCGGTCTGCTGGAAGAAGAGCGGCAGATAGTACTCGATGCCGGCCGGCCAGCGCCCCTTGCTCACCTCCTGATAGACGGAGCCCTCGGCGCGCGAGATCTCGAACTGCTCGCGATACTGGCCGCGAAACAGCTCGATGGCCCCCTCGTCGGTGGGAAACTCCCGGGCCGGCAACAGGCTGACGCTCTTGACCGGCTCGCTGGAGCGCTGGGTCTCGGGGTCGAACGGGCGGATGGAGTCCACCTCGTCGTCGAAGAAGTCGATGCGATAGGGGCTGCTGCTGCCCATGGGGAAGAGATCGAGCAGGGAGCCGCGGGCGGCAAATTCGCCGTGCTCCAGCACCTGCTCCACCGCCACATAGCCCGCCTCGGCGAGGCGCGCGCGCAGCTGCTGCAGATTGAGGCGCTGGCCGCTTTTCACCATCAGGCTGTATTTGTCGAGATAGACCCGGGGCGCCGTGCGCAGCATCAGGGTGGAGATGGGCACGATCAGCACGCCGCTGCTCATCTGCGGCAGCTTGTAGAGGGTCTCGAGCCGCTGGGAGATGATGTCCTGATGGGGGGAGAAGGTGTCGTAGGGCAGGGTCTCCCAGTCCGGGAACAGCAGCACCGGACAGCCCTTGTCGGCCAGCAGGTATTGCAGTTCCTGTTCGAGGCGCAGAGCGCTCGGGGTATCGGCGGTCACCAGCAGGACGGGGCGATCTGCCTCCTGGGTGAGGCGGGCGGCCATCAGCGAGAGGCTGCTGCCTGTCAGCTGGCCGAGCGTTAACTTTTGGCCCGCCTTGGCGGGCAAGGCGGGAAGCTTCATTGGCATCATTCGATTCTTTTAACGTTGACGGTCTTGCGCACGAAGTTTGAGTTGTTTGGACTGGATATGCAGGCTGGCACGTACCAGCAGTTCGCGGTCATCCTCGCGGATCCGTACATAGTCGAGCATCACGTGGGTGCCGTGCTCGCTCGGTTCCAGCTGCTTGACCTGGCCGTAGCAGTAGATGGCAGAAGCCTCTTCGCGCAGGAAGATCTTGAGCCGCACTATCTGGTGCAGGTGCGGCACCTCGCCGTGGCCCTGGCGCGGATGCAGGTAGGTCAGCTGGCCGGCGCCAAAGCGCAGGGTGTGAAAGCGATGTTCCGGATGATCCTGCACCGACAGCACATAGCCCATGATCATGTCGATCTTGCGCGACTGCTGGTTGATGATCTCCACCAGATCGTGCATCGAATCGTTCTGATTGCGGATCAGGCGGCTGGTCACCATGTCGATGGAGGTAATGGCGGAGGCGATGCGAAACGGTTCGGGCAGCTCGGCCTCCAGTGCTTCCAGCGAGGGCAGATGAAAGTCACCGGGCATGGGGATCACATTGACCGGTGTGGCATGGGTGACACTGAAGAACTGTTCCTGCATGGAGGCTATCCCTTGTTGTCATAGACGGTTTCCCTTTATTATCCGGTATCTTATTTTGTTGGCAATGTAGATATCCTTGAAGACTGGACTTTTTCAGCCACTGTCGCTGGCCATCGGCCTGCGTTATGCAGGCTCGCGACGCAGCAATCGCTTCGTTTCATTTATCTCCCTGTTTTCCACTTTTGGCATCGCCATCGGGGTCGCCGCCCTGATGGTGGTCATCTCGGTGATGAACGGTTTTGAAGGGCAGCTCAAGGGCCGCATCCTGGGGGTGATCCCCCATGTGGTGGTGACCAGCCCGGCGGGGCGCATCGATGCCGCGCCGCAGGGCCTGCCCGACCTGGCCAGGCTGCCGCACGTGATTGCCCATGCCCCCATGCTCGACAGCGAAGGCATGTTGCAAAGCCCCGGTCAGCTCACCGGCGTCAGTGTGCAGGGCATCGATCCCGCCCAGTGGCCCAAGGACGACATCCTGCATGCCCAGATGCAGATGGGGCGTCTGGACAGCCTGCAGGCCGGTGAATACCACATAGTGCTGGGGCAGGGGGTGGCCAATCGCCTCAAGGTCTCCATGGGCGACCAGGTCCGTCTGATCCTGACGGAAGGCACCCGCTTCACCCCGTTTGGCCGGGTGCCAGCCCAACGCCTCTTCACCGTCTCCGGCATCTTTGGGGTCGGTGCCGATGTGGACAGCCAGGTCGCCCTGATTGCGCTGGGGGATGCCCAGCGGATGCTGCGGTTGCCGGCGGATCAGGTGGGCGGCATCCGCCTCTGGCTGGATGACCCCTTCGCCGCCGACGAGGTGATCAAGACGGCGCTGCCGGACGGGCTGGAGTGGCAGGACTGGCGCCGCGAGCGCGGCGAGCTGTTCCAGGCGGTGGCCATGGAAAAACGGATGATGGGGCTGATGCTGGTGCTGATCATCGCAGTCGCCACCTTCAACATCCTCTCCGCCCTGGTGATGGTGGTGACCGACAAGGAAGGGGAGGTGGCCATCCTGCGCACCATGGGCATGAGCGAGGCGGGCATCGTCAAGATCTTCATGGTGCTGGGGGCCTCCAGCGGCGTCATCGGCGCCCTGTTCGGCGGTCTGGCGGGACTGGCGCTCTCCATGGGGCTCAACCCCTTGCTCGATGCGGTGGGGCTCAACCTCTACATGACGGCCGGCGGCTCGGGCCTGCCGGTCATCGTCGAACCCGCCCAGGTCGTGACCATTTTGCTGGGCGCCGTGCTGCTCAGCTTCAGCGCCACCCTCTACCCGGCTGCCCGTGCGGCCCGGGTCAAACCGGCCGAGGCGCTGCGTTATGAATAATTCATCTTCTGTTGTTACTGGTGCCGGTGTTGCTGTCGGCGCCGGCGTTGTTACAGGTGCAAGTGGAGCCTCCTTTATGAATCAATCCGTCTCCTGCGAGCCGCTGCTGCGCTGTCAGGCCCTCAACCATGTCTACAAAGAGGGCGATCTGGAGACCCAGGTACTCAAGGGCATCGACCTTAGCGTGGCGCCCGGCGAGATGCTGGCAGTGGTGGGCAGCTCAGGCTCCGGCAAGACCACCCTGCTGCACCTGATGGGGGCGCTCGACAATCCCTCCAGCGGCGCCGTGCTGTTCAAGGGGCAGGACATCCATCGCTGGGACAGCCGTACCCAGGCGAAGTTTCGCAATCAGGAGCTGGGTTTCGTTTACCAGTTCCACCACCTGCTCTCCGAGTTCACCGCGCTGGAAAATGCTGCCATGCCGCTGCTGATCGCCGGTGAATCGGTGAAGAGCGCGACCGACAAGGCGAGCCGGATGCTGGGGCGGGTAGGGCTCTCCCACCGTCTCAACCACAGACCGTCCGAACTCTCCGGTGGCGAGCGCCAGCGGGTGGCCATCGCCCGTGCCCTGGTCAACGAGCCCAGCCTGGTGCTGGCGGACGAGCCCACCGGCAACCTGGATCACGCCAGCGCCACCGCCGTCTATGAGCTGCTCTGCGAACTCAACCGCGAGCTCGGCACCGCGTTCGTGGTGGTGACCCACGATCTCAGCCTGGCAGCCAAGCTCCATCGCCGGGTGACCCTGGTGAGCGGCGTGATGGCGGAGGTCGCCTGATGTTCAAACCGCTGCCCCTGTTTCTGGGCCTGCGTTACAGCCGCTCTCGCCGTCGCAACGGCTTCATCGCCTTTATCTCCGCCTCTTCCCTCATTGGTATCGCCCTCGGGGTGATGGCGCTTATTCTGGGGCTCTCCGCCATGAACGGCTTTGAGCGGGAGCTTAAAAACCGGGTGCTCTCCGTGGTGCCCCACGGCGAGCTGATGGGGATGGAGGCACCGCTCCCCAACTGGCCCAAGCTGCGGGACTACCTGCTGGCCCAGCCTGGGGTAGAGGCTGCCGCCCCGGTGATCCGGCTCGACGGCCTGCTGGAGCACGGCAGTGCCCTCAAGGGACTGCAGGTGCGCGCCGTGCTGCCGGAGCTTGAGGCCAATCTGTCCGATGCGGGCAACTACATGACGGGCCGTGGTCTGCGCGAGCTGGAAGCCGGCGAGCACGGCCTCATCCTCGGCAAAACCATCGCCGACAAGCTGGGGGTCAAGATAGGGGACACTGTTACCCTGCTGCTGCCTCAGGGCGGCGACGCCGCCGGCATCAAGAACCCGAAGCGCGAGTCTCTCACCGTGGTGGGGCTGCTCGAGATCGGTGGCCAGCTCGATGGGGTGCTCGGCTTCATGCATCTGGCGGATGCCCAGGCCATCACCGGCATGGGCAGCGCGGTGGAGGGCTTCAGTCTCAAGGTGAACGACGTGCTCAAGGCGCAGTCCATCACGGTGGCAGCCGCCCAGAAGTTCCCGCACTACGTCTACATCAGCAGCTGGATGAGCCGGCAGGGTTATCTCTATCAGGACATCCAGATGGTGCGCACCGTGATGTACGTGGTGATGCTGATGGTGGTGGCGGTGGCCTGTTTCAACATCGTCTCCACCCTGGTGATGGCGGTGAACGAGAAGCGTAGCGAGATCGCCATCTTGAAGACCATGGGGGCGAGCCCGGGCCAGATCCGGCTCACCTTCGTCATTCAGGGGATGGTGAACGGGGTGGCGGGTGCCTTGCTCGGCGCCCTGCTGGGCGGCCTGCTCTCCAGCAAGCTGACCCAGATCCTGGGGGTCATCGAGAGGCTCATTGGCCATCGCTTCCTCAACCCGGACATCTACTTCATCGACTTCCTGCCGACCGAGCTGCACATGCAGGACTTGCTCATCGTGACTGGCGCCGCCATCCTGATGAGCCTGCTGGCCACCCTCTACCCCGCCTGGCGGGCAAGCGGGCTGGTGCCGTCGCGCGAGTTGGGGCACTGATAAGCAGCATCTTGTCTGCTGATAAAATGAAGGGCCCGCCGGTGCAAACCGGCGGGCCCTTCCATTTGGGGTATCTGGCTGGTTTAGTGGGCGTTGAGTTCATCCAGCGGCAGCGAGAAGCTCGCCACGAAGATGTCGATGAAGTAGCGCATCTCGTCGCTCATCCGGGCCGCCAGCATCTGCTCGAGGCGCTTGCGCGCCGGCTCGAACTCCCGGTTGCCGGCATTGATCTCTTCCAGGCACTTGGTATAGGCGCAGAGGGTGTCGGCATCCTTCACCAGTCTGGCCAGCTCGCCATCCTGGGCTGCTGAATCGAGCAGCGGGCGAAAATCCTCGACCAGCTCCGGCGGCAACATGCCGAGCAGGCGCTGCTCGGCGGCCAGCTCAATCTTCTTGTATTCGCGGGCAATCTCGGGATTGAAGTACTTGACCGGCGTGGGCAGATCGCCAGTCAGCACCTCGCTGCTGTCGTGGTAGAGGGCCATGACGGCGGCGCGATCGGCATCCACGCTGCCACCAAAGAGCCGGTTTTTGATGAGGCCGAGGGCGTGGGCCACCATGGCTACCTGCAGGCTGTGCTCGGCGATGTTTTCGGGCTGGATGTTGCGCATCAGCGGCCAGCGATAGATGAGCTTCATGCGGGCGAGATTGGCGAAGAAGTGGCTGGGCAGCATGGATGGCCTCGAAGATAACAATGAAAAAGGGCAGACCCTAGTCTGCCCTTTTTTACGGCTGGCGGCATCGCCTTCAGCGAATATAACGACCGGATTCGGCCTCCTGATTGGTGACGATCATCTGGCCGATGGGGGCCAGGCTGATGAGCGCCAGCTTGAGGTGCTGGATGCCGAACGGGATGCCGACGATGGTGACGAAGCAGGCCAGCGCCGAGGCGATGTGGCCGATGGCCAGCCAGATCCCGATCAGCACGAACCAGATGATGTTGCCAATCAGCCCCATGGTGCCGGTACCCATGTCGCTCAGACCGGTCATGGTCTTGCGGTTGACCGCCTGCTTGCCGAACGGGAAGAAGGTAAAGGTGCCGATGACGAAGCAGGCGCGTCCCCAGGGGATCCCGATGAGGGAGATAAAACAGATCAGCCCGGCCAGCCACCAGGCCAGCCCCATGAAGACGCCTCCCAGTACGAACCAGAGCAGATTGAACAAGAAGCGGAAAAAGGCCATGTCGGTGACTCCAGACTTATCAAGATGGCTGCCACCATAACGAGCGATGGTCATGGACGCAATGGTTGAAGGGGCGGGGTGGACAATTTGGGTCGCAGGGGGCGAAAAGAGACCGCGATGGAGAGATATGAGGTGAAAAAGTAGGCTCTTGCACGAAAAAAGGTGAGCAAGTGCAAATTCTTGCGGCTTGTGTGCTTGAAGTCGGCCCCGCTATTCCCCATATAAGGGACAGTTTGGCGGGAATTGTGCCATCCCCTGCCCGGTTGGGGGACGTGTGGCTCGACTCGATCAAAGTGCGCCGCTATAATGTCGCGTCATATTTTCTCATCACAAAGACAGTCGTTGTCTTTATAAACAGGAAGACTCCGGGCTTTGCCCAGGGGCAATAAAGGGTCAGCACGCAGTGCTGAGTTGAACGAGGTAGAAGAATGCAAGTTTCTGTAGAGACAACCCAGGGTCTGGAACGCCGTCTTACCATCACCGTACCGGCCGCTACCGTTGACGCCGCCGTGCGCAAAGAATTGAACGGCCTGGCCAAAACCCGTCGCATCGACGGTTTCCGTCCTGGCAAGGCTCCGGTTGCCATCATCAAGAAGATGTTCGGCGCCATGGCTCATGCTCGCGTTGCTGACGAAATGATGCAGAGCAACTTCATCAAGGCCATCATCGAAAACAAACTGAGCCCGGCCGGTGCCCCGACCATGGATCCGAAAGAGATCCAGGAAGGTCAGGACTTCGAATTCACCGCGACCTTCGAAGTGTACCCCGAGTTTGAAGTGGCTGGCCTCGAGACCATCAAGGTCGAGAAGCCGGTTGCTACCGTGAAGGATGAAGATCTGGCCAACATGATCGACACCCTGCGCAAGCAGCACGCTACCTGGAGTGAAGTGGACGCCGCCGCTGCCGATGGCATGCGTGTGACCATGGACTTCGTCGGTTCCATCGACGGTGAAGAGTTCGACGGCGGCAAGGCCGAAGGCTTCAACCTGGTACTGGGTGCCGGTCGCATGATCCCGGGCTTCGAAGACGCCATCATGGGCAAGAAAGCAGGCGACGAGTTCACCATCGACGTGACCTTCCCGGCTGACTACCACGCTGAAAACCTGAAAGGCAAAGCTGCCAAGTTCGCTTCCAAGCTGAACAAGGTTGAAGAGCAGATCCTGCCTGAGCTGACCGAAGAGTTCGTCAAGCGTTTCGGCATCGAGAGCGGCAACGTTGAAGAGCTGAAAGCCGAAGTGCGCAAGAACATGGAGCGCGAACTGGCTCAAGCCCTGAAAAACAGCGTGAAAGAGCAGGTGCTGAACGGTCTGGTTGAAGCCAACCAGATCGATCTGCCGAAGGCTGCCGTTGCTCAGGAAATCGATGCCCTGCGTCAGCAGGCGCTGCAGCGTTTCGGCGGCTTCCAGGGCGGCAACGCTCCTGAACTGCCGGCCGAGCTGTTCCAGGGCCAGGCCGAGCGTCGTGTACGCGTAGGTCTGCTGCTGGGCGACGTGATCCGTACCAACGAGATCAAGGCTGATGAAGCGCGCGTCAACAGCATCATCGAATCCATGGCCACTGCCTACGAAGATCCGAAGGAAGTGATCGAGTACTACCAGAAGAACGAACAGATGCTGAACGGCGTTCGCAACCTGGCAGTTGAAGATCAAGCCATCGACCTGATCCTGTCCAAGGCCCAGGTGACCGAGAAGGAAGTTGCATTTGACGAAGTGATCAACAAGTCCGGTGCCGCTGCCTAAGAACATTTGACTTAAGGTCAAGACTGTTAAGTATAATGGCTCGTGTGATCTCCACTCGGGCCATTTTATTTTAGGGACAATGCCTTATGTACAAGAACTATAACGATGTGACTGAATCCCCACGCAATGCGCTCATCCCGATGGTGGTAGAGCAAACCGCGAAAGGGGAGCGTTCCTACGACATCTATTCTCGTCTGCTGAAGGAGCGGGTGATCTTCCTGACCGGTCAGGTTGAAGATCACATGGCGAATCTGGTGGTGGCTCAGCTGCTGTTCCTGGAGTCTGAAAATCCGGATCAGGACATCAGCATCTACATCAACTCTCCGGGTGGGGCCGTCACGGCCGGTATGTCCATTTATGATACCATGCAGTTCATCAAGCCGGACGTCAGCACGGTCTGCATGGGGCAGGCCTGCTCCATGGGTGCCTTCCTGCTGGCCGGTGGTGCCAAGGGCAAGCGTTTCTGCCTGCCCAATGCCCGCGTGATGATCCACCAGCCGCTGGGCGGTTTCCAGGGCCAGGCATCTGATATCCAGATCCATGCCCAGGAGATCCTGAAGATCAAGAATACCCTGAACGAGCGTCTGGCCTTCCATACCGGTCAGGACATGGCCACCATCGAGCGTGACACCGACCGTGACAACTTCATGTCGGCCGAGCAGGCCGTGGCCTATGGTCTGGTTGACGGTGTCCTGAGCCGCCGCGGCTGAGCCACGAGCTAGCCCGTAGCATTGTCGAGGGCATCATCTGGTTTGATGATGCCCTCAATCGGCAGATCAGGCATGGGCAGGGTGTTCCGGACTGTTGTAAACTCAACAGGACAATCCATCCTCTATTGATAAAACGAGGTTGCTGAATGACAGAAAAACGCAAGGGTGAGGGTGATAAGCTGCTCTACTGCTCTTTTTGCGGCAAAAGCCAGCATGAAGTGCGCAAGCTGATCGCTGGCCCTTCCGTCTACATATGTGATGAGTGTGTCGAGCTGTGTAACGACATCATCCGCGAAGAGATCCGCGAGATCTCGCCCAAGCGCGATGGTAGCGAGCTGCCGACCCCTCATGAAATCCGCGCTCATCTGGATGACTATGTGATCGGGCAGGAGTACGCCAAGAAGGTGCTGGCGGTAGCCGTCTACAACCACTACAAGCGGCTGCGCAGCGGCAGCGAATCCGGTGGCGTGGAGCTGGGCAAATCCAACATCCTGCTGATCGGTCCGACCGGCAGCGGCAAGACTCTGCTGGCTGAAACCCTGGCGCGCCTGCTGGACGTTCCCTTCACCATGGCCGATGCCACCACCCTGACCGAAGCCGGTTATGTGGGCGAGGACGTGGAGAACATCATCCAGAAGCTGCTGCAGAAGTGCGACTACGACGTAGAGAAGGCCCAGCGCGGCATCGTCTACATCGACGAGATCGACAAGATCTCCCGCAAGTCGGACAACCCCTCCATTACCCGCGACGTGTCCGGGGAAGGGGTGCAGCAGGCCCTGCTCAAGCTGATCGAAGGGACCATCGCTTCCGTGCCGCCGCAAGGTGGTCGCAAGCACCCGCAGCAGGAGTTCTTGCAGGTCGATACCTCCAAGATCCTGTTCATCTGCGGTGGCGCCTTTGCCGGTCTGGACAAGGTGATCGAGCAGCGCTCCGTCAAGGGCACCGGCATCGGCTTTGGTGCCGAGGTCAAGTCCAAGAGTGCCAAGGCGACCTTGAGCGAAAGCTTTGCCAAGGTGGAGCCGGAAGATCTGATCAAATACGGTCTGATCCCCGAGTTCATCGGTCGTCTGCCGGTGGTAGCGACCCTGACCGAGCTGGACGAGGCTGCCCTCATCCAGATCCTGAAAGAGCCGAAGAACGCGCTGACCAAGCAGTATGCCGCGCTGTTCGATCTGGAAGGGGTGGAGCTGGAGTTCCGTGACGACGCGTTGAACGCCATTGCCCGCAAGGCGATGGAGCGTAAAACCGGCGCCCGTGGTCTGCGCTCCATCGTGGAAGCCGTGCTGCTCGATACCATGTATGACCTGCCGTCGCTGGACGGTGTCAGCAAGGTGGTGATCGACGAAACCGTGATCAAGGGGGACTCCGCGCCCTTGATGATCTACGAAAATCCCGAGACCCAGGCCGCCGCATCAGAGTAAATGTCTGATTTTTAATCAAATGAAAGGGGCTTTTTGCCCCTTTCATGCTTTTTGCGGTTTCGGCGATTGAATCTCATCTAAGCGCCCCCATATACTCAGCCAAGCGCTTTGCCAACGGTATAACAAGCCGAGAGGACATATATGAACCTAGAGCGTTCAGAACGCATCGAGATTCCCGTCCTGCCTCTTCGTGACGTGGTGGTTTACCCCCACATGGTCATTCCACTCTTTGTGGGGCGGGAAAAATCCATTCGCTGTCTGGAAGCGGCCATGGAGCAGGACAAGAAAGTTCTGCTGGTGGCCCAGAAGGATGCGTCAACCGATGAGCCGACGGTGGAGGAGATCTTCTCCGTCGGGACAGTGGCCAATATTCTACAGATGCTCAAGCTGCCCGATGGCACCGTCAAGGTGCTGGTGGAAGGGGGCCAGCGTGCCCGTCTTGAGCGGATGATCGACGACCGGGACTTCTTCGTTGGCGAGGCGCAGTACATCGCCTCCAAGGCGATTGAGGAGAAGGACCAGGATGTGCTGGTGCGCTCCGCCATCGGTCAGTTCGAAGGCTATATCAAGCTCAACAAGAAGATCCCGCCCGAGGTGCTCACCTCGATTTCGGCGATCGACGATGCGGCGCGCCTGGCCGATACCATGGCCGCCCACATGCCGCTCAAGCTCGAAGACAAGCAGAAGGTGCTGGAAATCGCCTCCGTGTCCGAGCGTATCGAGTTTCTGATGGCCATGATGGAGTCGGAGATTGACCTGCTGCAGGTCGAGAAACGCATCCGCTCCCGGGTCAAGAAGCAGATGGAGAAGAGCCAGCGCGAGTACTATCTCAACGAGCAGATGAAGGCCATCCAGAAAGAGCTGGGTGAGCTGGAAGACAGTCCGGATGAGTTCGAAGCCCTCAATCGCAAGATTGAAGAGGCCGGCATGCCGGAAGATGCCCGTGAGAAGGCGCAGGCCGAGCTCGCCAAGCTGAAGATGATGTCGCCCATGTCGGCCGAGGCCACCGTGGTGCGCAGCTACGTCGACTGGATGGTACAGGTGCCGTGGAAGGCGCGCTCCAAGGTCAAGAAAGACCTGGGCAAGGCGCAAGAGGTGCTGGATGCCGATCACTATGGTCTGGAGAAGGTCAAGGATCGCATTCTCGAGTATCTGGCGGTGCAGGCGCGCGTCAACAAGCTCAAGGGGCCGATCCTCTGTCTGGTAGGGCCTCCCGGCGTGGGCAAGACCTCGCTCGGTCAGTCCATCGCCAAGGCGACCGGCCGCAAATATGTGCGCATGGCGCTGGGCGGGGTGCGTGACGAGGCGGAGATCCGTGGTCACCGCCGTACCTATATCGGCTCCATGCCCGGCAAGCTCATCCAGAAGATGGCGAAAGTCGGCGTGAAGAATCCGCTGTTCCTGCTCGATGAAATCGACAAGATGAGCTCGGACATGCGTGGCGATCCCGCCTCAGCCCTGCTGGAAGTGCTGGATCCCGAACAGAACAACAGCTTCAACGATCACTATCTGGAAGTGGATTATGACCTGTCGGACGTGATGTTCGTGGCCACCTCCAACTCCATGAACATCCCGGGTCCGCTGCTGGACCGGATGGAAGTGATCCGTCTCTCCGGTTACACCGAAGATGAGAAGCTCAACATCGCCAAGCAGCATCTGGTCTCCAAGCAGATCCAGCGCAACGGCCTGAAAGAGTCCGAGATCACCATCGAGGATTCCGCTCTGGTCGGGGTGATCCGCTACTACACCCGCGAGGCGGGGGTGCGTAGCCTGGAGCGCGAGATCTCCAAGATTTGTCGCAAAGCGGTCAAGCGCATCCTGCTGGACAAGAGCATCAAGCATGTTCAGGTCAATCAGGCCAACCTCAAGGAGTTCCTCGGGGTGCAGCGCTTTGACTACGGCAAGGCCACCGATCAGAACCAGGTGGGTCAGGTGTGTGGTCTGGCGTGGACCGAAGTGGGGGGCGATCTGCTCACCATCGAGACCACCAACATGCCGGGCAAGGGCAAGCTCACCTACACAGGTTCCCTGGGTGACGTGATGCAGGAGTCCATCCAGGCCGCCATGACGGTGGTTCGGGCCCGTGCCGAGAAGCTGCGTATCAATGCCGACTTCTACGAGAAGCGCGATATTCACGTGCACGTGCCGGAAGGGGCCACCCCGAAAGACGGTCCGAGCGCCGGTATCGCCATGTGTACCGCCCTGGTCTCCAGCTTGACCGGTAATCCGGTTCGTGCTGATGTGGCCATGACGGGGGAGATCACCCTGCGCGGCGAAGTGCTGCCGATTGGCGGTCTCAAAGAGAAGCTGCTGGCGGCTCATCGCGGTGGCATCAAGCGGGTGCTGATCCCGAAAGAGAACGAGCGTGACCTCGAGGAGATCCCGGACAACGTCAAACAAGACCTTGAAATCTATCCGGTTCGCTGGATTGACGAGGTGCTGGAACTGGCGTTGCAGGACAATCCGCAAGGGTTTGAGCGCGTTTCTGTCGTGTAAATGTTGATGCGCCGCAAATTTGGCGCATTCGGGGGGTGGTTAAGGCTTGCATGCGCCGGATAACGGAAGTAGCCTTGACCACCGATCGGGTACTCATGATGAGTCGCAATGCGTGATGTGGCGCGGGTTTGCGCTAGATTGTCACTTGCAACTGATCAGGAGGCTTGCTATAAAACCTCCACTTGTTGTGGCCAGGGAAATCGGCGCCGCAGCGATGTTCGATAAAAGGGGAATATAAGAGTGAATAAATCTCAACTGATTGACAAGATTGCAGACGGTGCTGATATCTCCAAAGCCGCTGCTGGCCGTGCGCTGGATGCTTTCATTGACGCCGTGGGTGAAGCCCTGAAAGAGGGTGACCAGGTTGCTCTGGTAGGTTTCGGTACTTTCGCCGTGCGCGAGCGTGCTGCCCGTTCTGGCCGTAACCCGCAAACTGGCGCGACCATCGAAATCGCCGCTGGTAAAGTTCCTGCCTTCAAAGCCGGTAAGGCCCTGAAAGACGCTGTCAACTAAGCCGGGCGCTGATATCACATCGGCCACCGTCCTTGGTCACAGACCAGACAAGTGAGAGGGCTCTCCCTCATACTGATTGACCAAGGCGCATCGCAATCGGTGCGCCTTTTCATTATTTACGCCCATCGAGTTCGGGAGCATAAGTACAAACATGATGTTGGATAAACTACGCGAAGGGGCGCAGGGCAAGGTAGCCAAGGTTATCTTGGGCCTGATCATCCTCTCCTTTGCCTTGGCCGGTGTAGGTAGCTACCTCAACGGCCCGGCTCGTACCGCCCCCGCCACCGTCAACGGCAATGACATCAGCTCCGCTGCGCTGGAAAATGCCTATCGCAACGAGCGGGCCCGCATGGAATCCCAAATGGGGGAGTCTTTCAGCCAGTTGGCCGCCAATCCTGACTACATGAAGCAGTTCCGCCGTGGCGTGCTGGACCGTCTGATCGATCAGGCCCTGTTCGACAGCAAGGCCCGTGAACTGGGTCTGCGCGTCAGCGATGAGCAGATCAAGCAGGCCATCGTCGCCATGCCCGAGTTTGCCGAAGATGGCAAGTTCAACAACGATCGCTATCTGCAGCTGATCCGCCGCGCCGGCATGACCCCGGAGATGTTCCGTGACTCCCTGCGCCAGGACATGGTTCGCCAGCAACTGATGGGCGCCCTGCTGGGCACCGAATTTGCACTCAAGGGTGAAGCCGAGCAACTGGACAAGCTCTACAACCAGACTCGTGATCTGCGTCTGGTGCGCCTGGCCGCATCTGCCTACCTGGGGGACGTGAAAGTTTCCGATGAAGAGGTGGAGCAGTACTACAAGGCCAACAGCGGCCACTTCATGAATGACGAGCAGGTCAAGGTAGATTACCTGCTGCTGGACGCCGCCACCCTTGGTAAAGACGTCAAGGTTAGCGAGCAGGATGCCCAGGATTACTACGATCAGCACCAGGATCTGTTCCAGCGTGCCGAGCGTCGTCATGTGGCTCATATCCTGATCCCGTTCGGCAAGGACGAGAAAGCCGCCGAGCAGAAGGCCGAAGCCGTGCTGGCCAAAGCCAAGGCCGGTGACGATTTCGCCGCGCTGGCCAAGGCTGACTCCTCCGATACCTTCTCCGCCAAAAAAGGCGGTGAGCTGGATTGGTTCGAGAAAGGGGTGATGGATCCGGCGTTTGAGAAGGCCGCGTTTGCACTGGCCAAGGCCGGCGATCTCTCCACCGTGGTGAAGAGCCCGTTCGGTTTCCACGTCATCAAGCTGCTGGGGGTTGAACCGGCCCAGACCAAGCCGTTTGCCGATGTGAAAGCAGAGACCATCAGCCGTCTGCAGGCGGACAAGGCCAAGGAGCTGTTCTTTGCCGAGCAGCAGAAGATGGCCGACAGCAGCTTCGAGAACCCGGATTCGCTGGACTTGACCGCCGACACCATGGGTCTCAAGGTGCAGTCCACCGGTTACTTCAGCCAGGCTGATGCACCGGCACCGCTGAACGATCCCAAGGTGCTCTCCGCCGCCTTCTCCGAGCAGCTGCGCGATGACAACACCAACTCCGATGTGATCGAACTGGCGGATGGCAAGGCGCTGGTCATGCACATCACCGGTCACCAGCCGAAAGCGGCCAAACCGCTGGCGGAGGTGAAAGACCAGGTGATTGCAGCCATCAAGCACGACAAGGCCAGTGAAGTGGCCCGTGGCAAGGCGCAGGGTCTGCTGGACAAGCTCAAGGCTGGCGAGAATATCCAGGCCGAGCTGACCGCGCTGGATCTGAAGGTGGAGAATCATGACGGGGTAGCCCGCTTCGCTCAGGATCTGGATCAGAACCTGGTGGCGCAGGCCTTCCGCATGCCTCATCCGATCGACGGCAAGCCGAGCGTCGAGCTGGTGACCGAAGCCAACGGCGACCGCGTGGTGGTGGCCCTGGACAAGGTGACTGTCGCCAAGGAGCCGTCTGGCATGGCCAAGCTGCTGCAAGGCCAGCTGGGTCAGGGCAAGGCTCAGGTGAGCTACAAGTCCCTCATCGACGAGCTGCGCAAGTCTGCCAAGATCGAGTACTTCACCGATGTGGAAGCCTCGGTCGAATAAGTCGAACCGATCCCAATCGATGTGAAAACGGCCCCTTGATGGGGCCGTTTCTTTATCTGCGAGGCGCCGTGCGGTCTCCTTTCTTTCTGGCGGGATGACAACCCGGTCCTGGCAGGGGGAAGGGGATATGACGCTCGGGATGATCCGCGTCGTTTGGCAGATATCGCAGGCATAAAAAAACCGGCACTCAGGTGCCGGTTTTCATTGACGGGATATGCGGGCAGGAGGGGGTTACACCACGCCCTGGGTACGCAGGTAATCCTCGTAGGTGCCACCGAAGTCGCGGATGCCATCTTCAGTCAGCTCCAGGATGCGGGTCGCCAGGGAGGAGACGAACTCACGGTCGTGGGAGACGAAGATCAGGGTGCCCTTGTACATCTCCAGCGCCAGGTTCAAAGATTCGATAGATTCCATGTCCAGGTGGTTGGTCGGCTCATCCATGATCAGGATGTTGGGGCGCTGCATCATCAGCTTGCCGAACAGCATGCGGCCCTGCTCGCCACCGGACAGCACCTTGACCGGCTTCTTGATGTCGTCCTGGGAGAACAGCAGACGGCCCAGTACGGAGCGTACCGCCTGCTCGTCTTCGTTCTCCTGTTTCCACTGGGCCATCCAGTCGAACACGTTGAGATCGGTGTCGAAGTCCTCGGCGTGATCCTGGGCGTAGTAACCGATCTGGGCGTTTTCGGACCACTTGATGGTGCCGGTGTCCGGTGCCAGCGCGCCCACCAGGGTTTTGATCAGGGTGGATTTACCGATCCCGTTGGTACCCAGAATGGCGACCTTCTCGCCCACTTCCAGCATCATGTTGAGGCCCTTGAACAGCGGAGCCTCGCCATAGCCTTTGGATACGCCTTCGATCTCCAGGATGTTGCGGTAGAGCTTCTTCTCCTGCTCGAAGCGGATGAAGGGGTTCTGCCGGCTGGAGACCTTCACTTCCTCAATCTTGATCTTGTCGATCTGCTTGAGGCGGGAGGTGGCCTGGCTGGACTTGGAGGCGTTGGCGCTGAAACGCGACACGAAGGATTGCAGATCGGCGATCTGGGCCTTCTTCTTGGCGTTGTCGGCCAGCAGGCGCTCACGGGCCTGGGTGGCGGCCGTCATGTACTCGTCGTAGTTGCCCGGGTAGACGCGCAGCTCGCCGTAGTCCAGATCCGCCATGTGGGTGCAGACGGAGTTCAGGAAGTGACGGTCGTGAGAGATGATGATCATGGTGCTCTCGCGATCGTTGAGCACTTGTTCCAGCCAGCGAATGGTGTTGATGTCCAGGTTGTTGGTCGGTTCGTCCAGCAACAGGATATCGGGGTTGGAGAACAGCGCCTGTGCCAGCAGCACCCGCAGTTTCCAGCCCGGTGCCACTTCGCTCATCGGGCCGTTGTGCTGCTCGATGGGGATGCCGGCACCCAGCAGCAGCTCGCCTGCGCGGGATTCGGCGGTATAGCCGTCATACTCGGCGACCAGGCCTTCCAGCTCGGCGGCCTTCATGTAGTCGTCGTCGGTCGCTTCCAGATTGGCGTAGATGGCATCGCGCTCGGCGATGGCGGCCCACAGCTCGGTGTGACCCATCATGACCACGTCCAGTACGCGCATCTCTTCGTAGGCGAACTGATCCTGACGCAGCTTACCGATGCGTTCGTTGACGTCCAGGCTCACATTACCGCCAGTGGGCTCCAGATCGCCGCCGAGGATCTTCATAAAGGTGGACTTGCCACAGCCGTTGGCACCGATAAGGCCGTAGCGGTTGCCGCCGCCAAACTTGACGCTGATGTTCTCAAACAGCGGCTTGGCGCCGAACTGCATGGTGATGTTGTTACTCGAAAGCACTGGAATGTCCCGGTTGGTCTGTCAAATGGCGCGCATTATGGCACAGATCCCCCGAAAGTTTTAGCAAGAACTGTGATCCGGGCCTATTGCAGAGGGGATAGAGAGGGTGGTGCTGTGCGCTCGCGCCCCCGGCGGCCATGGCCGCGTCGATCGGATTGCAACGGGCGCTGACCGCTGCCTGTCGGCATGAAAAAAGCCGGCCCTGGGGCCGGCTTGCAACCGTCAATCGAAGGTTCAGTGGGAGCTGGCGCTGGCTGCCCCCAGTCCGGTCTGGGAGCGGACGAACTGCGGGAAGAACTTGGCGTGCTCGTCGAGCGCATTTTGCGACTTGTCGGTGACCGAGAACAGCCAGATCCCGACGAAGGCCACCGCCATGGAGAAGAGGGCGGGGTACTCGTAGGGGAAGATGGCCTGAGCATGGCCCAACACCTTCACCCACACGGTCGGGCCCAGGATCATCAGGCTGACCGCGCTCACCAGCCCCAGCCAGCCGCCGTAGACGGCGCCGCGAGTGGTCAGGCGAGACCAGAACATGGAGAGGAACAGCACCGGGAAGTTGCAGCTGGCGGCGATGGAGAAGGCGAGCCCCACCATGAAGGCGATGTTCTGTTTCTCGAACAGGATGCCAAGGCCGATGGCCACCACCCCCAGCACCACAGTGGTGTACTTGGAGACGCGCAGCTCGTCGGCTTCGTTGGCCTTGCCCTTCTTGATGACGCTGGCATAGAGATCGTGGGAGACCGCCGAGGCACCGGCCAGGGTCAGCCCGGCCACCACCGCCAAGATGGTGGCAAACGCCACGGCGGAGATGAAGCCGAGGAACAGGCTGCCGCCCACCGCATCGGCCAGGTGGATGGCGGCCATGTTGGTGCCGCCCAGCAGGGCGCCGGTGGCGTCCTTGAAGTCCGGGTTGGTGCTGACCAGCAGGATGGCGCCAAAGCCGATGATGAAGGTCAGGATGTAGAAGTAGCCGATAAAGCCGGTGGCATAGAACACGCTCTTGCGCGCTTCCTTGGCGTCACTCACGGTGAAGAAGCGCATCAGGATGTGGGGCAGGCCGGCAGTACCGAACATCAGGGCCAGACCCAGCGAGATGGCGGAGATGGGATCGGCGACCAGACCGCCCGGGCTCATGATGGCGATGCCCTTCTCGTGCACTTTGACCGCTTCACTGAACAGGGTGCCGATGTCGAAGTTGACCGACTTCATCACCATGATGGCCATGAAGCTGGCACCGGAGAGCAGCATCACCGCCTTGATGATCTGCACCCAGGTGGTGGCCAGCATGCCGCCGAACAGCACGTAGAGCACCATCAGAATGCCGACCAGCACCACGGCCACATGGTATTGCAGGCCGAACAGCAGCTCGATCAGCTTGCCGGCGCCCACCATCTGGGCGATGAGGTAGAGGGCGACCACCACCAGCGAGCCGCTGGCGGAGAGGGTGCGCACCTCGGTCTGCTTGAGGCGGTAGGAGGCCACGTCGGCAAAGGTGTACTTGCCGAGGTTGCGCAGCCGCTCTGCGATCAGGAACAGGATGATGGGCCAGCCCACCAGAAAGCCGATGGAGTAAATCAGGCCATCGTAGCCGGAGGTGTAGACCAGGGCGGAGATGCCGAGGAAAGAGGCGGCGGACATGTAGTCACCGGCGATGGCCAGGCCATTCTGGAAGCCGGTGATGCGCCCGCCGGCGGCGTAGTAGTCGGAGGCCGAACGGTTGCGCTTGGAGGCCCAGTAGGTGATGAACAGGGTGGCCGCCACGAAGATCACGAACATCACGATGGCCGAGATATTGAGCGGTTGGCGATGCACCTCGCCGGTCAGCGCATCGGCTGCCAACAGGGGGAAGGAGGCCAGCGTGGCCAGCAACAGCAGAGACTTGCCTTTCATGATTGGGCTCCCTTGAGGATCTTCTGGTTCAGTTCGTCAAACTCGCCGTTGGCCCGAAACACATAGATGCCGGTCAACACGAAGGAGGAAACGATGAGGCCGACTCCGACCGGGATGCCGCGGGTAATGGTGGACCCTTCGCTCAAGGGGGTGCCCAGCCAGCCGGGGGCAAAGGCGATGAGCATGATGAAGGCCAGATAGAGCCCCAGCATCAGGATGGAGAGGGACCAGGCAAAGCGCTGGCGCTTGGCGACCAGCTCCTGGAAGTTGGGATCTTGCTGGATCCGAAGATACGGTTGCTGTTCCATTGCAGTGCTCCATGACATTGAGTGTCGGCGGTGAATGAAGGGAGGTCCCTACCGAGCAGCAGGGCTGCTCATGTAAGCAAAATGTGAATCAAATGTTATTTGTGGACAATTAGACTTTGGGATAAGCCAGTGGCCCGCCCCGGGTGAGGCGCAAGAAGATGAGGGCGGCAGTGATGGCGTCACTCAGGGCGTCGTGGGCGGGCAGGGCCGGCAGACCCAGGTGGCTGCTGATGGCGGCCAGATGCAGATCGATGGCGGCATCGGGATAGCGGCGATAGAGGTGATCGTGGTAGAGCCGGCTCACCTCTATCCCGCGCTGCGCCAGGGTCAGCCCCCAGCATCGCTGGCAGGCGAGATTGAGGATCCGCAGGTCGTAGGCGATGTGATACCCCACCAGTTCGCGCGGGCCGATAAAGGTGAGCAGCAGGCGCAGCGCGGCCTCCAGCGTCATGCCCTGTTGCAGATCCTGATGGCGTAGACCGTGGATCACCACCGAATGTTCGCTCAGGCTGGCCGGCGCTTGCACCCGGATGGACAGTGCCTCGCCGGTCAGCACCCGGTTGCCCTGGATGCGCACCGCGCCGATGGCGACGATCTCGGCCTGGGCGGGATCCAGGCTGGTGGTCTCGAAGTCGAGGGCCACCCACTCGTCGGCGAGCGGGTCGGCATAGAGCGGGGCAAACGCCGGGTCTTGAACGCGGCGGCCATGCCAATGACGACGCAGGCGACTCAACATGGTTACTGCCTCAGACGAAAGTGCAAGGTGAGCCACTGCTGGAACTTCTTCACCTGATGCAGCGCCTGGCGCAGCAGATCCCGCTCGCCGTGGCTGAGATCATTCACCTGCACCCGGCTCTCTCCCTCCTTGAGCTGGCTGCGCAGCCGCAAGCGGACGAACAACCGGAACGCCTCCGCCAGATTGTCGCCAAAACCGGTACTGAGCCGCCCGGCCGCCACCAGCGCCTCGATCCGTGCCAGGGTCGAGGTCTCCAGAATGGCGGCTTCCAACGCCAGCATGCGAATGCCGTGTACCAGCGGGAAGAGGCCGCCACGTTTCAGATCCAGTCCCTCTGGCGCCCGCTCCAGGCGGCCAAACAAGGTGAGCGGCGCATGGAAGGCCACCGCCGGTCGCACCATCTCCGCCAGCAGATCTCCCCGCTCGGCCAGCTGATCGCGCAACTTGCGGGCAAGAGGGGGAAGCAGGGCGCGATCGCCGGCGATGGGGTGGGCGTCGGCCAGGGTAGCGAGCCAGAGCAGGTCTGCTTCACTGGCCTCGACGCAGGCCCGCTCGATCTCCTGCAGCCAGAGCGCGAGGGGCTTCACCCAGACCGGATTGTTGACCATCACCCGGCCGGGGCAGGGTGGGTAGCCGAGCCGGGCTAGCAGATCGCTGAAGGCGGCCAAATCGGCCTGCCGGGTCGGCCAGTGCAGGTCGGCGGACAGGATCAGGGCATTGTCCTGATCGGTTTTGAGGATCTGCTCGCCGCGCCCCTCCGAGCCCAGCATCAGCAGGCAGACCCGCTCCTGCACCGCAGGCGGGATCACCAGGGCAAAGGCCTTGGCGATCAGCTGTTCGTTGATGGTGGCGATGAGCTTCATCAAAAAGGCGGTGTGGATCCCCTGGCCGAACAGGGAGCGGGTCAGCTGTTGCTGCTCCCGGGCGACCGCTTCCAGCGCCGGCAGGGTGTCGGCGCGGGCGATGCGCAGGGTCAGCACATGGGAGTGGGTGGAGAAGAGACCGAGCACCTGGGTCAGGTGCAGGATCCCCGCCACCTCCTGCCCCTGCCAGACCACCAGCCGCTTGATGCGATGACGGGTCATCAGCAGCAGGGCGTCGAACAGATAACTGTCCAGTGGCAGGCCGATGAGCGGGGTCGGATCCAGTACCGCCAGCGGCGTCGTCAGTGGCAGTCCCTTGAGCGTCAGGGCGTGCAGCAGGGTTTTGCGGGTCGCCAGACTCAGGCTGCCATCCGTGGCCGGGTAGAGCAGGCAGTCGGTGCCCTTGGCCACCATGGCCTCGGTGGCGGCCAAGAGCGACAGGCGGCTGTCGACGATGAGTGGCGGCTGCAGATGGCCGGGCTCGATGCGGGTCAGGATGAACTCCGCCAGATTCTTCTGCCCCAGCTGGGCGCGCTGCTCCTGCTGCTGTTGTCGCTGTGCCAGGCTGGCGGTGAAGTAGCGGGCGAAGGCGGGATTGCCTTCGCACAGCTCGATGAAGGTGGCTCTGGGGATCAGCTGGCAGAGCAGATCTTCCAACGCACTGAACTGGTGGCGGCAGTGGCCGTCGAACTGGGCGCGCACGTCGAACAAGTCCCCCTCGCCATAGTCGCCAAACTGGTGATGGGGGCTCGACTCTTCCACCGCCCCCTTGAGGACGAGATAGAGGCCGGGGGGCGCATCGCCCGCCTTGAGCACAGGCTGGCCGGCGCGAAAGTAGCAGATGGAGAGGTGCTGCTCGAGCCGTTGACGTTCCTCTTCGGTCAGGCAGTCAAACGGCGGGCGGGCAAAGTTGAACAGGCTGGTCATGGCAATCCTTGGCCGGTGGCGTCAAGCCAGTCTGACAAAGCGGCGCCTGACCAGCCAGCCGACTTTAGTCGCACGCGCCGCAGCAGTGGGAAACCGGGCTCCTCGCTGTACCTGGCGATAACACTCTGATAACGTGGTGGTATGACCAGTACGAACTCAGGAGAGGACAGGGGAAAATGGAAAAACCAAGGGTCAAATGCGAGATCCGGGACGGCATCGCCGAGGTGATGCTGGCGCGGGGCGACAAGCTCAATGCGCTGGACAGAGCCATGTTCAGCGCCATCGACGGGGTACTCGAGCAGTTGCGCCAGCACAAGGGGTTGCGGGCGGTGATCCTGCACGGGGAGGGGCGGGCCTTTTGTGCCGGGCTGGATGTGAAATCCATGCTCAAGCAGCCGGTGGCGGCGCTCGAGATCTTAAAACGCGAGGCGGATGAAGCTACCAACCTGGCCCAGCGGGTAGCCTATGGCTGGCATCAGTTGCCGGTGCCGGTGATCGCCGTGACTCAGGGGGTCTGCTTTGGCGGCGGGTTGCAGATTGCGCTCGGCGCCGACTTTCGGTTCAGCACCCCCGATTGCCGTTTCTCGGTGATGG
Source organism: Aeromonas sp. QDB34 (assembly GCF_027705405.1). Taxonomy (NCBI): domain Bacteria; kingdom Pseudomonadati; phylum Pseudomonadota; class Gammaproteobacteria; order Aeromonadales; family Aeromonadaceae; genus Aeromonas; species Aeromonas sp. QDB34. The sequence continues at coordinate 763,841 of NZ_JAPDBT010000001.1, read as the reverse complement.
AGATCAAGTGGGGCATCATCCCCGACATGAGCGGTAGCGTCACCATGCGCAACCTGATGGGGGTGGATACCGCCATGGAGCTGGCCATGAGCGGGCGCGAGCTGGCGGCGCCGGAGGCCAAGTCCCTCGGGTTGGTGAGCCGGGTCTGCGACGATCCACTGGCCGAGGCGCGGGAGTTCGCGAAGACCCTCATCACCAAGTCGCCGGACGCGCTGGCGGGGATCAAGCAGCTCTACAACCAGGCCTGGGCCCGCAGCGATGAGGCGATGCTAAAGGAAGAGACCCGGTTGCAAAAGCAGATCTTGGGGCGCCCCAACCAGTGGCGCGCCACCCTCAACAGCCTGTTTCGCTGGCGACTGCCGTTCGGGCCGCGCCGCAACGCGCTCTGACAGGCAGGGATAAACAAGAAATGGCAGCCTCGGCTGCCATTTTTGTTGGGGAGTGATGCGCGATCAGGAGATCTTGCGATCCTGGTCCGGTTCGAAGGGGTGACCGGATTTTTCCTGCTCCAGGTTGTCTTCGGAGCGATGACCGGCCCAGTAGTCGGCGTTCTTGATGCCGAGTTTCTCCGGGTGGAACACCGGATCCAGCCCCTTGGCTTGCTGCGCTTCATAGTCGCGCAGGCAGGCAAAGGCGGTCTTTTGCAGCAGCAGGATGGCGATGATGTTGAGCCAGGCCATCAGCCCGACGCCGATGTCACCCATGCCCCATGCGAGTTCGGCGGTCTTGACGGTGCCATAGACGGTGGAGGCCATCAGGGTCAATTTCAGCACGAAGGTCAGCCAGGGACGGTTCACCTTGCGGTTGATGTAGGCGATGTTGGTCTCGGCGATGTAGTAGTAGGCAACGATGGTGGTGAACGCGAAGAAGAACAGCGCGATGGCCACGAACATGCTGCCAAAACCAGGCATCATGCTCTCCATGGCGGTCTGCACGTAGCCCGGGCCTGCTGCCACTCCGGCGATGCCGGTGTAGAGAGAGGCGCCGTCCGGACCCTGCACGTTGTAGAGGCCGGTGATGAGCAGCATAAAGCCGGTGGCGGAGCAGACGAATAGGGTGTCGATATAGACCGAGAACGCCTGCACCAGGCCCTGTTTGGCCGGGTGGCTTACCGCGGCGGCGGAGGAGGCGTGCGGCCCGGTACCCTGACCGGCTTCGTTGGAGTAGACCCCGCGCTTGACGCCCCACATGATGGCCAGACCCAGAATGGCGCCAAAGCCGGCATCAAAGCCGAAGGCACTCTTCCAGATCAGCAGGATCACGCCGGGCAGGGCGTGGATGTTGAGGGCGATGATGACGCAGGCGACGATGATGTAGCCGAGCGCCATGAAGGGCACCACGGTACTGGCGAAGTTGGCGATGCGCTTGACGCCGCCGAAGATGATGAAGCCGAGCAGCAGCGCCAGACCGGCGGCGGTGACGTTCGGATCGATATCAAACGCGGTCTGCAGGCTGGCGCCGATGGAGTTGGCCTGCACCCCCGGCAGCAATACGCCGCAGGCAAAGATGGTGGCGATGGCGAACGTCCAGGCGTACCACTTCATGCCGAGCCCCTTCTCGATGTAGAAGGCTGGGCCGCCGCGGTATTCGCCGTTGATCTTCTCCTTGTAGACCTGGCCCAGGGTGGACTCCACGAAGGCGGAGCTGGAGCCGAGGAAGGCTACCATCCACATCCAGAACATGGCTCCTGGGCCGCCGAAGGTGATGGCGGTGGCAACCCCGGCGATGTTGCCGGTACCCACCCGGCCGGCCAGGGTCATGGCCAGCGCCTGGAAGGAGGAGACGCCCGCATCCGTGCTTTTGCCATCAAACATCAGCCGGATCATCTCCTTGATGTGACGCAGTTGCAGGAAGCGGCTGCGCAGGGAGAAGTAGAGGCCTACCCCCAGACACAGATAGATGAGCGCCGGGCTCCAAATCACACCATTGATGGCATTGACGATCTCATTCATGTACAACAACTCCTTTGTTGTGCTGTCTTGTTGGCGGGGTCTGTGCCTCGCTCCCTCAAATTGGTGGTGACCCTGGGGTCACTCGTTATGGTGTGGGACGGGTCGGTGGATGTTTCCACTGGCCAGTCCGCGGGTTTTAACATATCGATTTGTGCTGGGGCTTCCCAGCGAAATATGTTGTTATCTTGTTAATTTGTGAATTGACATTAACAAATGGCCGGTGCAACTGGACAGAATGCGGTGCCGGCCCGGTATCATCTCCTCTTTCATCGGCGCTCTGCGGTGGGAGGGAGAGAGCAAAATCAAGGCCAAGGATGAAGATGGAGCAAGAAATCGCGATGATCCGCCCGGCGTGTGCCGAGGATACAGCCGCCATGGCCGACCTGTTCGGCCAGCTGGGTTATCCGGTCAGCCCGCAGGTGCTGGGCGAGCGCTGGCTGGTGCAAGATCCGGCCCGCGAGGTGCTGGTGGCCTGCCTGGGGGAGGAGATCGCGGGCGTGCTGGTGTGGCACTGGCTGAGCCCGCTGCACGTTGCACCAGCGTGGGGCCTGATCTCGGCGCTGGTTGTCGATGAGGGTGCAAGGGGACGCGGCGTCGGCGGCGCCCTGCTGGTGGTGGCAGAGGAGCGGGCGCGGGCGCAGGGTTGCAGCCAGCTGGAGCTCTCCAGCAGCCTCAAGCGGGAGGGGGCCCATCGCTTCTATCTGGCGCAGGGGTATGTCGAGCGTCCGAAACGGTTTGTGAAAACAGTCTGATCAGCAAGAGGAGTCTGCGTGTTCTGGTCCCGCTTACGAAGTGTGTTTGGTGGTGCGTCCCAGCAAGATGACAATGGGCCTGGCGCGCTGGAGTGGCAGCAGGCCCTGGCCGCGGTGCCCATTTTGCAGGGTTTTTCCCGGGAGGAGGAGCAGACCCTGATCGGGTTGGCGCAGCAGCTGCTGGCCCGCAAGACCCTGACCCAGCTCGGGGTGTCGCTCACTTCCCGTCAGCAGGCGGTGCTGGCGTTGCAGGCGGCGCTGCCCATTCTGCACCTGGGGCTCGACTGGTATCGGGGTTTTCACGAGATCATCCTGATCCCCGAGCCGGTGGTGCGCCGTCAGCAGGTGCAGGACGAGTTCGGGCTGGTGAGCGAGGTCGAAGAGGAGAACGCCGGCGAATCCTGGCCGCAGGGGCCGCTGGTGCTGGCCTGGAGCGAGCTGCAGCAGGATGGGGACTGGGACGGCTTCAATCTGGTGATCCACGAGCTGACCCACAAGCTCGACATGCTGGGAGGGGAGGCCGACGGGGCGCCGCCGCTGCCGGCGGGCATGGATCCGCGCCAGTGGACCGATGCGCTGCAGGCGGCATTCGATGCCATGCAGGCGCAGCTGGATCGCCACGAGCCTACCGCCATCGACCCTTACGCTGCCTCGCACCCGGCCGAATTTTTTGCGGTGTGCAGCGAGTGCTTTTTCACCGATCCGCTGCGCCTGCGCGACACCTATCCGGCGGTGTACCAGCAGTTCACCCGCTTCTTCGGTCAGCAACCGGCCGCGCGTTTTCCTGCTACCCGGCTGCTGGCGGGGGAGCCCGAGCATCAAGGCTAGCCGGGTGATCCCGGCAAATCGCGCCCAACAAAAAGGCACCCCGCGGGGTGCCTTTTTCGTGACAGCTGTGTCGGCCGGGTGCTTAGGCAGCGGCTTTGAGCTGAACGGCGGCGGCTTTCTTGTGATCGCCGATGGGCATCACGGTGCGGCCGAACTGCTCGTTGATCACGGTGGCCATGGCCAGGTAGATGGCGCTGGCACCACAGATGATGCCCTCGAAACCGGCGATGGTGCCGATCAGGGTGCTGCCGGTGAAGTCACGGGCGGCCAGCAGGAAGAACAGCACGGTCAGGGAGGCGAACACGAACTGCTTCACGCGCGGGTAGTTGACGGTCCCGATCAGCATGAACAGGGTGAACATGCCCCACATCAGCAGGTACCAGCCCATGTAGGCGTGCGGGGTGGCTTCGGCCAGACCCATGGTCGGCATCACCAACAGGAACACCAGGCTCCACCAGAAGGTGCCGTAGGAGATGAAGGCAGTCACACCGAAGGTGTTGCCGCGCTTGTACTCCATGATACCGGCGATGATCTGGGCCAGACCGCCATAGCACAGGCCCATGGCCAGGATCATGGCGCTGATGGGGAAGAAACCTGCGTTATGGATGTTCAGCAGAATGGTGGTCATACCGAAACCCATCAGACCCAGAGGGGCAGGGTTGGCCAATTTTTCGCTCACGTGGCGTTCTCCAAAAATAGAGGTGGGGGTTGATAAAAGACGCGCGATTTTAGGCAGGCTCTTGGCGCTGGGCAAGGGGGGGAATGGCCGAAACGGTAAAAAAATAACGGGATTTTTTACCTGACTGACCATTCGTACGATCCAGGTAGATGGCAGGTGAATGAATGGTGCGGACAAGGTTGAAAAATTGTATTGAGCAGCACGATTCTGAAAGTTTCATACAATTCGGGCCGATGGGCTGAGCAGTGCCGTCAACGGGATGCCCATTGCCAACCCCGAGTATATTGGAGGCTAAAAAACACCCTCATATGCCATCAGACAAGAGACGTTCATTACTTGATTAAGGCAAACGGCCAAGCTGTCTGCTCGCAGCATCGACAAGGTCGAGCAGGAGTCTTTGCTCCGGACTGATTTGCTTAGGGTGTTGAGTTGTGAAACGACCGAAGGCTAGGGGGCTGAGTGAGAAAATCTTGGCCGATAAGTGGCTGCGGCTGTGTCATCGCGCACAGGTGTGCCCGTGCGGTGGCTGAATTGCCGAGAGAGCCAGTGGCTGGTGCTGCAAGGGGAAAGCAAGGCTGCGGCGAGGAATGCATGTGGCAGCGGCTACAAGGAGGAGACGAGCGTGCCACGTGCAGGATGAGGAGGGTGGTGCCCCCTCATCCTGCTGAGGTCAGCGGCTTAATCGTCCAGCGTCAGCACCACCTTGGCCTCCTTGTCGGCCTCCTTGACCTGGCTGTCCAGCACGAACAGCCGCTCCGGCGCGATCCCCTGACGGTCTACCAGAAACTCCTTGGTGTTCTGGGCGCGGCGCATGGCCAGATTGCGCAGGGACTTGGCGGTGATGAGCTGCTGATCCCGCAGCAGGAGAACCGCTTGGGCGCGCAGGGCCGGGCTCTCTTCATCGAGTTTCAGCCGATCGGCCAGATCCCCGAGATCTTCGTTGAAACGGGCCTCATAAGCTTGTGCCAGCGCCGATTGCATGGTGGGGTCCTGCTCCAGCAGCTCGAGGTCCACCGGGCCGCCGGTGATCTTGGCCAGCGCTCGCTCCAGCTTCTGGCGCTGTAGGATGGGGCGCTCCTCGTTGAAGTTGACCTTGCCGCGAATGTTCATGCTGAGCTTGGGTCTGTCCTTGAGGGCCTGCGCCAGTTTGGCCAGCTTCTCCTGCTGGGTGGGGGTGAGATCCGGCTCACCGGGCAGGAAGGGCAGCTCATCGAGATCCTCGCTGCCGCCCGCAAGGGAGGCGAGCAGCGAGAAGGGGGAGGTGACCGCCTTGCGCAGGGTGTTGCCGAGCACATCCCAGAAGATGTTGCCGAGGCTGAAGTCCGGCTGATCCAGGTTGCCCTTCACCTTGAGGTTCATCTGGATGACGCCGTTGGCATCGCTCAGCAGGGCGACCGCCAGTCCCAGCGGCAGATCCTTGGCCTGCTCGCTTTTGACCTTTTCCCCCAGCTGCAGCTTCTTGATGGTGATGTCGTTGTCCCCCTCCAGCCGGTTGCCCTGCAACTGGTAGTTGAGCTTCATGGAGAGCTGCCCCTTGTCGATGGCATAGCCAGCGTAGGTACTGGAGTAGGGGGTGAAGGTGGTGAGCTCCAGATTGTTGAAGGTGACGGCCACGTCCAGCACCGGCTGCTCGATCAGCAGGTTGGTGCCACCGCGGATGGTCACCGGGGCGTAGCGGTCCACCTTGCCGTTGAAGGCCAGTTCGGAGCGCTGGCCTGGGATGTTGCTGATATGGCGGCTCTGACCGCTGAGGGCCGCGATGTCTACCACGAATTCCGGGCTCAGGCTGCGATCGGCAAAGCGCAGGTTGCCCTGCTCGGTGCGCACCTGGGCAATGCTGACGCGGGGGGCCGGCCCGCTGCTGGCGGGCTTGGCCGTGGCGGGTTGCGGCAACAGCAGTTGCTGCACGTTGGTGACCCTGTCCTCGTTGATCTCGATGCGGGCGAAGGGTTTGCGCAGCAGGATGTCGTCTATCTTCACCTGCTGGCTGATGCCGTCATAGTGCAGGCCGCTCAGCTGCAACTGCTCAATTTGCAGCAGGCGCTGGTTGTCGGCCCGATCCAGCACGTTGAGCCGCTCGATATCGAGCCCGCCGCTCAGCTCCAGCTTGCTCAGTGCCCCCTTGGCATCGGTGGCCAGCGCCAGCTTGGTGCGACTGGCAAGCTGGCCGTCGCGCACGCTGATGCGCAGCAGATCCTGCAGATAGGGCTGGGCCCAGCTGAGCGGCAGGCCTTGTTGCCTGATCTCGCCGTTGAGGCTGAAGGGGGCGAGGGCGAGGTCGCCGTCAAAGTCCAGTTTCGCCTGGTTGTTGAGCGCCCCGCTCAAGGTCAGCGGGCTGCTCTGTCCGCTCTGACTGCCCAGCGGACCCAGTGCCAGCGTCAGGGCGGACAGCTCGCGCAGCAGCGGTTTGCCGCTGCTCGATTCGGTCAGCTTGAGCTGGCCCTGTTCGATGCGGGTCTGCTTGAGGCTCCAGCGCCAGGGTTGGTCCGGCGCCGCCGGTTTGGCAGCTTTACCGGTGTTGACCGGTGGCTGGGGGAGCAGCAGAGTCGCCAGATCCAGCTGCTGGTTGGCATCGAGCACCGCGCTGATGGCCGGGGCCTTGAGCGCCAGCCGGTCTATCTGCAGCGCCTGCTTGTTGCCGTCGAGTGCGATGCCGGTCAGCGCCAGCTGCTTGAAGCGGGCAAATTCGCCGCCCTTGCGACGCTGGAGCTGCCAGTCATTGAGGGTCAGCTTGCCCTTGGATAGTTGCCAGCTCAGCCCCTGCTTGCCCTCGGCTATCTGGTAGGCCAGCTCGACGTTGGCCTCGCCCTTGGCCAGCTTGATATCAAGATAAGGCGCCCAGAGCGGGGCAAAGGGGGCGAGCGCCAGCTTGCCGAGGCTGATCTTCCCCTTGCCGGCGCCGCTCATGATGTCTAGCTCGCCGCTCGCCTTGAGCGGGCTCTGCTGATTGATTGTGGTGGCGAGCACGAAGGGGTTGGCGCGACCAGGGGCGGTGGAGAAGGTCGGCAGTTGCAGGTCGAGCCCGCTCAGGGTCAGGGTGGGCACCCAGCCGGGGCTGCTCTGCTTGCGGCTGTCTTGATAGGAGATGTGACCCTGCTCTGCCGCCAGCTGGTTGATCTGCACCAGCAAAGGGGCACCGCTGTCGGTGTCCGTGGTTTCACTCGGGGTGAGCAGGCTGGCCAGCGCTTCGGTCAGGTTGAAGCGGACGGTTGTGCCTTGATCCGCCAGTCGCACCAGGTTGACGGTTGGCTTGACGAGGCGCGCCTCGTCGAGGATCAGGGCGCGCTGGCGCCAGCTTTCCCCTAGCAAGGGGGTGAGCTGCAGGCGCTCGAAGGCGACGAGGGGCTGCTGCTGGTCATCGAACAGGGTGGTGGGGCCAATGGCGAGGGAGGGGTGGCGCAGGCCGACGTCGATCTCCCCCAGGCTCAGGTGCAGGCCGTAGTGTTTGGCCAGCCAGCTCGGCAGGTGGCGCTGGGTCAGCGTGGGGGCTTGCCATAGCAGAATAAGCAGGGAGATCAGCAGGGCGGCGCAGAGGTAGAGGGCGTAGCGCAGCAGACGGGCACGCAGAAGCTTGGGCATGATGGTCTCCAATTGATACGCATAGGGTAACAAACTTTCAGGGCATGATCATGGTGCCACTTGATGCTGTACGCCGTACTTTGTCCAAAGGCTTGCCAATTTCCCGTTCTCTTTCAGCTGGGCCAGCCACTGTTCCAGCTGCTGTACCGAGATCCCGGCGTCCGGGCTGAGCAGGGCGCGCAACTCATACTGCTGATCCCACCGGTTGGAGCGCAGCAGCTGGCTTGCCTGCTCGGGGTAATCCTTGTCGAACTGGTTGAGATAGGAGAGGTTGAGGATGGCCACCTCGCCGCGCCCCTTGAACAGCCCCTGCAGAGCGCTGATGTTGTCCTTGACCAGGGTGATATTGAAGCGCTGTTTCAGGGTGCTCGCGGTGGCGTCGAAATCGGCGATGCCGTAGTGATAGCCGCTGACCCCGATCAGCTGGCGCTGCGCCAGGTTGTCAAAGAAGGATTGATCCCGCCCCGGCGCCTTGAGAGCGACGTAGCGCTCGCCACCCAGCAGCAGCGGACGGGTGATGCGCACCTGATCGGCATTCCAGTCCCAGCGGATATCTTCGAACAGCATCAGCGAGAAGCGGCCGAGGGCCAGCGCCTTGTAGCGGTGGGGGGCCGAAGTGGGCACGAACACGAAGTGCACATCCTGCTGGATGTCGTTGAGCAGGGCGATGAGATCCAGGGTCAGCCCACGATAGTGGCCGCTGTCGTCCTTGACGACGAAGGGGGCATAGGGGTAGCCACCGACCCGGATCAGCGGGTGGCCCCATGCCGTACAGCAGAGCAGCAGCAACAACCAGCACCAGCGTTTCATGGGGTCTCCCAGCAGGCAGAGATGATCCCAGATTCGGTTAATCTGCGCTGGTTTTCAAGCTGTTAAGGGAATTAACGCAGCGCTGCTCGGCCGCTTCCAGCTCGGCCATCACCATCTGGATATCCTCCAGCTGCTGGCTCAGGGAGTGACGCTTGGCTTCGATGAGCTGGATCATGGAGTTGAGCTGGGTCTTGCTGGAGCGGTCGGTGTCATACATGTCGAACAGCTCGCGGATCTCCGCCAGGCTGAAGCCGAGGCGCTTGCCGCGCAGGGTCAGCTTGAGCCGGATCTTGTCTTTGTGGCTGTAGATGCGGGTCTGCCCCTCCCGGGTCGGGGTGATGAGCCCCTCGTCCTCGTAGTAACGGATGGTGCGCGGTGTGATATCGAACTCGTGGGCCAGCTCGGAGATGCTGTAGGTCACCTGCTTGCCGGCGAGCCCGTGGGCGAGGGTATTGGACATGGCTGGGCTCCTTATTGCGGGGATGGCTGGCACAGCCGGGTGCGCAGCCGCTCGGCATTGGCGTGCAGGGCCCGGCCGACCCGCGAGCCGTTGGGGCGACCGAGCTGCTCGCTGACCCACTGGCCGGTGGCGGCCAGCTGGTCGAGATCGACGCCGGTGCTCATGCCAAGGCCGTGCAGCAGGTAGACCACCTCCTCTGAGGCGACGTTGCCGGAGGCGCCGGGGGCATAGGGACAGCCGCCAAGCCCGGCCACCGAGCTGTCAATGGTGCGGATGCCGCGCTCCAGCGCCGGCAGCAGGTTGGCCAGCCCCTGGCCATAGGTGTCGTGAAAATGGACCGCGAGCCGGCCGGCCGGGATCTCGTGCAGCACCGCATCCAGCATGGGGGCCACCGTGCCCGGGGTGCCGACGCCGATGGTGTCGCCGAGCGATATCTCGTGGCAGCCCAGATCCAGCAGTCGCTCGGCCATGGCGGCGACCCGCTTGGGCCGGGTCGGGCCATCGAACGGGCAGGCGATGACGGTGGAGAGGTAGCCGCGCACCTTGATGCCGAGGCTGCGCGCCTCCTGCACCAGGGGGGCGAAGCGCACCAGCGACTCCTCCACGCTGATGCCGATATTGGCCCGGGTAAAACCGTCGGAGCAGGCGGTGAAGAGGCCTATCTCGTCGGCGCGGGCGGCAATGGCGGCCTGCAGACCCTGCAGATTGGGCACCAGGGCGCCATAGCGGGTCGGCCCCCTGCGCGGCAGGGCGTTGAACAGTGCGGCGGAATCCGCCATCTGCGGCACCTTCTTAGGCGACACGAAGGCGCCCACCTCGATGCGCTGCAGCCCGCTCTCGGCCAGGCGGGCGATGAGCTCCAGCCGCTGCACCAGCGAGAGGGTCGCGGCCTCATTTTGCAGGCCGTCCCGCGGCCCCATCTCCACCAGGCTGACCTTGTCGTCCCGGTTCTCCTGTGCTCGGCTCATGAGCGCTCCTCCTGCGCGGTATGCTGCTCGGCAAAGCGCACCAGCAGGGCGCCCTGACTCACCTGTTCTCCCTGGCGGCACTGCAGCGCCTCGATCACCCCATCCCGGTCGGCCTTGAGGACGTGCTCCATCTTCATCGCCTCCAGCACCAGTAGGGGTTGCCCCTTGCTGACCGGCTGGCCGGCCTCGACCTGCAATGCCACGACGATGCCGTGCATGGGGGCCAGGATGCCGGGGGCATCGCCTGCCTGGTGATCATGGTGCAGCTGATGATGTTGATCATCGGCCGAGAAGCGGATGCGCCTGCCCGCCAGGTGCAGCAGATAGTCGCCCTCGCCGAGGGTATGCAGCGGGTAGCGCTGCCAGCTGCCGGCCTGCTGCAGGCGGATCTGATCCGCCCCGAGCTCGAACGGGATCTGCTCGCCCTGCCAGAGCAGGCTGCCTGCACGCTCGGCGAGGGTCAGCACGCGGGCCTCCTCGCCGATGCGCACCGCTGCGCTAAAGCTGCGGGTGGGGCCCAGCCGAAAGCCTGCGGCCTGCTGCCAGGGGGAGGCGCCGTGCTCGCGACTGGCGAGCCAGAGCGCGGCGAGCGGCCAGGCGAGCGCCGGAACGGGCAGGGTATCGGTGGGAATGGGCCACTGGGTGTGGTGGCCCATGGCCAATACTTCTGGCTCTTCGCACAGGCGCAGCAAGAGCGGGCCGTTGTGCACCAAGGGGCCGAGTTCCAGCGTCGCCAGCGCGTCGGCCAGGCTGGCAAAGGCCTCGCTGCGGCTCGGTGCGTGGGCGATCAGCTTGGCGATCATGGGGTCGTAATAGGGGCTCACCGCATCGCCGGCGCCGACGCCGGTGTCGATACGCACACCATCCGGCCAGTGGAGCCAATTGATGGGGCCGCTGGCGGGCAGAAAACCGGTGGCCACGTCCTCGGCGTAGAGGCGCGCCTCCACCGCGTGGCCGTGCAGCACCACTTCCTCCTGGGTGAGCGGCAGCGGCTTGCCTTCGGCCACCGCCAGCTGCCAGGCCACCAGATCCTGGCCGGTGACGGCCTCGGTGACCGGGTGCTCCACCTGCAGCCGGGTGTTCATCTCCATGAAGAAGAACTCCTCCCCGCACTGCAGAAACTCGATGGTGCCGGCTCCCCGATATGTGATGGCCCGGGCGGCGGCGACGGCGGCTTCGCCCATGGCGCGGCGCAGCGCCGGTGCGATGTCGGGGGCAGGGGCCTCCTCGATCACCTTCTGGTGGCGGCGCTGCAACGAGCAGTCCCGGTCCCCCAGATAGATGGCGTTGCCAAGGGTATCGGCAAACACCTGCACCTCCACGTGGCGGGCGCGGGCGAGATAGCGCTCCAGCAGCACGTGGTCGTCACCGAATGCAGCGCTTGCCTCCCGCTTGACCGCCGCCAGGGCGTCGTCAAAGTCAGCGAGCTGATCGACCCGGCGCATTCCCTTGCCACCGCCGCCGCTGGCCGCCTTGATAAGGAGCGGGAAGCCCACCTGGCTCGCCTGATCGCGCAAAAAGTCTGGGTGCTGATCCGAGCCGTGATAACCGGGCAGCACCGGCACGCCGGCTGCCTGCATCAGCGCCTTGGCGCCAGACTTGTCGCCCATGGCGAGGATGGCGGCGCCGCTTGGCCCGATGAAGCGCACGCCCCGCTGCTCGCAGGCGGTGGCAAAGTCGCTGTTCTCGGACAGAAAACCGTAGCCCGGGTGGATGGCGTCGGCGTTGGCCTGCTGGGCGATGCGCAGCACCTTGCCGGTGTCGAGGTAGCTCTCCCGGGCGGGGGCCGGCCCCAGATGCCAGGCTTCGTCGGCTTCGCGCACATGCATGGCGCGGGCATCGGCGTCCGAGTAGAGGGCGATGGTGTGAATGCCGAGGCGCCTCGCGGTCTTGATGATGCGCACGGCAATTTCGCCGCGGTTGGCGATCAGCAGGCGCTTGATTGGAGTGTGATGGGTCATGCTGGCTCCCTGTCGTTCAAGGCGCACAAGTGCGAAGCGTGTTGATCCACACGCCAGTTATATTGAGCACAGTTGGCGATCAGTAGGCGCTTGATGGAGTGGTATTGAGTCATGCTTCGTCCTTGAAACGGGGGCGCCAGGCGGGGGGGCGTTTGTCGAAGAAGGCTTGCATCCCCTCCTGGGCTTCGAGACCGACCCGTACCCGGGCGATGGTCTCGACAGTTTTCTCTTCGTGCAGACTGGCGCTGTGGCTCTCGAGGGCAGCCAGCAGCCGCTTGGTCTCTTTCATCGCTTCCGGCCCGTTGCGGCACAGGCGCAGGGCCTGCGCGCGTCCTTCGGCTAACAGCTGATCCGGCGGGCAGCGCCGGTGCGCCACGTTGAGCCGGCAGGCGGTCACCGCATCGAACGGTTCGGCGCAGAGCATCAGGGCGCGGGCCTGGCGCATCCCCATGGCGCGCACCACGTAGGGGCTGATCACCGCGGGCACCAGCCCGAGGCTCACCTCGGAGAGGCAGAAGCGGGCGTCATCGGCGGCCAGCACCAGATCGCAGGCACAGATGAGGCCGAGCGCTCCGCCGTAGGCGGCGCCCTGCACCAGCGCCACCGTGGGGAAGGGGAGCTCGTCCAGGGTTTGCATCAGCCGGGCCAGCACCCGGGCGTCTTCCCGGTTGTGCTCGAAATCGGCGTGGGCCAGGTTGCGCATCCAGTTGAGATCGGCGCCGGCGCAGAAGTGTTTGCCTTCGGCCCGCAGCAGCAAGGCGTGGGGGCGATCGGCGAGGGCCTGGCCGTGGGTGTGGGCCAGCTCGTCGAAGCAGTCGAGCAGCCCCAGCATGAGGTCGGCGTCAAAGGCGTTGTGGCGGGCCGGGCGGTCGAGCACCAGCTCGGCCAGCGGGCCGTGTCGCTCCAGCCGAAAACCGGGCTGGAGAGCGTGACTGAGTGGATCGGACATGTGAACTCCTTACATCCGGAAGATGCCGTACTGTTCCGGGCCGGTCTCGGCCCCCTGACAGGCCGCCAGTGCCAACGCCAGCACGGTGCGACTCTGGGCCGGGTCGATGACGCCGTCATCCCACAGGCGAGCGCTGGCGTAGTAGGGGTGACCCTGACGCTCATACTGCTCGATCACCGGGGCGCGGATGGTGGTTGCCTCCTGCTCGCTCAATGGCTTGCCCTCAGCCGCCAGCTTGTCCCGGCGCACCTGCACCAGCACCCCGGCCGCCTGCTCGCCGCCCATGACGGAGATGCGGCTGTTGGGCCAGCTGAACAGAAAATCGGGGTCGTAGGCGCGCCCGCACATGCCGTAGTTGCCGGCACCAAAGCTGCCGCCGACTATCAGGGTGATCTTGGGCACCCGGCTGCAGGCCACGGCGGTGACCAGCTTGGCGCCGTGCTTGGCGATCCCTTCGCGCTCAGCTTGGCTTCCCACCATAAAGCCGGTGATGTTCTGTAAAAAGATCAGCGGGATGGCGCGCCGGTTGCAAAGCTGGATGAAGTGGGCCCCCTTCTGGGCGCTGTCGCTGTGCAGCACGCCATTGTTGGCGAGGATCCCCACCGGCATGCCGCAGATCCGGGCAAAGCCGGTCACCAGTGTGGTGCCGAACAGCGCCTTGAATTCATCAAAGTCCGAGCCATCTACCAGCCGGGCGATCAGCTCCCGGGCGTCATAGGGGCGCTTGAGGCTGGTGCCCACCAGACCGTAGAGATCCTCGAGGGGGTAGCAGGGGGGCTCATAGCCGGGGCTAGTCTCTACCGGCTCGTTGCCCAGGTGGGTCACCAGGGTGCGGGCGATGGCCAGGGCGTGGCCATCGTCGCGGGCCATGTGATCTGCCACCCCTGAGTGGGTGCAGTGCACTTCGGCGCCGCCCAGGGCTTCTGCGCTGATCTCCTCGCCGGTGGCGGCCTTGACCAGCGGCGGGCCCGCCAGAAAGATGGTGGCCTGCTCTCTGACCATGATCGACTCGTCCGCCATGGCGGGCACGTAGGCGCCGCCGGCAGTGCAGAGCCCCATCACCACCGCCAGCTGGGGGATGTTCTGGGCCGACATGCGGGCCTGGTTGTAGAAGATGCGGCCAAAATGATCCCGGTCGGGGAACACCTCGTCCTGCATCGGCAGGAAGGCACCGCCGGAATCCACCAGATAGAGGCAGGGAAGGCGCAGCCGCTCGGCGATGGCCTGGGCGCGCAGGTGCTTTTTCACCGTGAGCGGGTAGTAGGTGCCGCCCTTCACGGTGGCGTCATTCACCACCAGCATGCACAGGCGTCCAGAGACCCGACCGATGCCGGTGATGATGCCGGCGGCGGGCACCGGCTCGTCATAGACCTGCCAGCCGGCCAGCGCCGAGAGCTCGAGAAAGGGGGAGCCCGGGTCCAGCAGCTGGTTGATGCGCTCGCGGGGCAGCAGCTTGCCGCGAGCCTGATGGCGGGCGTTGTTGGCAGCGCCGCCGCCCAAGGCTATCTCTTCCAGGCAGGCATTGAGATCGTCGACCAGGGCCTGCATGGCGGCCCGATTGGCCTCATAGTCGGGACTGGCGGTGTCGAGGTGGGAGTGGAGCCTGCTCATGCATTATCCCCCATCAGCTCGCGGCCGATGAGCCAGCGGCGGATCTCCGAGGTGCCGGCGCCGATCTCGTAGAGCTTGGCGTCCCGCAGCAGGCGGCCGGTGGGGTATTCGTTGATGTAGCCGTTGCCGCCGAGCAGCTGGATGGCATCGAGCGCCATCTGGGTGGCGTTCTCGGCGGCAAACAAAATGGCGGCGGCGCAATCCTTGCGGCTGGTGAGGCCCTGATCGCAGGCGCTCGCCACCGAGTAGACCAGCGCCCGGCTGCTGGCGAGGCGGGTATACATGTCGGCAAGCTTGCCCTGCACCAGCTGGAACTCGCCGATGGGCTGGCCAAACTGCTTGCGCTCGCGCACATAGGGCAGCACCACATCCATGCAGGCCTGCATGATGCCAAGGGGACCGGCCGCCAGCACCACCCGCTCGTAATCCAGCCCGCTCATCAGCACCTTGACCCCGCCATGCAAGGGGCCCAGCAGGTTCTCCTGCGGCACCCGGCAGTTGTCAAACACCAGCTCGCAGGTACTGGAGCCGCGCATGCCGAGCTTGTCGAGTTTCTGGGCGGTGGAGAAACCAGGAGTCCCCGCCTCGACGATAAAGGCGGAAATCCCTTTGGGGCCGGCAGCGGCATCGGTCTTGGCATAGATGACGAAGGTGTCGGCATCCGGGCCGTTGGTGATCCACATCTTGTTGCCGTTCAGCACAAAGTGCTCCCCTTCGCGCACCGCGCTGAGGCGCATGCTGACCACATCGGAGCCTGCAGCCGGCTCGCTCATGGCCAGCGCCCCCACATGCTCGCCGCTTACCAGCGGGGGCAGGTAGCGCGCTTTCTGCTCCGCCGTGCCATGGCGATGGATCTGGTTGATGCAGAGGTTGGAGTGGGCGCCGTAGGAGAGGCCGACCGAGGCGCTGGCGCGGCTCACCTGCTCCATCACCAGCACGTGGGCCAGATAGCCGAGGTTCACCCCGTCATACTCCTCCGCCACCGTGATGCCGTGCAGACCCAGCTCACCCATGCGGGGCCAGAGATCGCGGGGGAAGACGTTGCTCTGATCGATGTCACCGGCCCGCGGTGCAATCACTTTCTGGCAGAAGGCCTCGACCTGCTCGGTCAGGGCGCACAGGGTCTCGTCCATCACTGCATGCATCCTTGCTCTCCTCATATGAAGGGGTGACAGCTTGGCGGCCCAAGCTGAAACAGGGGGCCAAACTGGTCAGTCCATTTGTGATTTAAGTTTACGTTAGCGTAAACGTAAATTGATTGTTAGTCTAAGGTAAATTTGTTGCGCCATGACGGCAAGGGCGATTGCTCGGTCGTGATGGCCCTAGTCACAGGAGTGCCCATGGTCCGTTCGCAAGCGGCCCATGATGTGCCAGCAAGGAGAGAGTGCCCATGAACAACCATCAGACCCGGTTCGGCGACATGCCGCTGCACATCGGCGGGGAGGCGTATCCTTCCGCGAGCGAGCAGTGGATCGAGGTGACCGATCCGGCGGATCAGAGCCTGCTGGCGCGGGTGCCGAAGGCCACCTCGGCGGAAATTGAACTGGCGGTGCGCACCGCCCACGACGCCTATCTGCTGTGGCGGGAGGTGCCGGCCTCCGAGCGAGCCCGGGTGATGTTCAACTACCAGCATCTCTTGAAGACGCATCACGACGAGCTGGCGGCTCTGCTGGCCCAGGAGACCGGCAAGAATCTGGCGGATGCCAAGGGGGATGTGTGGCGCGGTATCGAGGTGGTGGAGCAGGCTTGCGCCATCGCCAGCCAGACCCTGGGGGAGACCATGGGCAACGTGGCACGGCGGGTCGACGGTCACTCCTGGGTGCAGCCGCTCGGGGTCTGCCTTGGCATCACTCCTTTCAACTTTCCGGCCATGATCCCGCTCTGGATGTTCCCGCTGGCGGTGGCCTGCGGCAACGGCTTCGTGCTCAAGCCCTCCGAACAGGATCCGCTCACCCCCATGCGGCTGGCCGAGCTGTTTGCCGAGGCGGGAGCCCCCAAGGGCATTCTGTCGGTGGTGCACGGCGGCGCCGAGCAGGTGGATGCGCTGCTGGCCCATCCCGACATCAAGGCGGTCAGTTTCGTCGGCTCGGCCCGGGTTGGCGGTCACGTCTATCGCAGCGCCACTTCGCAGCTCAAGCGGGCCCAGTGCTTTGTTGGTGCCAAGAACCACATGGTGATCATGCCGGATGCCAACAAGGCGCAGGTGCTGAGCAATCTGGTGGGGGCCGGGGTCGGCGCTGCCGGTCAGCGCTGCATGGCCATCAGCGT
Source organism: Aeromonas sp. QDB34 (assembly GCF_027705405.1). Lineage (NCBI taxonomy): Bacteria > Pseudomonadati > Pseudomonadota > Gammaproteobacteria > Aeromonadales > Aeromonadaceae > Aeromonas > Aeromonas sp. QDB34. The sequence continues at coordinate 747,024 of NZ_JAPDBT010000001.1, read as the reverse complement.
GGCGGTGTTCGTGGGCAGTGCCCGGGAGTGGATCCCCGAGCTCGCCGCCGAGTTCGCCAAGGTGAAACCCGGCGTCTGGCACGATCCTGAAGCGGCCTACGGCCCCCTCATCAGCCCGGAAGCGAAAGTCAGGGTGGAGGGGCTCATCGAGGCGGGGATCGCCGAGGGGGCCGAGTGCCTGCTGGACGGCCGTTTTTGCGACGTGCCCGGCTACCCGGTGGGCAACTGGGTGGGGCCGACCCTGTTTCGCGGCGTGACCCCCGAAATGCGCATCTACCAGGAGGAGATCTTCGGGCCCGTGCTGGCCTGTCTCGAGGTGGCGAGCCTCGATGAGGCGCTCGCCCTCATCAACGACAACCCCTACGGCAACGGCACCTCCATCTTCACCGGTTGCGGCGCGGCTGCCCGCAAGTTTCGTCACGAGGTGGCGGTGGGCCAGGTGGGGATCAACGTGCCCATCCCGGTGCCGCTGCCGTTCTTCTCCTTCACCGGCTGGCGCGGCTCCTTCTACGGAGATCTGCACGCCTACGGCAAGCAGGCGGTGCGTTTTTACACCGAGACCAAGACGGTCACCGAACGCTGGTTCGACGAAGACATTCCCAGCGGTCCCAACATGACCATTCAGCTGCGCTGATGGCAGGTTGCCCGGGCGCACCCACTGACAGCAACGGATCGAACAAGTACAAGGAAGCGAACAAGATGGATTTTACGTTGACCCCGGATCAGCAGGCCTATGTGGAGGCCGCCAGCGCTTTTGCCGAGGAGGCGCTCAAGCCCCACGCCGCGCGCTGGGACAAGGAGCATGAATTTCCCATCCCTACCATCAAGCAGGCGGCGGCGCTTGGCTTTTGTGGCCTCTACACCCCGGAGCAGTATGGCGGCCTCGGCCTGCCGAGGCTCGATGCCAGCCTCATCTTCGAGCGCCTCGCCATGGGCTGCACCTCCACCACCGCCTATCTGACCATCCACAACATGGTGAGCTGGATGCTGGGCAGCTGGCTGCCTCCCGAGGTGGCCGAGGAGTGGGTGCCAAGGCTGGCCGGCGGCGAGCTGCTGGGCTCCTACTGCCTCACCGAGCCTGGCGCCGGATCCGATGCCGCGGCCCTCAAGACCCGCGCCGTGCGTGACGGCGAGGATTACCTTCTCGATGGCAGCAAGGTGTTCATCTCGGGTGCCGGCAGCACCGACGTGCTGGTGGTGATGGCCCGCACCGGTGGCGAGGGGGCGAAGGGGATCTCCGCCTTCATGGTACCGGCCGAGACGCCCGGCGTGAGTTACGGCAAGGCGGAGGAGAAGATGGGCTGGAACAGCCAGCCGACCCGGGAGGTGAGCTTCAGCGCCGTGCGCATTCCCGCCCGTTACCGGCTGGGGCAGGAGGGGGAAGGGTTCAAGTTCGCCATGCAGGCGCTCGATGGCGGGCGCATCAACATCGCCACCTGCTCGGTCGGCACTGCCCAGCAGGCCCTCGACGATGCCCTGGCCCATGTGCAGCAGCGCCAGCAATTTGGCCACCCGATCAGCGAATTCCAGAGCGTGCAGTTTCGCCTGGCCGACATGGCCACCGAGCTGGCGGCTGCCCGGCTGCTGGTGCGTCAGGCGGCCGCGAGACTCGATGCAGGCGCGCCGGACAAGAGCGCCTGGTGCGCCATGGCCAAGCGTTTTGCCACCGACGTGGGTCACCGCGTCTGCGACGACGCCCTGCAACTCTTTGGCGGCTATGGTTATATCCGCGAGTACCCGCTCGAGCGCTACCTGCGCGATACCCGGGTTCACCGCATTCTGGAAGGGACGAATGAAGTGATGCGGCTCATCATCGCCCGCCGCCTGCTGGCCGAGCCCGGGCTGGCGCTGGAGTAGCGAGGTGGGGCCGCCGTACCCGGCAGCCCGCCCTGACGACGGGGCTGGCGTGACTCGTCGTCAGGCTTTGTGAGCCAGCCGCAGGTCGGCTCCATTCAACCCTGTCATCATGGGGCAGGTTTTTTGACAAGGACAACGCAATGACAAGGATCAGGCTCGAATATCACGGTCACGTGGCCTACATCACCCTCGACCATCCTCCCGCCAACACCTGGACCCTCGCCAGCCTGCAGGCCTTCTTGCAGATGATGGTGGAGCTCGACAGCCGTCCCGACGTGGTGGCGCTGGTGATCCGCGGGGCCGGGGACAAGTTCTTCTGTGCCGGTGCCGATCTCAACATGTTTGCCGACGGCAACCTGGAGCACGCCCGCGAAGTGGCCGAGGCCTTTGGCCGCGCCTTCGAGGCGCTGGCCCGCTTTCACGGGGTCAGCATCGCCGCCATCAATGGCTACGCCATGGGGGGGGGCCTGGAGGTGGCGCTGGCCTGTGACATCCGCATCGCCGAGCAGCAGGCCAAGCTGGGCTTGCCGGAGGCCTCGGTGGGGCTCTTGCCCTGCGCCGGCGGCACCCAGCGCCTGACCGAACTGGTGGGGCCGGGCTGGGCCAAGCGGATGATCCTCTGCGGCGAGAAGGTGAGCGCCACCCTGGCCTACGAGATGGGGCTGGTGGAGGAGGTGGTGAAGGAGGGCCATGCCTGGGAGGCGGCGCACCAGATGGCCCAGCTGGTGGAGCGCCAGAGCCCGAGCGCCCTGCGCGCCTGCAAGCAGCTCATCAACCAGGGGCGCAGCGGCCATCGGGACGCGGCACTGCCGCTCGAGCGCAGCCTGTTTCTCACCCTGTTTGACGATGCCAACCAGCGCGAAGGGGTGGCCGCCTTCCTCGAGAAGCGAGCCCCGCGCTGGCACTACGACCAATCCAAGTCGGTGAAGAGTGAGGGAGTGAAGGATGAATGAGGTAATGATGGCGGCCCGCCATGTCGCAGGGGCTGATACCCGGTCTGCGGGGGCTCGCCATGAGTGAGCCTGTGCGCATCGAGACCCACCCCACGGCGGATGGCCGCCACATCGGCATACTGACCCTAGACAGCCCCGCCTCCCTCAACGCCCTGAGCCTTGAGATGATCCAGTTGTTGCAGGCGGCGCTGACCCGCTGGGAGCAGGATCCGGCCATCGTCTGCGTGCTGCTGCAGGGGGCCGGCGAGAAGGCGTTTTGCGCCGGTGGCGACATCCGCTCCTTCTACTACCGCAAACAGGAGGTGAGCGAGTCGGCACTGTTTGGCTATGCCCGCGACTTCTTCCTGCAGGAGTACCGGCTCGATCACCATATCCATCGCTACAGCAAGCCCCTCATCTGCGTGGCGGACGGCATCTGCATGGGCGGCGGCATCGGCCTCTTTGCCGGTGCCGGGTTCAGGGTGGTGACTGAAAAGAGCCTGTTCGCCATGCCGGAGGTGACCATCGGCCTCTACCCCGATGTGGGGGCCAGCTGGTTTTTGAGCCGCATGCCGGGGCGGCTCGGGCTCTGGCTCGGCCTCACCGGAGCCCGCTTCAACGGGGCGGACGCCATCGGCCTGGGTCTGGCGGATCACGCCATGGCGAGCCGCGAGCGGGTGGAGCTGCCGGCGCGCCTCGCCGCCCTCGACTGGTCTGACTCTGCCGATACTGGCGAGCAGATTGAGGGGCTGCTGGCCGGTTTGCAGCGATCCCTTGGCCAGACGCTGCCGGCTCCCGTGCTCTTGCCCCACCAGGAGCGCATCGATGCGCTGTTGGCCGGCCGCTCCCTGCAAGGGGTGTTGGCACGCCTCGCGGGCACCGAGCTGGACGAACCGGCGCTGGCCCTGGCGCGGGAGACCTGCCAGAGCGGCAGCCCCATCAGCCGCGCCATCCTCTGGCGTCAGTTCTGGCAGGCTCGGCGCCAGTCGCTGGCCGAGGTGTTTGCCGACGAGCTGGCCCTCTCGGTCAACTGCGTGCTCAAAGGGGATTTCGTGGAAGGGGTGCGGGCCCTGCTCATCGACAAGGACAAATCACCCCGCTGGCAGGCCCCGCAGGCGGGCGAGGCCTGGCTGGATGACTTCTATCGTTGGCCCGAGGGGAACAACCCCCTGCGTCCCTGCTGACGGGCGATCACACACAAGGAACAGACCATGACAAGGATTGGATTTATCGGGCTTGGCAACATGGGGGGCCCCATGGCCGCCAACCTGGCCAGGGCGGGGCACACGGTACAGGTGTTTGATCTGGTGGCCGAGAGCCTGACCCGCGCCATCGAGGCCGGCTGCATCGCCGCCGGCGATGCCCGCGAGGCGGTGAGCGGCTGCGAGCTGGTGATCAGCATGCTGCCAGCGGGCGAGCATGTGCGTAGCCTCTGGCTGGGTGAGAGTGCCGGTGAGCGGGGCGGGCAGGATCTGCTGGCAGCCCTGCCGCTCGGCGCCCTGGTCATCGACTGCTCCACCATCGACGTGGCCTCGGCCCGTCAGGTGGGGGCGGCGGCGCAGGCGCGCGGCATCCGTTTTCTCGATGCCCCCGTCTCGGGGGGCGTGGCCGGCGCGGCAGCGGGCACGCTCACCTTCATCGTCGGCGGCGAACAAGTGGATTTTGAGGCGGCCAAACCCGTGCTGGCCTGCATGGGGCAGAACCTGTTTCACGCCGGGGCGCTCGGCGCCGGCCAGATCGCCAAGATGTGCAACAACATGCTGCTCGCCATCCACATGGCGGGCACTGCCGAGGCGCTGGCGCTCGGGGTCAAGGAGGGGCTGGATCCGGGGGTGCTCTCCACCATCATGGGCAAGAGTTCGGGCAACAACTGGAGTCTCGAGCGCTACAACCCCTGGCCCGGGGTGATGGAAAACGTACCGGCGTCGCGCAACTATCAGGGGGGCTTCATGACCCGGCTGATGGTCAAAGACCTAGGATTGGCCATGGCCCTGGCCGAGCATGCCCACAGCGCCGTGCCCATGGGGGCGCTGGCGCGCAACCTCTTCAACCTGCACGCCACCAAGGGGCAGGGGGCACGGGATTTTTCCAGCATCGTCGAACTCTATCTGGACAAAACAGCGCCGGGTTAAGGGCCGCTATCTACCTTTTTACCCGATAGTCTTTGACTCGACAGTCACCGGCCATCTCACCAGGAGCATTTATGGATATCACACAGAAAGTCATCGCCATCACGGGGGCGGGCAGGGGGCTGGGCCGCGCCATCGCCCTGAGTCTGGCGGAGCAGGGGGCGCAACTTGCGCTCATCGACGTCAACCGCACCGATCTGGAGGTGACCGAGGCGGAAGTGCGCAGCCGTGACGGCCAGTGCGCCCTGTTCGTCTGCAACGTGGCGAGCGAGCCGGAGGTCGAGGCGACCTTCGCCGCCATCAAGGGGCAGTTTGGTGCCCTGCACGGCCTCATCAACTGCGCCGGCATTCTGCGCGACGGCATGCTGATCAAGGTGAAGGAGGGGGCGCTGACGGAGAAGATGAGCCTGGCCCAGTGGCAGAGCGTCATCGACGTCAACCTCACCGGCTCCTTCCTGTGCGGGCGCGAGGGGGCGGCGCTGATGGCCACCGGCGGGGAGGGGGGCGTCATCATCAACATCTCCTCCATCGCCCGCGCCGGCAACATCGGCCAGAGCAACTATGCCGCCAGCAAGGCGGGGGTGGCCTCGCTGGTGGTCACCTGGGGGAAGGAGCTGGCTCGCCACGGCATCCGGGTGATGGGTATTGCTCCCGGGGTGTTTGCCACCGACATGACGGCGGCGATGAAGCCGGAGGCGATGGCCCGCATGCAGCAGGCCATCCCGGTGGGCACCCTCGGGCAGGCGGCGCAGCTGGCCCAGACGGTGCATTTTATTCTCGCCAATGACTATCTGTCGGGGCGGATGATCGAGCTGGACGGCGGCTTGCGCCTCTGAATATCGGCGCTCTTTTGCAGATGCCCCTGGCCCTCGGCGCAGGGGCATTTTTATTGAAACGTTTGTCAGCAACCGGGTTTGTCGACCTCGGCCGCAAGCTGCATTCTCATGCAGGTCTGATCCGTAAAAACGGGGCTCAGGTCATGGAAAAATGTGAAATATCAACGGGTCTTTCTTAATTTGAACCAGCTCACAGGCCCCCGGGGTCAGTGCTGTAAAATTGCGCGCGGTCAAGACGGTGCATGATTGACGGTACGAGGGATTGCGGTCGGAATAGTCATGCAATATAGTTGCCGCCTTTTTCACGGGGTACGGATTTCTAGCCCCTCCCATATTGCGCGCAGTATGAATACGGACGCTCTGCCGCCGCCTAATTAAACAGGATTGAGATGGACAAGAAACTGGGGCTTGGTGCCCTCATCTCGCTGGTGATCGGCTCCATGGTCGGTGCCGGAGTCTTCAGTCTGCCGCAAAACATTGCCGCTCATGCCAGTGCCGGGGCCGTCGCGCTGGGATGGGCCATCACCGGTATCGGCATGATCTGCCTCGCACTGGTGTATCAGAACCTCTCCATGCGTCGCCCGGATCTCGATGGCGGCATCTTCAGCTATGCCAAGGCCGGTTTCGGCGATTTCATCGGCTTCAACGCCGCCTGGGGCTACTGGCTCTGTCAGTTGCTGGCCAACGTCTCCTACGCCATCGTGGTGTTCAGTGCGCTGAGCTACTTCTTCGACACGCCTGATAAGGTCATCTTCGGTGACGGCAACACGCCGGTGGCAATCACCTTGGCGTCCATCCTGATCTGGTCGGTGCACGCCCTGGTGCTGCGCGGCATTCAGGTGGCGGCGCTGGTGAACATCGTCACCACCATCGCCAAGATGGTGCCGCTCATCGTGTTCTGCGTGGCCATCCTGCTCGCCTTCAACATGGAGACCTTCACCCTGGATATCTGGGGTCAGGGCACCCCTGAACTGGGTTCGGTGATGGATCAGGTCAAGTCCACCATGAAGGTGACGCTCTGGGTCTTCATCGGCATCGAGGGGGCCGTGGTAGTCTCCGCCCGTGCCCGTCATCGCAAGGATGTAGGCCGTGCCACCGTGCTGGCGCTGCTGGGTGCCCTGGCGCTCTACGTGATGGTGACCCTGTTCTCGCTGGGGGTCATGAACCAGCCGCAACTGGCGGCCCTCAAGAATCCCTCCACCGCCATGATCCTGGAGGCCGTGGTTGGCCCCTGGGGCGCCTGGCTCATCAACATCGGCCTGGTGATCTCGGTGATGGGTGCCCTGCTGAGCTGGACCGTGCTGGCGGCGGAAGTGCCCTACATCGCGGGCAAGACCGGCGTGTTCCCCGGCTGGTTTGCCAAGGAGAACAAGAACGGCTCGCCGCAGGTGTCGCTCTGGTGCTCCACCTGCCTGGTGCAGACCTTCCTCATCATCATCTACTTCCAGAGCAGCACCTATCTGGCGCTGGTCAACATCGCCACCTCGGCGGCGCTGGTGCCCTACGTCTTCTCCGGTGCCTACGGGCTGAAGCTGGCGCTGAAAGGGGAGACCTACGCAGGCCAGCCCCATCAGCGCAAGCGCGACCTGCTCCTGGCGCTGGTGGCCACCGGCTACGGCTGCTGGCTGGTCTATGCCGCCGGGGTCGAGTACCTGCTGCTGGTGGCGCTGCTCTACAGCCCCGGCATCTTCATCTACTGGAAGGCGCGCCAGCACCACGGGCTGCGCGGCCTCAACCGGCTGGAGCAGGGGATGACGGCGGCCCTGCTCGGTTGCGCGGTGCTGGCCTTCTACAAGGTGATGGACGGTACCATTCCCTTGAGTTAACCGGCACAATAAAGAGATGGCCCAAGGGCCATCTCTTTTTTTATGTGCAGCGCACTCTTTGCTCGCTGCACCGCCTCGGAAGGAATTTTTATGCTGTTTATGGGTTATCTGCTGCTGGGGGCGTTCGCCGGCATGCTGGCGGGATTGTTCGGCATCGGCGGCGGTCTCATCATAGTGCCCGTGCTGGTGCTGAGCTTTCACGCCCAGGGCGTTGCGCCCGACATCATTACCCATCTGGCACTAGGTACCTCGCTGCCCACCATGATCTTCACCGGCTTCAGCTCGCTGCGTGCCCACCAGGAGGCCGGTGCGGTCGACTGGGTGATGATCCGCCGGCTCGGCGCCGGCATGCTGGTCGGGGCCTGGCTCGGCGGCATGACCGCCAACCTGCTCAGCGCCAGCACCCTCAACATCATCATCGGCTGCTTCGCCTGGACCATGGCGTTGCAGATGGGGCTCAACCTCAAGCCCAAGGCGGAGCGTCATCTGCCGGGGGCGCTCGGCACCGGCATCGCTGGCACCGTGATTGGCTGGATGTCGGCCTTGTTCGGTATCGGTGGCGGCTCGTTGACCGTGCCTTATCTGAGCTGGAACAGCGTGCCGATGCGCAACGCCGTGGCGGCCTCCGCCGCCTGCAGCATGCCCATCGCCCTGGCGGGCAGCCTCAGCTACCTCTACGTCGGCTGGAACAATCCAGACCTGCCAGAGTGGAGCCTGGGGTTCATCTACCTACCGGCGCTGCTCGGCATCGTGCTCACCAGTACCCAGTTTGCCCGGGTCGGCGCCAAGCTGGCGCACCGGCTCTCTCCCCAGCGGCTCAAGCAGGCGTTCGCCCTGCTGATGCTGCTGGTGGGTGCCAAATTCATGCTGTTTAGCTGAACCCTTGGCCAGATTGTTGAAAAATAAGGCGAACAGCACGAGCGAGGGCAGAAAGCCGTTGCATTGAGAGGCCAGTTTGCCTATTCTCCTCGCCGGTGGTCCTATTGGTCCTCTCGCATTGATAACCCGTCGACCTGGTCAGGACCGGAAGGTAGCAGCCAAGGCGGGGGACTCGAGTGCCGGGATGTGGCTGGTAGGGCCACCACTTGTTTCTGCAATTCAATAAGTTAGCTTCCTAAAGCCCTTGGTCATCCACTTTGTGTGGACGACGAGGAGCTCATCAATGAATCTCTGGCTCAGTCCCCACGGCATCTGGTGTTACTGGAAAGTCACCACGCTTCTCTGTGGTCGTTGTAAAGAGATCGAAAAATCTTCATATCCGAGACAAGCCTTGTGTTTGCCACAAGGTGACCCAGTTGTCGGCCAAGTCCAGACCAACATCTGGTGCGTCGTCTGTCGCACAGCCAGAGACCGCCTGGCAGCAGTGATTGGCCAAGGTGATGGCTCCGGCGGTTATGTCGCTTGTACCACTCCTACTGGCCCCAAGTCGTAGATATTCCAATAGAAGAAGACCGCTCTTTGAGCCTGCAGCCATAGCCATCTTCATCCAGGCACCAATACCCGTGGCTCAGCGGGTGATAGGCAATGACATCTGTGGCATTGTGTAAAAATTCACGCTGCGGCGGTTTCATCAGTGGCGCGTGCCGGGCATCACCAGAATGGCAGGATGGGGGCGCTGTTCTACCTGCCTTTGTACTGGTATGGCAAGATATTCCGTGGCTATATATGTTTTCTTGGATTGTGGTCAGGCAATTTAGATCGAGATAATCAACATGTGAGCGGCAGTGCATGTTGCACATAATCGGTGATGTGATCGATCACCTGATTGACGATGAAGGGTTGATTGTCTCTGCGTCGATAAATGAGATATATCTTTTGATAATGATTCAACCGGTAATCGAAGAGTGGTATTAGCCTTTCTGAATCGAGATGCTCCTGTACCGTGTAGTAGGGTACATAAATAATGCCGAGACCATTTTTTGACATTTCGATAGCGGTTGACATGTTGTTGCAACTGATCTTGCCTGCGATATCAATTTTGACCTGTTGCTTGTCGATGGTAAATATCCACTGCCTCCCATCTTTTGCAGGGAGCATGTTATCTTCCCAAATGATACAGGCTGCCTTGCTAAGGAAGGAAGGATCATGAAAAGTGGTATTGAACAAGGTTGGTGAGGCAAAACAGTTATAGCCTATCTCGGCAATCTCTCTCACAATGATGTTATCATCCTTGGGTATTGTGGAAGAGACAATCAGATCCCATTCATCATTGTTATCTGGCGCATACTCTCCCAGGGTTGCAATGAGTCTGATGCTGACATCTCCCTGTATTGTCGTCAAACAAGGTGAAATCTTGCTGGCGATGAAATTCAAGGCAAGATCATCTCCGTATATATAAACTTCACCACAGGCCGAGTTTTTATAGCCCGCGATGAAATTATCCAGTTCACCATAAGCCATCAGAATGTTATCCACTTTTTCAATGAAGTTTTTCCCCATTGTGGTGGTGGTGACACCGGCATTGTCTCTATTGAATATTTTAAAACCGAGACTTTTCTCCAGATCACTGATGATCTTGCTGACGTATGGTTGGTGAGAATTGAATTTGACTGCGGCCGCGCTCATGCTTTGCAACTCATCAACTGTTTTTGCAATGATGAGTGATTTTAATTTTATGGATGTAAGTTTTTTCATCTCTGACCACAATAATAAAGTAACGTTAGAGAGATATTATTTCATGTTTCTTGAATGGCTTGATATACAAGAATTGTTATGGCGACATATATTTTTTTTGTGGTGACAGTTTTGCTATACCTGTGTAAAAAGGCAAAAAGGATAAATCATCAAGAAATACGTTATTGTAGTATGCGCCAGCTATTGGATTCAGATGGGCTTATTTATGATTGTATAAAGCACGGAGGGGAGTTATGTCTGGTTTGATTGCGGAGCTCAGAGATAAGGGTATTGATCTGCAACCCTATCGGCTGATGGGGATTGAACAAATCGAATCATTCAATGCAAAACGCCGATCCTTGTTCAACCCAGCCATCATACATTCGCTCAAACCGTTTGTGCAGGAGTTGTTCACTGCCGATTTCATAAGAAATCATATGGATGCATCTTTAAATGGTGCTGCTGTTGCAGATGAGCGATTATCTGAGTTGTTCTATCGACCTCATGACACCCAGTCTGCGGTTGCCTTTTACAATAGTTGTGATGCCATCTCGCTTGTCGAATTGACACTGTTGCAATTAAGCGATGCACTGTTGAATGCTTTGAGAGAAGAATCAACCGCTTTATTTTTTAAAGTAGAATCCAGAGTGTTATATGCGCTTGGGGATGCTCTGATTTACTTTTCGGAGGTATTTTTAGGTCATGGTGTCAGACTCCATATAGAAGTCAGTCAGTATCCTTTTATATCAAGTGCATTACCAGTAAGCACACTGGTGAAACTGCATGAACATGGTGTCATTTTGGTGATGGACAACTTCGATTGGCGAGGCGGTGACTGGCGTGAGCGTTACCTGTCGAGTGGGATATTCAGTTGTGTGAAGTTTGATACGCCCCCTTTGTTGCAAAGCGAGATAAATGTTTTCAAAGATGCATTGTTGTCATTGCAGGAGACTTTCAGGATGAAAACCATTGTCAGCAAAGTGGAAACCAAGAGGCAGAGCGAAGTAGTGCTCTCCACTGGCTGTTGGGCAGTGCAGGGTTTTTATTACGCCAGGCCAAGAAGTGTCAACTTGATGGACCTGAAATCATTGTGAAGTGGCCTCACTATCACCGCTTGTTCAGATTGAATGCGAGCATATGCAATGCGGTTTCCCTTGCGATGTGTATTATATTTTCTATCGTTGCCATGTACGCAGTATTCAATCATGAAAAACGAGATATTATTGCGCAGAGCAACAGAGATGCCCGTCTAGCCATATTGGGTATTAACAATATTTTTCAAGTGGTGGAAGGGGGGATGGATGACATAGTGTCGCGCAGTAAAAAAGTGGGCTGCCCCGAGCTGACAAAGATGCTGGTTGATACCGCAACCCGCAATGCTTATACCATGATTTACTCTTTTCTGGATCAATCCGGTGAAATTTGCTCATCCTACAAAGACAACAGCCTGAATATTGCTGGTATTGTCTCGAGGCTTAACGCGTCGGCACGGCAGGAAGGTGTTCATCTTGATGTCATACTCGGTCATCCGGTATTTTTGCTCTCTCGACATGGCCCAAGTGGCAGCATCATGGCCTTCATCGATGCAAGATATATAGCGGATCTGATTGCCGACAAAAATAGACTGAACAATATCGTCAACTATAAATTGACCATAGACACGATACATGACACTCAGTTGTTGGAGGGGACGGGGCTGCAGATTGAGAGAGCTCCTCCTGCTACCGTATTGAGTCACTCAGATAAATACGGTTTTGGTATTGTTCCTTATATTGAAGGTGATCTCTATATCATCATGGCCATGATGGATAGCTATGGCTGGTTGATGGTGGCCATCATGGTTCTCTCGCTTGTTGCATATATGCTGATACGGCACTGGCTTGCCGGCATTGATTTCACTGAGATCGATATACGCAAGGGGATTGCCAACCATGAATTCATACCCTATCTCCAACCCGTGGTTGATAGTCGGTCACAAGCGGTAATTGGCAGCGAAGTGCTGGTGAGGTGGCGTCATCCTGTATACGGGCTGCTCAGCCCGGCTGAGTTTGTAACCCAGGCAGAACGGAGCGGATCCATCATTCCCATGACGGAACGGTTGATGGCATTAGTTGCCGAAAAAATCAGCGTGGCTGACGTCACACTGCCGCCGGGGTTCACCATCAATTTCAATGTCACCCTTTCACATCTGCTCAATCCCTCCCTGAAAACAGCCTGCGAAGCGTTTTTGAAGGCGTTCGAAAGAGGAGACAAACCCAGACTATGTCTTGAGCTGGTGGAGCGAGAATCACAATTGCATCACTCGGAGCCGGTACTGATGGGGGCATTCAGATCTCTGCAAGCTTCCGGTGTCTGTTTTGCCGTGGACGATTACGGCACCGGCTACTCGTCCCTAAAGCACATTCATTCGTCTTTTATCGGTGCCATCAAGATAGACAGATTGTTCGTGCAGGACATTGAACGGAGCACGATGGCCTATCAGATCGTGATGAATATCATGGACCTGGCAGATCGTATTGGTGCCAGCGTCATTGCCGAAGGCATTGAGACGCCGGCGCAGGTAGCACTGTTAAGAAAGGCAGGGGTCGATCGCTTTCAGGGGTATCTCTACGGCAAGCCGATGCCGCTAGATACCTTCATCGCTCACTGTCTGCCTGCGCAGCACGACATGCGTCTATCGGGCGGTAGCCGGGGTTAGCCTGCTATGACGCAGGGCCCGGTTCACTCAGGTCGGCGACAATCTGCCAGAAGGCGTCGATGAGCGGGCCCTTGCTGTGGGGCGGGCGGATCAGGCCGATGATCCAGCTCGCTTCGGCATCACGCAGCGGCAGGGTCAGCACATCCGGGTGCTCTATGGTGGTGGAGGAGGGCACCAGGGTCCAGGCGATGTCGGCGGCGGCGGTGGCGACGCCGGCGGCGAAGTCGTTGACGTACTGGATATCGCGAAAACGCAGCCCGCTCTGGGCCAGATAGTTCATCAGGTGATCATAAAACGAGGGGGCCTTGTCCCGGCGCAAGATAGCCAGCGGCTTGTCCACCAGATCCGCCAGTTCGCTCACGCCGGCGTAGCTGGCCGGCAGCACGGCGACAAAGTGTGCCCGCACCACCGGCAGACAGTGCCACCCCTTGGGAGCGGGCAAGCGGCAAAAACCGAGGTCCAGCTTGCCCTCGCTCAGTGCCAGCAACTGGTGGTGAGTGGAGAGATCGTTGAGCTCTATGGTGACCTGCGGGCGCTCGGTGCGAAAACGGGCGATGGCGGCGGGCACCAGGATCTTGGTGGCAACGCCAAAGCCGATGCGAAGGGTGCCGCTGTTGCCCGCCAGCACGTCACGGGCGGTGCGACCGAGTTGCTCGCTGGCCGCCACCAAGGCGCTGGCATCCTGGTAAAGGGCCCGCCCCAGCACGGTGAGGCGGGTACTGCTGGCATTGCGCTCGAACAGCTCGCCGCCCAGCTCCTCTTCTAGCCGCCGTATTTGCTTGCTCAGGGCCGACTGGGTGACGTGCTGGCGCACCGCTGCCTGACCGAAGTGCAGCACCTCCCCCAAGGTGACGAAGGCTTTCAGATCCCGTAACTCCATCCCAGCCCCTATGATTCCTGTTTGGAATGTTGAATGGTTTGATTTGTCATTGGACGGAATTTTATAACTGTTCGATGCTTATGCCAATTCCATTGGGCGCCGCCAGTCGGCGCGATAGAGGTGGCAGGTGCCACCGCCGCAGAAGGAGCAACCCCAGATGCATCACCACAAGTTCAACGACTTCCCCGCCGATTTTCTATGGGGCGCCGCCTCCGCCGCCTACCAGGTGGAAGGGGCCTGGAACGCCGATGGCAAGGGCCCCTCGGTGTGGGATCTGTTCACAAAATTGCCGGGCAAGACCTTTGAGGGCAGCAACGGCGACGTGGCGGTGGATCACTATCACCGCATGGAGGAGGACGTGGCGCTGATGGCGGAAATGGGGCTCAAGGCCTACCGCTTCTCGGTGAGCTGGCCGCGTATCTATCCCACCGGCCGCGGCGAGGTAAACGAGGCGGGGCTGGCCTTTTACGAGAAACTCATCGACACCCTGCTGGCGCATCAGATAGAGCCGGTGCTCACCCTCTATCACTGGGACTTGCCCCAGGCGCTGCAGGATGAGTACGGCGGCTGGGAAGACCGACGCATCATCGAGGATTTCGAGCGCTACTGCGTGACCCTTTATCAGCGCTTTGCCGGCAAGGTGAAATATTGGGTGTCGCTCAACGAGCAGAACTACAACCTGACCAATGCCTATCAACTCGGCACTCATCCGCCCGCAGTGCAGGACCGCAAGCGCTTCTTTGCCGCCAACCACATCGCGTTTCTGGCCAACGCCCGGGTCATCAAGGCGTTCCGCCAGCACGTGCCGAACGGCCTCATCGGCCCAAGCTTTGCCTACTCGCCCGCCTATCCGGCGTCGTGCGACCCGAAAGACATGCTGGCGTTTGAAAACGCCGAGGAGTTCACCAACCTCTGGTGGCTGGATGCCTACTGCTTTGGCCGTTATCCGCAGGCGGCGCTTGCCTACCTGCGGGAAACCGGCGAGGCGCCGGATATCCTGCCGGGCGATCTCGAGCTGCTGCGGGAAGGGACGCCCGACTACATCGGGGTCAACTACTACTACACCCTGACCTTCACCGACAACCCGCTCGGTGGCCAGACCTTGCAGCGCATCAACACCACGGGGCAGAAGGGCACCACCCCTTCGAGCGGCATTCCCGGCCTCTACAAGACGGCCCCCAACCCGCACCTTGAGACCAGCAACTGGGACTGGGCCATTGACCCGACCGGGATGCGCATCGCCCTGCGCCGGCTCTCCTCCCGCTACGGTCTGCCGCTGATGATCACCGAGAACGGCCTCGGCGAGTTCGACAAGCTGGCAGAGGGAGATCGGGTGCACGACGACTACCGCATCGACTATCTGCGCAGCCACGTCAAGGCGTGCCAAGAGGCGCTGCAGGACGGGGTGGAACTGCTGGGCTATTGCGCCTGGTCGTTCACCGACATTCTGAGCTGGCTCAACGGCTACCAGAAGCGCTACGGCTTCGTCTTTGTGGAGCGTGACGAGCAGGGCGGCTCCCTGCGCCGGCTCAAGAAGGACAGCTTCTACTGGTACCAGACGGTGATAAGCTCGGGCGGCAAAACGCTCTAAGCAAATCGAGCAGCAGTACTTTGACAGGCTCCGCCCACCGGCGGGGCTTGTTGTTTTTGGTGGGAACGAGACGGTGAGGCGAAAGAGGGGGTGGCCCGCAATGGGATGTGAGGTCAGTGATAGCTGACGTCCACGCTCTCCTCGGCGCTGTGGGCCAGATGGGTCATGGCATAGATGAAAAATTCGGCAGGGGAGAGCGGCTTGGAGTAGTAGTAGCCCTGGATCTCGTCCACCCCGATATGGGCCAGCTGCTGCAGTTCATGCAGGCTCTCCACCCCCTCGGCCACCACTACCAGCCCCAGCTGATGGGATAGCTTGGTGATGGACTCGACGAACATGAATTGCCGCGGGTCGGTCTCGATGTTGCTGACGAAGGACTTGTCAATCTTGAGCTTGTCAAAGCTCAGGGACATCAGATAGGAGAAGGAGGACCAGCCGGTGCCGAAATCATCCAGTGCGATGCGCACGTGGATCTGTTTGAGCTCCTTGAAGATGCGCTGGCTGAGCGGCAGATCGTCGAGTGCGATGGTCTCGGTGAGCTCCAGAATGAGCTGTTCTGCGCGCAGCGGGCTCTGTTGCAGCATCTCGTTCACCTGGTGGAACAGGGCCGGGGTGAACATGGAGTTGGAGAGGTTGATGGCCAGCTCCAGCTTGTCCACGAAGCTGGCCGGCAGCTGCGACATGTCGTGGTTGACCCGGCTGAAGATCCATTTGCCGAGCAGCTCGCCGAGGCCGTTCTCCTCCGCCATGGCGATGATGTCCAGCGGGTTGATGAAGCCGTATTCGGGGTGATGCCAGCGGATCAGCACCTCCGCCCCCATGTTGTAGGCATTGCCCGGTTTTATCACCGGTTGGTAGTGCAGGTAGAGGGTACTGTTGGAGATGATATTCAGATGTTCACGCAGCTCGGCGGCCAGTTTCCGGTTGCGACTGTAGTGCTCGAACATCCGGTGGTTGAACACCTGCAGGTGGTTCTCCTTGAGCTTTTTGGCATTGGCGAGGGCAATGTCGGCGAACAGGATCAGCTCCTCGATCTTGTGGGCCGTGATGGGGTGCTGGCTTATTCCCATGCTGACGCGCACCCGGTGCGCCGGATCGGCCTGAAAAACGGTGGGCCTCAACTCATCCAGCAGCCGGACAAGGTAGGGAACACGGTGCTCGATGGGCATGGCGCCATAGATGAAGAGGGCAAATTCATCGCCGCCCATGCGGGCGATGAAGGCCTGGTCATGGGCATACTCTCTGATCTGGTTGGCCACCATGGCGAGCAGCTCATCCCCGGCGGCATAGCCCAGGCTGTCGTTGACCTCCTTGAAGTTGTTCAACTCGACCAGGCAGATGGTCAGGGTAGCGTCGGTGGGCTGCTTGCCCTTGGCCAGCCGCTCCAGCCGGGTCATGAAGGCGGCCCGGTTGGGCAGCAGGGTCAGCGGGTCGTTCCAGGCCAGGAAGTATTGCAGCTTCATCTCCCGGGAGACCACGAACAGGATGAGCAGGCCGATGGCCAGCAGGACGACCAGCACCAGTACGTGCCCTTCCTTGGACTGCTGCAGCTCTTGGCGCTGCTTGATGGCGGAGGGGCCGGTGAAGTTCATCACCATCAGATCCCGGATGGAAGGCAACAGCTTGCTTAGCCTAGTTTCCATCTCGGCCAGCCGGGCTGAATCGGGGGTGGGGTTGACCACGTCCTGCTCATACTCCTTGAGCACCTCAAAGAAGGCGCCGACTCTCTCGCTGGCCTGGTAGCGGGAACGAATAAGCGCGGTCTCTTGTCCGGTCAGGAAGATGTCCAGCCGGTTCCAGGCGATGTCATAGGCCTTGTTCAACTGCCCGGCATCGGTCTGACCGCTGCGATAGAGCGACAGCTGCTCGTCAAAACCGTGCAGCTCCAGCTCCAGCTGGGCCAGAGACCAGGCGGAGAGCTGGTTGTATTTGACCATGTCATTGAAGGTGCGATCGTAATTGAAGAGTGACCAGATGGTCACCCCCAGAAAGGAGACCATGATAAAGGCAAGGGAGAGGAACTTGCCCTTGATCATCGTTACATCCCTTCAAGCTTGAGCACTTGCCACACCATCAGGCTGTGATATTGCTCGATATTGAGCTCGGGGTGGTCCGACAGGGGGTAGATGACCCAGACTGGGCCCTTGTTGCGCAGGGTCAGTGCCTTGCCATCTTCCTCGATGGCCAGCAGCACGGGGTATTTCTCGACATCTTGCCGCGGGATCACCGCGAAGTAGTCGTTCTGGGCCATCACTTTTATCTTGTCGGCAGTGACGCCGAGGGTATCGAGCACCGTCTTGAGCAAGACGCCGCGATAGACATGGGAGCCCTTGGTCCAGGGAGTGGTAGTGGTGACGCTGGCTTGCGGCAACGCTTGCAGCTGGGCACGGCTGTACTCCTTCTTGTCGGCGTTGTTGCAGCAACCCTTGGCGGCGACGCTGAGGATGACCTCATCGGCACTGTAGGTCTGACCACAGAAGAGTAAAGACAAGAGGTAAAACAGGGGGAGGGTTAGCGCTTTCATGGTGGGTTCCTTATGGGAAACTTATTGATATCCAGCCTGTTGCGACCGTTTCGCTCTAACCATAGACCATTTCCGAATGACTATTACCCATGGATTTCCGGCATTTGGCGACGCTCTGGAGTGACGACATTGTTCGCACAACGGGCACACATATTGCCAGATTGATCCAACTCATCTTTTTATCAATTAGTGCGGATTCAGAGAGCGCCGCGCCCGTCGGGACTCTGTTTCCTGATTTAGATTCAATGTGTTAACTCGGCCCCAGACACGGGATGTTTCACGTTGGCAGATGTGGACACGCATCATGAACAGCAACACCCCATATACCCGCAGCGGTGAGCACGTTTCCCAGCAGGTTGATCTGCGCCAGGTGGTATACGCCTTGTCGGCGTCGCTGGATCTGGTCGGCATCGGCGATGTGGCTCACGGCAAGCGGGTCGGCATCATGGCCGCCGAGTGCGGCAAGGCGCTGGGAGCCAATGCCAGCGAGCGAGCCTGCCTGTTCGAGCTGGGGGTGCTGCACGACATCGGCGTCTCCTCCACCTTCATCCACAGCCATCTGGTCAGCGAGTTTGACTGGGAGTCCTCCCAGTTCCACTGCGAGGTCGGTCATGACCTGCTCAAGGACTTTCCACCGCTGGCGCCCCTGGCCGACCCCATCCGTTATCACCACACCCACTGGCACCGGTTGGTACAAACCCCTGGACTGGCGGCGGGCGTGATGCGCCAGGCCAATCTCATTTTTCTGGTGGACCGGGTGGATGCACTGGCGGCACCTCATTACGGCGACGGCTCCCTGTTGATGCACACCCACGAGATCCGGCAACGGATCGAGGCGTGTGCCGGTGAGTTTTTCGATCCCGAGCTGGTGGCGGCCTTCCTCTTGGCGTCCCGCTCGGAGGCGTTCTGGCTGCAACTGGAGGGGCGTGCCATCAGCGACTACATGCACGACATGCTGAGCGAGCGGGAACCCTGTCTCACCAGCAACGGCGAGCTCAAGCAGCTGGCGCGGATCTTCTCGGCCATCGTCGATGCCAAGAGTCCCTTCACCGTGGCCCACTCCCTCGGCGTGGCCAGACTGGCCCGGCTGCTGGCCGAGCTGATGGGCATTGAAGAGGGGCACTGCGAGCAGCTGGAGATTGCCGGGCTGCTGCACGATCTCGGCAAGCTGCGGGTGCCTGACGAAATCCTCGACAAGGCGGGGTCACTCGATGAACGGGAGCGGGCCATCATCAATACCCACAGTTTCGAGACCTATCAGATCCTGCGCCATATCGACGGCTTCGAGGCGATCGCCCTGTGGGCTTCCTATCACCATGAAGAGCCCAATGGCTGCGGTTACCCCTTCCACCTGACCGCCGAAGCGATGCCGCTGGAGGCGAAGATCCTGCGGGTGGCCGATATCTTTCAGGCCATGGTGCAGAACCGACCCTACCGGGAGGGGTTGAGCGCCGGGCAGGCGCTCAGCTTTTTGCAGCAACTGGCCAGCCAGAGCCGGGTCGATGTGGAAGTGGTTGCGACCCTGGCCGCCCATCTGCCGCAGGCGCTGCGTGCCGCCTGCGGACAGGCGCCTGACGTCAGCTCAAGTCACTGACGGGCTGCCCCTGCTGGCTGCGCCGTAGCCTCTGCGGGGACAGGTCTAGAGGAACATGCCGCCCGAGGCTTCGATGCGCTGGGCATTGATCCAGCGGCTGTCAGGGGAGAGCAGGGAGGCAATCACGCCGCCGATGTCTTCCGGTTGGCCCACTCGTCCCAGGGCGGTCTGACTGGCGATGAAGTCGTTGACGGCCTGGTTGTCCCGCACCACCCCCCCGCCAAAGTCGGTCTCGATGGCCCCTGGCGCCACCACGTTGACGGCGATGCCGCGTGGCCCCAGCTCCTTGGCCAGGTAGCGGGTCAGCACTTCGACACCCCCCTTCATGGCCGCATAGGCAGCATAACCGGGCAGCGCAAAGCGGGTGAGCCCGCTCGACAGGTTGAGGATACGCCCGCCATCGCGGAGAAGCGGCAGCAGCTGTTGCGTCAGAAAGAAGACCCCCTTCAGGTGAATGTTGAACAGGGTATCGAACTGCTGTTCGGTGGTCTGTTCTATGGTCGCGTGAATGCCGATGCCGGCGTTGTTGACCAGAAAATCGATCTGCTGGCGCTGCCATGTGCTCAGCAGCTCCTGTACCTGGCGGGCGAAGGCGGCGAAGCTGCTGCTGTCGGCCACATCGAGGGGCAAGGCGTGGGCCTTGACGCCGAGTGCGGTCGCCTCGGCCACCACGGCCGCCGCTTCATCGGCCTGACTGCGATAGGTGATGATGAGATCGATGCTGCGGGCGGCGAGGGCCAGCGCCGCCTGTTTGCCAAGGCCGCGGCTGGCGCCGGTGATGAGTGCGATGGGGTGGGCCATGTGAGGACTCCTGTCTGTGGGTAATGCGCTCGGGATGAGCCGGTGTGAACACTCTATTGTCCGTTGTTGATTGGATAAATAAGGTGATAATGAATGCACTGTTCCAATTGGCGAGACAATGGCAGCATGGATCAACTGGATGCGATGAGGATGTTTGTACGGGTGGCGGAGCTGGAGAGCTTTACCCGCAGTGCTGAACAGCTAGGAGTCCCCAAGGCGACGCTCTCGGCGACCATTCGGCGGCTGGAGGAGCAGATGGGTACCCGCTTGCTGCAGCGCACCACCCGGCGGGTGCAGCTGACCCCGGATGGCAAGCTCTGTTACGCCCGCTGTCAGGATCTGCTGGCGGACATGGAGGAGTTCAACGCGCTGTTTCGCCAGCAGGGGCAGCTGAGCGGCCAGCTGCGGGTGGACATGCCGAGCCGGATGGCCCGCCATCTGGTGATCCCGGCGCTGCCCGCCTGGCTTGCGGCCCACCCCGACCTGCAACTGCTGCTGAGCAGCACGGACCGGCGGGTCGATCTGGTGCGGGAGGGCTTTGACTGCGTGATCCGGGTCGGGGCACTCGAGCCCTCCAGCCTGGTGGCGCGCCCCCTCGGCCACTACCGCCAGATCAACTGTGCCAGCGCTGGCTACCTGGCCCGCCATGGAACACCGCGCAACCTGAGCGAGCTGAGTGGCCATCGGCTGGTGCACTACGGTGGCGGCAGCGGGCCCAGGGAGAGTGGTTTCGAGTACCTGCAGGCGGATGGTTCTCGCGCCGTGCTGGCGATGAGCGGGGCGCTCACGGTGAACGACAGCGAATCCTATCTGGCGGCGGCGTTGGTCGGGCTTGGCATCATCCAGCTGCCGCGGGTTGGGGTGGAGTCACTGCTGGCCAGCGGCGAGCTGGTGGCCATCCTGCCAAAGTGGCAGGCGCCGCCGCTGCCCATTCACGCCCTCTATGCCCATCGCCGTCAGCTGGCCCCCCGGGTGCAGGCGTTCATCCATTGGCTGAGCGGCATTCTGGCGTCGGCACTGGAGCCTGGCGGACTGTGCGATGGCGGGCAGCAAAGCGTCGGGAGCGACGCGGCCGATTGACTCGTTGACGTTACTCTCATCGGCGGCCAGTGCTGCGGGCCTCTCTATGGTTGCCATCGACAATCCCGGTTTGGCGCAAGGAGGGCAGCTTGGCATAATGGCGCCCCATGTTGGCCGCCTCTTTGCTGCGCGGCCAGACCCAGCAACAGTGCAGAGGAGATGAGATGAAATTTATCGGAGCCCACGTCAGTGCGGCCGGCGGGGTGGAGAACACCATCGCCCGTGCCCAGGCCATCGGCGCCAACGCCTTCGCCCTGTTTACCAAGAACCAGCGCCAGTGGCAGGCGGCACCGCTCTCCGAGACCAGCATCCGCGCCTTCAAGCTGGCCTGCGAGAAGGGGGGCTTTCGCCCCGAGCAGATCCTGCCCCACGACAGCTACCTCATCAATCTGGGTCATCCCGACCCCGACGGCCTCGCCAAGTCCCGCGATGCCTTTCTGGACGAAATGAAGCGCTGCGAACAGCTGGGACTCTGCTACCTCAATTTTCATCCGGGCAGCCACCTGAAGCAGATCCCGGAGGCGGCCAGCCTCAAGCTGGTGAGCGAATCCATCAACTGGGCGCTGGAGCGCAGCCAGGGGGTGACGGCGGTGATCGAAAACACCGCCGGCCAGGGCACCAACCTCGGCTGGTCGTTCGAGCATCTGGCCACCATCATCGACGGGGTGGAAGACAAGAGCCGGGTCGGCATCTGCTTTGACACCTGCCACGCCTTTGCCGCCGGTTATGACCTGCGCACCGCAGAGGCTTGCGCCGCCGTCTTTGCCGAGTTCGAACAGACGGTGGGCTTCAACTATCTGAAGGGGATGCATATCAACGGCGCCAAGTGCACCTTCGGCAGCCGAGTTGATCGTCACCACAGCCTGCGCGAGGGGAACCTGGGGGAGGCGGTGTTCCATCACATCATGAATGACCATCGCTTCGATGGCATTCCGCTGATCCTGGAGACCATTGACGAGTCCATCTGGGGCGACGAGATCCGCTGGTTGCGCAGCCTGGCAAAGGCATGATGACCGACCGGCAGACAGCATAAGGAAACAGGGATGCAGCAGAGATCAAGCGACCAGCCGCTGCGCTGGGGCATTGCCGGGGCGGGGGCCATTGCCCGCCGTTTTTGTCAGGATGTGAATGGGCACGCCAGTGGCGGCCGGGTGGTGGCGATCGCCGCCCGTGATCAAGCGCGGGCGCAGGCCTTTGCCGACGAGCAGGGCTTGCCCCACGCCCACGGCAGCTATCAGGCGCTGGCGGCCAGCCCCCAGGTGGAGGCGGTCTATGTGGCGGTGATCCACCCGGAGCACGCCGCCCTGATCGAACCCATGCTGCTGGCGGGCAAGCACGTGCTGGTGGAAAAACCGGCGGTGACCCGGGTGGCGGACTGGGATCGGCTGGTGCGGCTCGCCGCCGAGCGGGGCCTGCTGTTGATGGAGGCGATGAAGGTGATGTGCTTCCCCGCCATGCGTGAATTGCTGGGGCGGCTTGCCGCCCTGCCGGCCCCCGACAGGCTGCGGGCCGCCTTTGGCTCGGTGCAGGCGCGGGACGGCAAGCTGTTCGACCCGGCGCTGGCCGGCGGCGCCGCCTGGGATGTGGGGGTCTATCCGCTCTGGCTCTATGCCGCCCTCTGTCACCAGCTCGGGCTGGCGGCGGGTGAGCCCGAGGTCACGCTGTCTCGCCAGGCGGGCGAGGTGGACGAAGCCGTCCGTTTTGAGTTTGCCGGCCCGCTCAAGGCCGAACTGGCCGCCTCCATCGTCGCGGATCTCGACAAGTCGGCCTGGCTGTCCGGGCCCGGCTGGGCGCTGGAGCTGGTGGGCAAGTGGTGGAATCCCCAGCAGATAGCGTGGTGTGGGGGCGACCCCCTGCCAGCCTGGCCACACGACATCGCGCAGCCGGTCGGGGGCGGTGGCATGCAGCACGAGGCGGATCACTTTGCCGCCTGCGTCAGAGAAGGATTGAGCGACTCGCCCTGGGTGCCGCAGGCGCTGAGCAGACAAGTGCTGGGCTGGGTCGAGCGGGGATTGCAGCCCGCGAAACGCTGAGTCACAAGGCTGAATGACAAAGAGGGAGAGCCTGGGCTCTCCCTCTTCTATTGCTGCCAATACCCCGGCGGCAAGGGCAATGCCGGGCAATAGGCTGCCCGATCATCCCATTGGCTCAGGTGTGGCTGGCATCGCTGTGCAACACATCCTCCTGGGCGCGGCAAAATTGCAGAAAGCGGCGCAGGGTGGCGGAGTGATACTTCTGCCGATGCCAGATGAGGGAGAGCTGACGGGGGAAGCGACGGGTCAGGGGCAGGGCCACCAGGCGGCCGGCCTGCAACCGATCCGACACCGCCAGGTGGGAGATGAAGGAGATGCCGAGCCCCTTCTCGACCGCCAGCATCACCGCCTCCAGAGTATTTAGTTCGAGCCCGGCCTGCCAGCGGGGCAGTTCGAGCTGGATCTGCTGCTCGAACTGCTCACGGCTGCCGGACTGGGGCTCGCGCAGCACCCAGGTCTCATCGCTCAGCTGGGCGAGGGAGAGACGGCTGCGGCCGGCGAGGGGGTGAGCGGGCTGGGCCACGATCAGCATCTCGTCGTGGAGCCAGGGCTCGCTGACCAGATCCGGGTGGTGGTTCTCCCCCTCGATCAGCGCCAGATCCAGCTCGAAGTTGGCCAGCAGGTGGCAGAGTTGGTGGGTATTGGTGATGGTGACGCGGGGTGGCTGTCCCAGCTCCTGCTTGCTGGTGGCGAGCAGGGCCGGCAGCAGGTAGTTGCCGATGGTCTGGCTGGCGCCCAGACGCAGCTGGCCGCTCGGTTCGGCATCCGGGCTGAACAGGGTTTCGATGTCCTGCATGCGGGTCAGCAGCTCCTCGGCCGCCGGTTGCAGCAGGCGCCCCTCGTTGTTGAGCTGCAATCTGGGGTGAATGCGATCGAACAGCGGGGTGGCGAGCTGGCGCTCCAGCTCCTGCAACGACTGGGAGACGGCGCCCTTGCTCAGGCACAGTTCATTGGCGGCCAGCCCCAGATTGCCGTAACGGGCGATGGTGGCAAAGACCTTGAGTTGTTGCAGGGTCAGCTTCATGTTTGGATATCCTGAACGATTGATTTAATTCATTTAGATATCGTAAACGATACGGGGCCATTATCCTATGCCCATCGTCTCTCATCAGAGGTTTCAGACATGATCGCAAGAACCCGTCAATCCTTAGGCAAAGCCCCGACTCCTATGGCAGGGCTGGCGCTCGGGATCGCCAGTCTCGGTTGGTGCTGGGAAAATGCCGGTCACTTCGATGGCCGCCTGCAGTTGCTGGGGGCAGCCATTGCCGCCGTGCTGCTGGTGATCCTGACCTTCAAGTTTCTGCTGCACCCGCGCCTGCTGTGGCAGGATCTGGCTCACCCCGTGGTCGGCAGCGTGGTGCCCACCTATGCCATGGGCACCATGGTGGTTTCCAAGGCGGTCGGCATGCTCGACGCCGGTCTGGGCGAGGGGCTCTGGTTGTTTGCCGTGCTGCTGCACTTGGCGTTCCTGGCCACTTTCGTCTGGCATCGGGCCAAACAGTTTGAAATCCACCACATGGTGCCGAGCTGGTTCGTGCCGCCGGTGGGGATCATCGTCGCGGACGTCGCCTTCCCGGGCGGCCAGTTTGCGGCGCTGGCCAACGGCCTGCTCTGGTTCGGCATGCTCTGCTACGGCCTGATGCTGCCGCTGATGCTCTATCGCCTCATCTTCAGCCATGAAGTGCCGGATGCCGCCAAACCGACCATCGCCATCCTGGCGGCCCCCGCCAGCCTGTCACTGACCGGTTACCTGACCGTGAGCGAGGAACCCTCCCTGCTGCTGGTGGCCGTGCTGCTGGGGATTGCGGTGCTGATGACCGGCATCATCTATCTGGCCTTCATCAAGCTGCTGCGTCTGCCGTTCTCACCGGGCTACGCCGCCTTCACCTTCCCGCTGGTGATCGGCGCCACCGCCCTGTTCAAGGTGAGCCACCTGGTCGAGCAGTGGCCCCAGGCAGCCGAGTATGTCGAGCAGATCCGGCTGCTGGCCCACTTCGAACTGGGCGCCGCCACCTTGATCGTCGGCTATGTGGCCCTGCGCTACCTGATGTTCTTCCTGCCGCTCGGCGGCAGCGACGAGATGGCGCACGGCATGGTTCGTCGCTAAGAAAAAGACGGCGAGAGCCGGGATACGGGGCGTTGATGAGCAACCTTGCGACAGACAGGGGCCATCAACCGGATAATGACCAAGCGCTTCACCTCCGGGTGAAGCGCTTTTTGTACCGGTTCTGGCAGCGAAAGGTGCCATTCATGCCCGTTGGCGCCCCATTTTTTGCGCCAGCGCCCAGCCTGGGGGGACAATGATGAATTTCACTGGTATTACCTGTCAGGACGAATACAATGCAGCTCCATTTTCTTAGCTTGATCCCCATCCATGTCTTCCCATGATCCCGTGTTTGACACCCGCTTCGAGGCCAGATTCCTGCATCCACGCTATTGGCTCAGCTGGCTGGCGCTTGGCGTACTGATGCTGCTGGCCTTCGTGCCGGTCCGTCTGCGCGACCGTCTCGCCGCCGCCCTGGCACCGCTGGTGTTCCGTATCTCGAAAAAGCAGATCTATATCGCCAGAACCAACCTGGCACTCTGTTTTCCGCAAAAGAGCGAGGCCGAACGCGACGCCATCCTGATGACCTCGATCCGGGTCGGTCTCAAGAGTCTGCTCGGCTTTGGCGAGTTCTCCGTACGCAGCCCCGCCTATCTGATGAGCCGGATGCAGGTCAGCGGCTGGGAACATATCGAGGCGGAGCAGGCCGCCGGCCGACCGGTGATCCTGGTGGTGCCCCACAGCTGGCCGGTGGATGCGGCCGGTTACTATTTCACCCGGCGCGGGGTGCCCATGTGCACCATGATGAAGCGGGCACGCAACCCGGTCTTTGACTGGCACCTCAATCGGGCCCGGGCCCGCAACGGCTGCCGGGTCTATGAGCGCAGTGCCGGCATCAAGGCGGTGATCCGTACCATCAAGGGCGGTCGCAGCTTCTTCTATCTGCCGGATCAGGATCATGGCCGCGAGAAGAGCATCTTTGCCCCCTTCTTCGGGCACCCCAAGGCGACGCTGCCGGCGTTGCCACGACTGGTGCAGGTGAGCGGCGCCAAGGCGGTGCCGTTGCTGGCTTGCTATGACGAAGCCAAGCACTGCTACCGGCTGGAGATCGACGCGCCGTTTGACAACTATCCCACCGAGGACGTGATGGCCGACACCTGCCGGATGAACGACATGGTGCAGCAGCAGCTCTGCCGCGACCCCGGTCAGTACATGTGGTTCCTCAAGATCTTCGATACCCGTGAGGATCAGGTCGGCCTGGATGGTCGCTACGAGGCGGGGATCCAGCGCATCCGCAGTGGCTTGCAGCCGCTGCCCTGAGGCGACACGCCTTTATGTCATATGGCCCTGCGGGGCCATTTTTATTGGCGATGGTGACCCGCCATGAGGGGAGGGCTTCCTTGCCTGCCAGCCCAGTAGCCGGGGGGCGTGGCCGCCAAAGTGGAAAAATTTGTCAGGATAATTAAAATAACCGTTTATTTTCTATGACTTGATGGCGGCCATGTCCTCACACGATCCGGTTTTTGACACCTCATTTCATCCCCGTCTGCTGCATCCGCGCTGGTGGGGCAGCTGGCTGGCGCTCGGTCTGCTCTGTCTGCTGGCGCTGGTGCCCCATGGCCTGCGCGACCTGCTCGCCAATCGTCTGGCGCCCACCCTGCTGCGAATTTCAAAGAAGCAGGCCTACATTGCCGAGACCAACCTCAAGATCTGTTTTCCCGAGCTGGACGAGGCAGGCCGTCAGGCCCTGCTGCTCAAATCGATCCGGGTCGGTCTCAAGACCTTCATGGGCTTTGCCGAGCTGACCCTGCGCAGCGCCGCTCATCTGGCCAGCCGGGTCAAGGTGCGTGGCTGGGAGCATATCGAGGCAGAGCGGGCCGCCGGCCGGCCGGTGATCCTGGTGGTGCCCCACACCTGGGCGGTGGACATGATCGGCCGCTACTTCGCCATTCGGGGGCTGACCATGTGCACCATGATGAAGAGCCCGAAGGATCAGGTGTTTGACTGGTACATCAACCGCGAGCGGGCCAAGGGCGGCAAGGTATATGAGCGCAGCGTCGGCATCAAGCCGGCCATCAAGGCGATCCGCAGCGGCGCCAGCTTCTTTTACCTGCCGGATCAGGATCACGGCCGCGAGGCCAGCATCTTCGTGCCTTTCTTCGGCCATCCCAAGGCGACCCTGCCGGCCCTGCCCAAGCTGGTGAAACTGACCGGTGCCAGGGCGGTGCCCATTCTCGCCTGTTATGACGAGGAGGAGGGCTGCTACCGGCTGGAGATCGAGCCGCCTTTCGACCCTTATCCCGGTGCGGATCTGGTGGCCGATGTCTGTGCCATGAACGCCATGGTGGAGCAGCAGCTGCGCCAGCATCCCGAACAGTACATGTGGTTTCTCAAGATCTTCGAGACCATGGAGCACCAGCAAGGATCGGATGGGTTCTACGAAGAGGGCATTAAGCGGATCCGTGGCGATCTTCCTCCCAGGGAGTGAGGCCGGCCGACCCGGCGGCGCGGGTTATCGCACCGGGATCACCGCGGTTGCCGGCACGTCGGGCGCCGTCAGGAAACAGGGATAGGCAAGTGGCCCGGGAGGGGCTATCTTCTGATGCGCAAATAGGGTAAAAGGGCGGCCATGAAAATTCCAAATCGAATCCAACCTCTGGTTGATGACGGCCTGGTCGATGACGTCATCAGCCGGCTGATGAGCGGCAAAGAGGCCGACGTCTATGTGGTGCGCTGCGGCGACGAGATCCGCTGCGCCAAAGTCTATAAAGAGGCGTCCAAGCGCAGCTTCAAGCAGGCCGTGGTCTATCAGGAAGGGCGCAAGGTGCGCGGCAGTCGCGATGCCCGCGCCATGGAGAAAGGCTCCAAATACGGTCGCAAGCAGCACGAAGAGGTGTGGCAGAACACCGAAGTGGATGCCCTGTTCAAACTGGCGGCGGCCGGGGTGCGGGTGCCCAGGCCCTATGTCTGCCTCGATGGCGTGCTGCTGATGGAGCTCATCACCGACGAAGAGGGCAATGTCGCCCCCCGCCTCAACGACGTGGCGCTCTCTGCCGAGCAGGCGGTCATCGACCATGCCAAGGTGATCCGTTACGTGGTGCGCATGCTCTGCGCCGGCCTCATCCACGGCGATCTCTCCGAGTTCAACGTGCTGGTGGATGAACAGGGCCCGGTCATCATCGACCTGCCTCAGGTGGTGGATGCTGCCGCCAACAACCAGGCCAGGGCCATGCTGGAGCGCGACGTCAACAATATGCGCAACTACTACGGCATGTATGCCCCCGAGCTGCTCAAGACCCGTTACGCCCGGGAGATGTGGGCCCTGTATGAAGATGGCAAGCTGACCCCTGACAGCGAGCTGACCGGCTTGTTCGAGGAGAGCCGCGAGCAAGTGGATCTCGACTCCGTGCTGCACGAGATCGAGAGCGCCCAGGAGGAGGCACTGGCCCGTCAGGCCAGGATGAAGGCCGAAGAGGAAGACAGCTACTGATCTTGCTAGTGGCCGTGGTCAGTGAAAAAAGAGCGCCTTGTGGCGCTCTTTTTTATTGTCTGCCGCTCAGTCCTGGCCCCTTGGCCGGGGCCAGCCGGTAAAACCGGAGCCAGCAACGATCGCCGGCATGATAGCGGCGATCCAGCCATTGCCCACCGGCGGCATCAATGACCTTGAGCGAGGCGGCATTTGCCTCGTCACAGCTGATGAGCACGGGCTCGCTTAGCACATGGCGCTGCAGCCAGCCGAGCAGGGTGCGGGCGACGCCTTCACCCCGGCGGGTGGGACGGGTCTCGTAACCGATGTGGCCGAGCCACTGACAGGTGGCGGGGTTGTCGCCGTGACGCAGGCGCAAGGTGGCGAGGATCTCTTCCCCTTCGAGGGCAAAATAGGTGGTGGTAGATGGGTAGCCCGGCGGCAGATGCAGCCCATCGGCATGGGCGAGCAACTCCTGCAGCCACTGATCCGGGTCGAATTGCGCCACCTGATAGAGCGGCAACCCGGCGGCGCCACACTCGGCCACATAGCGGCGGTAGGCGGGGGCATCGGTCAGCCGAGCGGCCCGGCACTCGATGAGGGATCGCATCAGGTCTGGGTGGCCAGGGGCCACAGCAGCCTGGGCTCGCTGTGGTGCGGCTCCTGGATGCAGGCGCGCTGGCGACCGGCCTGTTTGGCGGCATAGAGTGCCCGATCCGCGCGCAGATAGGCCTGCTCGAAGCTCTCGCCCTGCTGCAGCGAAGTCAACCCGATGCTGAGGCTGATGGGGCCGCCGGCCAGCGGCCGGGTGGCGTCTGCTACCCGCTGCTGCAGGGTCTGGCAGCAGGCCGGCAGCGTTTGCGATGTTTCCATCACCAGCAGCGCCAGCTCGTCGCCGCCAAGGCGCCCGGCCAGCCCCGCCGGCGGCAGGCTCTCCCGGATCACCCGGCCCACCGCCCGTAGCATGGCGTCGCCGGCGGGGTGACCGTGGCGGTCGTTGATCTGCTTGAAGTTGTCTAGGTCGATGAGCAGCAGTTGCCAGGGGCGGGAACTGCGACAGGTGCGCGCCGCCAGCTGCTGCTCGAAATGGTGGCGGCTGTCCAGTCCGGTCAGGGCATCCAGGTTGGCGCGCCGCTCCAGTTCGCGCTGGGTGGCGAGCAGCGCCTGCTGCTGGCGGGTGTGCACCAGACTCAGCAAAATGAAGCTGCGGGCGATGGTAAAGAGCAGGCTGAGCAGGATCACCGGGCCGAGCAGGGGATCGGTCAGGCTGGAGGCGGCCGACTCCGGCCACCACTGATGCTTGGCCATTCTGACTAGCTGCAAAGCCAGCTGCAGCGCGAGCAGCAGGATGGCGAAGCGCAACACCCGGTAGGCGGGCGCCAGTCGCTGATAGCGCCAGAGCTGCCACAGCAGCAGGCACATTTGCAGCGAGATGGCCCCGGAGAGCACCACGATCCGGCTGTGTATGTCATCCGGCGGCAGCTGTGTGGCGGTGACTGCAAAGAGCAGGAAGCCGGCGAGGGCAAGAAGCGGGCAGAGCCAGCCGAAACGGTCGGCCTCGCGCCGAAAGAAATGGCGCAGCCCCCGTTCATAGAGCAGCGGGGTGGCGATGATCAGCAGGTTGGTAAGCAGGATATTGGCAAGGGAGCTATCCCCCGTGAGGGTTCGCAGCAGCAGGCAGCCAAAGGCGGCGGCGATGGCCAGTTCGCTGGCCGACCAGTAGAGCAGGGAGCGCAGCGGTCGCTGGGTATGCCACAGGTAGGCGAAGATGGCCGCAACCCCGATGTGCGACAGGCTGACGAACAGCACCAGACTCAGCAACTGGGCCGAGGAAAACAGACTCTGCATCAAGGGTGTGGGCTCTTCCTGCCGGGAACGGCGCAGCGACCTCAGGGCCGGGTGACTGGGCCGGATCACAGCATGAATTGCGCCGCTGAGCAATGGTTTAAGTGATCCGGGCACGATCGCGGCAACAACCGCCACAAGAGGGCTGCTGACTCGATTAATCAGGGGCGGGGCATGACGCCGGGGCGTTTATGCTTCCCCCCTTCTTGGATCAGTTGCTCACGACCGGCAGCCGCATGACGGTGGCCTCCCGGCCGAGGTGGGCCAGCAGGCGGCGCACGTCGTCGAGGCGGATAAGCAGGGTGGCGGTATTGACCAGCGGGTGGCACTGCACCCGCTCGGCCTGCCAGATCGTTTCATCCACCACCAGTTCCACCGCTTTTTCCCTGTCGCGCACCATGGCGAGCAGGGTGACCGAACCCGGGGTGAGGCCAAGCACGGATTCCAGCCGCTCCGGCGAGCCAAAGCTCAGCCGCTTGACGCCAAGGGTGCTCGCCAGCGCCTTGAGATCGACCCGGCTCTCTTCAGGGGTTACCACCAGAAACAGTCGCTCGCTCTTCGGGTCGCGCAGGAAGAGGTTCTTGGTCTTGGCGGCGGGCAGCTTGGGCAGCAGCCGGCTGGCCTCCTCGCAGGTGAAGACGGGGGCGTGATCGATGCGCTGATAGGGAATGGCCAGCTGATCCAGCAGAGAGTAGAGCGCCACATGGCCTCCTGATGTCGGGTGAAGAGTGAGTGTTGGATGAATGGCGCGGCGAATAAAGCCGCCACCGGCAGTCGCTGCCAGTCTGGCCGAGCTTACCAGTTTGCGACGCGACTCGCAGCCTGGCGTGGCCATGGCGGCTGGGCGTGCCGATTGCAGCAAAGCACTGTATGAACGTACAATGGTCCCATCCCAGCGTTGACCCCAGTAGCCTGCATGACCGAGATCCAGCCTGTTCCTCCCGTTACTCTGCCACTCGATGGCTTTATCCTGACCCGTCACGGGCGGGATGTGCGTGGTCGCAACGGACATGGCGAACACACCGAGATCGTGATGTGGCTCTGGAGTGCACAGGGGCCGGTGCGACTGGTGGTGCCGGGACAGGAGCCGGTCTTCTTCCTGCCCCAGAGCCATATGGAAGAAGCCGCCGAGCTGTTCAAGGGGGCTGGGGTGAGCGGGCGGTTTCGCCGCCTGCCGATGCACACCTTCGATGGCCGCGCCGTGGTGGGCTGCTACTTTGCCACCTTGAGCGCCTTTCACCGCGCCATCGAGCTGCTGCTCATCCGCGGGCTGGAGCACTTCGAGGCGGATATCCGGCTGCCGGAGCGTTACCTGATGGAGCGTTTCATCACCGCCGGCGTGCGCTTCGAGGGGCGCACCCTCAAGAAAGGGGGCAAGCACGGCTACTGGGAGGTGAACGAGGCGCGCTGCGCGCCGCAGGCGGTGACGCCGACCCTCTCCTGGGTGTCGCTGGACGTGGAGTGCGCCATGGACGGGGCCCTCTTCTCGGTGGGGCTCTACAGCGAACAGGATGCGCGGGTCATCATGATCGGTACGCCGGAGGCGGATGCCGACAGCTGGGGTACCCGGGTCGAATGGGTGGCGGACGAGAGCGCCCTGCTGAGTGCGCTGGAGCGCTGGTTTGTGCGGCACGACCCGGATCTGGTCATCGGCTGGAACGTGGTCAATTTCGACTTTCGCCTGCTGCTGCGCCGCGCCGAGCTCAACAAGCGGCGGCTGCGGCTGGGGCGTGGTCACGAGCTCTGCTTCTGGCGCTCATCGCGCAATGACCCCCAGAGCGGCAGCGTCATCATCCCCGGACGCATGGTGCTGGACGGCATCGACACCCTCAAAAGCGCTACCTGGCAGTTTCCGAGCTACAGCCTGGATGCGGTGGCAAGCGAATTGCTCGGCCGTGGCAAGGATATCGAGGACGTGGCTAACCGGGGGGAGAAGATCACCGAGCTGTTTCACTCCGACAAGGAGGCGCTGGCCCGCTACAACCTGGAGGATTGCCGGCTGGTGTGGGAGATCTTCGATTTCTGCCACCTCATCCCCTTTGCCATCGAGCGTGCCTCCCTCACCGGCCTTGAGCTGGACCGGGTAGGGGGCTCGGTGGCGGCGTTTACCAACCTCTACCTGCCGCGGCTGCATCGCGGCGGCTACGTGGCGCCCAATTTGCCGGCTGACGGCGGGCTGGCAAGCCCTGGCGGCTATGTGATGGACTCCAAACCCGGCCTCTATCGCCACGTGCTGGTGCTCGATTTCAAGAGCCTCTATCCCAGCATCATCCGCACCTTCTGCATCGACCCCATGGGGCTCATCGAGGGGCTGCAGCATCCCGACCACGCCATTGCGGGCTTTCGCGGCGCCATGTTCTCCCGTGAGCGCCACTTCCTGCCGGATCTCATCGCCACCTTGTGGGCGGCGCGGGATCGGGCCAAGGCCGCCAGCAACAAGGCGCTCTCCCAGGCCATCAAGATCATCATGAACTCCTTCTACGGGGTGCTGGGCTCGGGGGGCTGCCGCTTCTACGACCCGCGGCTTGCCTCCTCCATCACCTTGCGCGGTCACGGCATCATGCAGCAGACCCGGGAGTGGATCGAAGGGGAGGGCTTCGAGGTGATCTATGGCGACACCGACTCCACCTTCGTGCACCTGGGGCGGGATGCCAGCCCCGAGCAGGCGGACGAGATTGGCCGGCGGCTGGCGAAGATGATCAACGACAACTGGGCTGTGCTGATCAAGCGCGAGTTCAACCTGCCGAGCTATCTGGAGATCCAGTACGAGACCCACTATCGCCGCTTCCTGATGCCCACCATTCGCGGGCTGGAGAAGGGGAGCAAGAAGCGCTATGCCGGGCTGGTGGCGGGCCATCAGGCAGGTGAAGAGGAGCAACTGGTGTTCAAGGGGCTCGAATCGGTGCGCACCGACTGGACCCCCCTTGCCAAGGCGTTTCAGACCCGCCTCTATGAAATGGTGTTTCATGACCAGGATCCCAGCGGCTATGTGCGCACCATGGTGGACGAGACCCGGGCCGGCCAGCACGACGAGCTCTTGGTCTATCGCAAGCGGCTGCGCCAGAAACTCGAGGAGTATCAGAAGAACGTGCCACCCCATGTGCGTGCGGCGCGCCTGGCGGACGAGGAGAACCTGCGCCGCGGTCTGCCTCAGCGCTATCAGCATCGGGGCTCCATCGCCTACCTGATGACCCTCAATGGCCCCGAGCCGCTGGAATACCGGCGCAGCGCCATTGACTACGAGCACTATATCGACAAGCAGTTAAGGCCCATTGCCGATGCGATCCTCCCCTTTATCGGCGAGTCGTTCGAGCGGATCTGCGGCCAGCAGCTCGATCTCTTCTGAGTGGTGTTGATTGGGGAGATGTTGGCCTGCCAGGCACGATTGAGCGTATGGCGGGTTCAGCCGTGAGGATGCCGAGAGAAGCTGGAAAGGGGAGATGCAAAAAGCCCGCTCGAGGAGCGGGCTTTTCTAATCTGGTGCGTCCTAGTGGATTCGAACCACCGACCCCCACCATGTCAAGGTGATGCTCTAACCAGCTGAGCTAAGGACGCAGGGTGCGCAAGGCGACTTTATCTGATTGCAGGGGAGTGGTGGGTTTAATTGGATTCGAACCAACGACCCCTACCATGTCAAGGTAGTGCTCTAACCAACTGAGCTATAAACCCACATCTGTGTTCAACTGGATTCGAACCTATGACATCGCCTATGCCATGTCAAAGCACTGTTCTAACCAATTGAGCAATAAATCCACATCTGCATTTCTATCAATGCTGTTATGGTGCGTCCTAGTGGATTCGAACCACCGACCCCCACCATGTCAAGGTGATGCTCTAACCAGCTGAGCTAAGGACGCATAACAGGTTTCCATGATGGTGCGTCCTAGTGGATTCGAACCACCGACCCCCACCATGTCAAGGTGGTGCTCTAACCAGCTGAGCTAAGGACGCATCACGGAAAAGTGGTGGGTTTAATTGGATTCGAACCAACGACCCCTACCATGTCAAGGTAGTGCTCTAACCAACTGAGCTATAAACCCACTTTGCAAACCGGGTCAGAAACCCGTTTCACCACGCCAGCACTGCTGGCGTGGTCGGCATACTACCCATGCCCCCCAAGGCTGTCAACAGGCCGCACGCACAAAGCAGACTGTTTGCCCAGTTCTTGCGCAGCCTGTTGATTTTGCAGGCGAGTTTGCCCTATTGCGCCTTGGAGAGGGCGCTGCAGGCCTCCGGGCTGGCAAAGCGGCCATAGATATGACGCAGGCGGGCGCCCAGCATCAGGGCGGCGCCGGTCAGGCCGACGATGAAACCGATCCAGAAGCCCTGCGGCCCCATGCGCGGCACCAGCCAGTCGGTCAGCCCCAGGATCA
This sequence comes from Aeromonas sp. QDB34, assembly GCF_027705405.1. Taxonomy (NCBI): domain Bacteria; kingdom Pseudomonadati; phylum Pseudomonadota; class Gammaproteobacteria; order Aeromonadales; family Aeromonadaceae; genus Aeromonas; species Aeromonas sp. QDB34. The sequence goes on along the minus strand of NZ_JAPDBT010000001.1, from coordinate 711,902 downwards.
TGCCGGTGGGCAGCCCCAGTCCCCAGTAGGCGACGATGGTGACGTAGAAGATCGCCTTGGTGTCCTTGTAACCGCGCAGGGCGGCTGCGGCCACCACCTGCACCGAGTCGGAGATCTGATAGATGGCGGCGAAGAACAGCAGTATGGCCGCGAGGGTGATCACCTGCATGTCGTCGGTGTAGATACTGGCGATATGCTCGCGCAGCAGCACGGTGAGGGCGGCGGTACCGGCGGCCACCGCCATGCCCAGCATCAGGCCGGTGCGGGCGGCGACGCGGGCGTGCTCGGGCTGACCCTCGCCGATGCTGTGGCCGACCCGGATGGTGACACCCACCCCAATCGACAAGGGCAGCATAAACACCAAGCTGGAGAAGTTGAGGGCTATCTGGTGGCTCGCCACCGTCTCCGCACCGAAGGGGGCCAGCATCAGCGCCACCACGGTGAACAGGGTCACCTCGCAGAAGATGGCCATGGCGATGGGGAAGCCCAAGCGGAACAGGCGCCAGATCCGGCTGCCGTTGGGGCGCGCGAGCCGGGAGAAAAGGTTGATCTCTTTGAAATGAGAGGAGAGCTTCACATAGACGATCATTGCCAGCAGCATGGCCCACAGCACGATGGCGGTAGCCACGCCGCAGCCCACGCCGCCGAGCTTGGGCATGCCGAGGTGGCCGTGGATGAAGACATAGTTGGCGGGGATGTTGACCGCCAACCCCACGAAGCCGATCACCATGGTCGGCATGGTGTGGGAGAGCCCCTCGCTGAAGTTGCGCAGCACCTGGAACATCACGAAGGCGGGCAGGCCCCACATGATGGCGTGCAAAAAGCCGGTGGTCTTGGCGGCCATGACGGGATCCACCTTCATCAGGTGCAGCGCCAACGGGCTGAAATAGAGCGCCAGCATGGCTATCGGGATCACCATCAGCGCCAGCCAGAAGCCCTGATGCACGGCGGGGCGTACCTCGTCCCGCTTGCGGGCCCCGTTGAGCTGGGAGACGATGGGGGTGAGTGCCATGATGATGCCCTGGGTCAGCAAGATGATCGGCAGCCAGAAACTGGAGGCCACCGACACCGCGGCCAGATCCACGGCGCTGACCTGGCCTGCCATCACGGTATCGACGAAGCTCATGGCGACCTGGGCCACCTGGGCCACCAGAATGGGACTGGCTAGACGAACGAGTTGCCTCGCCTCGGACCAATAACGTTGCACTGACACCTCCGAGTGGATCAGATAAAGCGTAAAAAGAGCGGGTAGCGGGAAGAGCCTTTGCACTCCCGAAACGGGAATGCAAAGTGCGGGGGGGTCATTCTAGCCTGAAATTCATCCGGGACGAAACGTTTGGCGCAAGGGCCGGATCAGGCGTCCTCGTGATCGCTGATCAGCAGGTTGGCGGCGGCGTAGGCGGCCTGTTTGCGCAGATCTGCCGGCACCCGCTCGTCCGATGCCACGGCGTTGAGCGCCCTGATGGTGGCGGCAATGGCCTGCGGCACATAGCCCTGCTCCCCGGAGCCAATCTGGTTGTAGGCGATGCGAATGGCCTCACAGCATTGATATACCTGCATTTTTATTTCCTTGTCAGCGCTGGTTTGAATGCCGTCACTATAGCGATCGGTCGCCCGCTTGTCAGCCAGCGCGCTTGTCTGGGGCACGGGGCGAGGTTACCCTGCCTTTTTTCGTAGCAGGAGACGAGACATGTTCACCGGCATAGTACAGGGGACCGCCGAACTGGTGGCCATCGACGAGCGGCCCAACTTTCGTACCCACGTGATCCGCATGCCGAGCCCGGCCTGGGGCGAGGGGCTGGCGCTGGGCGCCTCCGTGGCCCACAACGGCTGCTGCCTGACCGTCACCCGGGTCGAGGGGGAGCTGGTCAGCTTCGATCTGATGCAGGAGACACTGCGCCTCACCAACCTCGGCCAGCTGCAGCCGGGGGACAAGGTCAACGTGGAGCGGGCGGCCCGCTTTGGCGACGAGATTGGCGGCCACGCCATGTCCGGCCACATCATGGGCACCGCGCAGGTCGTCTCGGTCATCGACACCCCCAACAACCGGCAGGTGTGGTATCGCCTCGCCCCCGAACTGATGAGATACGTGCTGACCAAGGGTTACATCGGCATCGACGGCATCAGCCTCACCGTGGGGGAGGTGCGCAGCAACGAGTTCTGCGTCAATCTCATTCCCGAGACGCTGGCTCGCACCAACCTGGGTTGGGTAAAAGCCGGCTGGCACACCAACATCGAGATTGATCCCCAGACTCAGGCTATCGTCGACACGGTGGAGCGGGTACTGGCGGCCCGACAGCCGGGATAAGCTGACCAACGCGCACCCGGCCATTTGCCATTGAAAAGGGCCTGCATCATGCAGGCCCTTGGCGATCTTGTGGGTGGGTTCACTGGCAGTCAGAACATCTGTTCGTCGTCTGCGTCCACAAACAGTTGCAGGCAGTCCCGCGCCTCATCCCGATGCAGTCGCAGGTGGATGGGGTTGCAGCAGGCCATGCAATCCTCGTAGAACTCCTGATCCCCCTGGCTGGCATCCAGCTCGACCCGGGTATGATGGCCACAATGGGGGCAGACGATGCGCTTGCTGGTGTACTCGATCATGATGACCTCCTCGGGCCCGTGGGCCGCCTATCTCCCCTGATTCTAGTTGGTTCGCACTGTCCTGACCGCGAGCAAGCGCACGTTTATGACCGGGATCAAGGGAGGCAGGAGGTCAGTCCGGCAACGCCTGCGTGCTGTTTACTTGACCCAGTTGGCCAGCATATTGGCATCCAGCTCGGTGAGCGAGCGTAGCTGATGATCGGCAATGGCCAGACGGGGATCGCCCACTCATGCTGGGTGCATGGGAACGATCGGCGCCTGTTTGTTGTTTATTTGGTCCAGCTGGCCAGCATCTCGGCATCCAGCTCGGTGAGCGAGCGTAGCTGATGATCAGCAATGGCCAGACGGGGATCGCCCACTAATGCAGGGTCCGGCACGATCAGCGCGGTCATGGAGGCCGCCTTGGCCGCCAGCAGGCCGGTGAAGCTGTCTTCGATGGCCAGACAATGCACCGGCTCCACTCTCAGCTTCTCGGCGGCGTGGATATAGACATCTGGATGCGGCTTGCCGAAGCGCTCCACCTCGGCGGAGTGGACCGCCAGGAAGCGATCGCGAATGCCGAGCTTGCCGAGCACCGCTTCCACCATGGCAAAGGGGGAGGAGGTCGCGAGACCCACCTTGAGGCCGCGAGCCTCGATAAGATCGAGCGCCTCCAGCACACCGGCCTTGGCCTGACCTTCGGAGAGGATCAGCGCGTTGACCCGATCCAGGATGCGCTGCACCACCTCTTCCTGGCTGGGGCCACTCCAGGGACGCAGTCGATACCAGTGGGCCACCAGCTGATCGATGCGCACGCCGATGGTCGATTCGCAATCTTCCACCGTGTGGGGGTGACCCAGCTCGGAGAACACGGCCATCTGGGCCCGTTGCCAAAAGGGTTCCGAGTCGATCAGAACACCATCCATATCGAAGATCACGGCAGTTAACATCTTGTACTCCTGACATAGGTGAGGGGGGGATTATAAGCGAGGCGCCTCAATGCAAAAGGGGCATTGCCATGCCCCTTGCGCCGGATCACGCAGGCAAACGTTTGTTTTTGCGAGACAAAAAACAGCGGTCAGAAAATCACGTCCACCCTGGCGGCCACGGCTTTGGCCTGCTCGACGGCGGTGGGGCAATCTTCAGCCCGGGCCAGTGCCACGCCGAGCCGGCGGCGACCGGCGATCTCCGGCTTGCCAAACAGCCGCAACTGGGCACCCGGTACCAGCGCCAGCGCCTCGCCAATCCCCTGATAGCGGATGTCCTGGCTGTGACCTTCGCGCAGCACCACGGCGGAGGCGCTCGGCCCGTACTGGATGATGGTGCCGACCGGCAGCCCCAGAATGGCGCGCACGTGCAGGGCGAATTCGGAGAGATCCTGAGAGATGAGGGTCACCATGCCGGTGTCGTGGGGGCGCGGCGAGACCTCGCTGAACCACACCTCGTCGCCCCTGATGAAGAGCTCGACCCCGAACAGGCCGTAACCACCGAGGGCTTCGACCACCTTGGCTGCTACCTCTTTGGAGCGGGCCAGTGCCAGCTTGCTCATGGCTTGTGGCTGCCAGGATTCGCGGTAGTCGCCATCTTCCTGCCGATGGCCGATGGGCTGACAGAAGTGGATGCCGTCGACGGCACGCACCGTGAGCAGGGTGATCTCGTACTCGAAGGGGACGAACCCTTCGACGATCACCTTGCCACGACCGGCGCGACCGCCCTCCTGGGCATAGGTCCAGCTCTCGTCGAGCTTGGCGAGATCGCGCAGCACGCTCTGCCCCTTGCCGGACGAGCTCATCACCGGCTTCACCACGCAGGGCAGACCGATGGTGTCAACGGCGGCGACGAACTCCTCCTTGCTCTGGGCAAAGCGGTAGGGGGAGGTGGGCAGGCCCAGCGTCTCGGCGGCGAGGCGGCGGATCCCCTCCCGGTTCATGGTGAGCTGGGTGGCGCGGGCGTTGGGCACCACCTTGACCCCTTCCTGCTCCAGGGCCGCCAGGGTATCGGTGGCGATGGCTTCAAGCTCGGGAATGAGCAGATCCGGTTTGACCTCGTTGACCAGGGCGCGCAGGGCGTCGCCATCCAGCATGTCCAGCACATGGGCTCTGTGGGCCACCTGCATGGCGGGGGCATCGGCATAGCGGTCGGCGGCGATCACCTCGATGCCGAAGCGTTGCAGCTCGATGGCGACCTCCTTGCCAAGTTCGCCGGAGCCCAGCAGCAGGGCGCGGGTGGCGCCGGGGCGGGTAGCGGTTCCAAACATGTGATCTCTCCTGATGTCGTGAGTGATGGTTGATGGCCGCTATTGCGCGAATAGCGGGCAAAAAAAGAGGCACGCATGGCGTACCTCAGGAAACGGATTTGTGGGCGCGCTGCTCCAGATGGGTGAGCAGGGTGATGGCGCCGATGATGATGGCGGCCCCGAGCCACAATCGGCCGGGCGGCGCCCAGCCAAACACCAGCCAGCCGGCCAGCACGTTCATCGGCAGCTTGGCAAAATCAAAGGGTTGTACGAACGAGGCCTCGGCCACGCTGTAGGCGCGGGCGATGGACATCTGGGCCAGGGCCGACAGCACGCCGGAGGCGGCCACCAGCAGCCACTGGGTTTCGCTCGGCCACTGCCACTCCGGCAGCGCCAGCATGGCGTTGAACGGGGTGCTGAAGATGAGCAGGTAGACGACGATGGTGTGGGACGACTCGCTCGCCGCCTGATAGCGCACCAGCAAGGAGTAGCCGGCCCAGAACAGGGCTGCCGCCACCGGCAGCAGGGAGGCCCAGCTGAACTCGTCTGTCCAGGGGGCCAGGATCAACATGGCGCCGACAAAGCCGGCCAGGGTCGCCAGAATGCGGGCCCGGCTCACCTGCTCTTTGAGAAAGAGCGCAGAGCCCAGGGTGGCAAACAGCGGTGACGTCATCAGCAGCGCGATGCCCTGCCAGATGGGTACGGGCACCGCCAGCGCCCACAGCCAGAACTGGATGCCGACCACCGCCAGGGCGACCCGCAGCAGGTGCAGCCGCAGCTGGTTGGTCATCAGCGACTGGCGCAGACCGTGGCGAACCAGCCAGGGCAGCAGGCAGACCAGGGCAATCAGATATTGATGGAAGGCGACCTGGGTCGAAGGAAGGCCGAGCTTGAAGCTGACATACTGGCTCAGGCTGTTGACGGCGGCGAAGCAGAGGCCCGCTACCATCATCCAGACTGCACCGGCAAAGGGAGAGTGCCTGCGCGAGGGTGTCATGGGATCCGGAACGCTGAAAAAAGTGCGGCGGATCATAACGGCAATCGTTTGTTCTGCCAAGCCTTGGCGAGGCGGGGGCGCGGTGGCTGGCGAGAGAGTGAGCTAACATCAAATATTTTGAATAAGTTGAGCATCTATTTTCGCTATCTGTATAGAAGCCCAATGTTTAGAGTGACCTCCATCGACAGCACCGCTGTTCAACCGACAACCAAATGGAGTTTCACCATGGCCAATATCCTCGTACTCAAGTCCAGCATCCTGGGCCAATATTCCCAATCCAACGCCCTGATCGACGGCTTTCTGGCCGACCATGCGTCCGACACCGTCACCGTGCGTGATCTGGCGTCCCTGAACCTGCCGGTGCTGGATGGCGAGCTGGCCATGGGCCTGCGCGGTGGTGAGAACCTCAATGAGCGTCAGCTGGCCGTGCTGGCCCAGTCCGACGAGCTGGTTGCCGAATTGAAGGCAAGCGATCTGGTGGTGATTGCCGCCCCCATGTACAACTTCAACATCCCGACCCAGCTGAAGAACTGGATCGATCTGGTAGCCCGCGCCGGCGTCACCTTCCGTTACACCGAAACCGGTCCGGTCGGCCTGGTGGAAAACACCCGCGCCCTGGTGATCAGCCCCCGCGGCGGCATGCACGTCGGCAGCGCCACCGATCTGGTGACCCCCTACATGCGTACCGTGCTGGGCTTCATCGGCATCAAGGAGGTGGACTTCATCTACGCCGAAGGCATGGGCATGGGCCCGGATGCCCAGGCCAAGGGCATCGAGCAGGCCAAAGGCCAGCTGGAAACCCTGGCTCTCTGATCAAGACGGCACTTTGCCAGACGTCAGAAAGCGACAACGCAGCCCTCGGGCTGCGTTGTCTGTTTTGGGGCCTTGTGGCGAATGGGACCGGGCAGGTCAATCCCGCAGAAAACGGCGGCAGCCGCTGCCGACCATCAGGCAGACCGCTACCAGGGAGCCCAGCAGCAGGGTGGTGAGCCACTGCTCGGCGCTGTCGGGCAGGCGCGGTGACAAGAGGCTGATCATCAGCAGGGCACAGAGGGTGATGAGGCTGGTTGGGCGGGTCAGGAACATCATGGGTCATCCTTGGCTGCGGCTGGTGAGTAGAAGGCTAACCGCGGTCTGTGACAGCAAGATGTATCCATACCTCTTGCCGCAGGTCAGTCGACCGGGGTAGCCATCACCATAGCAGCTTTTGCCGCCGGAGCCAGCGGCATGGGCCGGGTTGTGATCCGGATCCCTATCTGAACTGCTTCTGATCTTCCTGATAGTGGAAATCGCCGCTGGCCAGCCTGGCGACCAGCGCTTCCTTGTCGAGATCCTGCGCCTTGCAGAGATCATCGAGATCATCGAAGCGATCACGCAGCTGCATGTTGACCAGGCTCAGCAGCATGTTGACGTCCATGGTGGCAAAGTTGTTCAGGTTCATGAGGGTCGCTCGCTATCCAGCAGATGAAGTTGTTCGATGGCGTCGCTGACGCTTTGCAGGTGGAGGCGAATAGACTGGCGCGCCTCGGCCGGCAGGTAGTCGGTGAGGGTGTGCTGCCAGCTGCCCGCTTCGGTCTTGAGCTGCTGGAACAGGGTGAGCCCCGCCTGGGTGAAGGAGACCAGGCTGACCCGCTTGTCGTGTTCGCTGCTCTCGGTGAACAGGATCCCTTTCTCCACCAGCCGGTGAATTTCGCGGGAGATCCGCACCTTGTCCATTCCGCTCGCCTCGACCAGCTCTTTCTGGCTGATGGGGTAGTTGGGGCCGAGCACCATCATCAGGCGCCATTGGGGCACCGTCAGCTGATAGCGCTGCTGGTAAAACTGCTCAAAGGTGTCGCGCACCATCTCGGCGGCGTGAACCAGCTGATAGGGGGGATAGTGGGCAAGCAGCTCTATGATCTTTGACATATGACATCCTGCTGTGACGGCTGCATCGGGTGCAGTTTCTCTTGATACTTTGGCCTTGATGATACGTAACACAAGGCCGTTTGTCTGAACATGCACCAGAGAAATGTGCGGTTGCGCACGTCATCCGCCGCAACCGGGTCTGTTCGAGGCTGGTTTTGTGGCTGCGGCTCAGCCTTTGCGCAGCCAGATCAAAGCGTTGTGCTTGAGCCAGGCCTCGCGGCTTTGCAGGGTGTAGAGCGCGGCCTCGTCGCGACTGCCCGCCTGCCAGCTGTGAGGCTCCTGTTTGGGCAGCTTGCGCTGGCCCAGCAGGCAGGCCGGCACATGGGCGTTGGCCTTGATGGCGGCGCTCAGCAGCGGCTGCGCAGCCTCGGCCCCCGCGCAGACGAACGTCATCAGCGCCTTGTTGTAGAGCAACCAGCTGGAGGCTTCATCAAAGCGCACCAGCAATGCCTGCAGCGCCTGCCACTCCCCTTGCAGGGCATAGAGGCTGGAGAGGGGATAGCGGCAACCCAGCTCGTCGGCCATGCACAGCTCGAGCAGCGTCAGATATTCGCTGCGCGCCTGTCCCAGCTGGCCGAGGCGCAGCAGGCAGTCGGCCCGTCCGGCCCGGGCGGCCAGCAGCGGGCGCGCTTCGTGGGCACTCCAGCCATGGCCGGCAATCTGCTGCCAGAAAGCGGCGTCGAACAGCGACTCGGCGTCGGCGATCACCTTGTCGAACCAGCCGAGGCGGCTGTGCGGATCGCGACTGGCGTCGGCCAGTTCGAACCACTGCTGCCACTGCTCGGCCTGCTCGCTGTCCAGCGCCTGCTCGGTGTTTGGCACGGCCTGATACTCGTCCAGTTGCAGCAGCTGGTTGAGGGCGGTCTTCATGTTCTGGCGCTGGCGCTTGCAGAACTCCATGAAGGGGAGGTCACTGCCGGCGGCCGAGTGCAGCATCTGCGCCATTGGCTTGTCGCGAAACAGGCTCAGCTCGGCGGCCAGGCTGAAACGGTACTGGGTGGTCGGGTCGTTCAGATCCTTGGGCTTGGGCCAGGTGGCAAAGCCCTGGCTGAAGCCGTAACACCACTGACCGAGCGGGTGACTCTGCTCGAAGACCTGCTCCGGGCTCTCGGTGGAGAGGCGGCACTGGCTCGGCAGGGCGAGCTGGGCCTCATCGGCCTGGGCTTCCAGCTCGGCGATCAGATGGTGCAGCGCATCGCGGCTCTTCTCATCCAGCTCGGCGTCATGGGGCAACAGACCGGCCAGCGGGGCCTGCCAGTCAGGGGCATCCGGCCCGACCAGGCGAGCGCACAAAAAGCCGTGCAGCGCCGGGTAGGTCATGTCCTGCCCACTGTGGGTCTGGATCCATTGATTGAGATGACGGGTACGAGTGGATGGATTCATCGACAGTTCCTCTGGATTTTGACAGCGGCGAAGTCTACCCAAAAGTGGGGTTATTTGCAGCTAAAGGGCGGCTGACTGGCGATTATATCGCCGTAAAGCGGCCAAAAGGCCCTGAAAATCACCCGCGAACAGGGCAAGGGACTAGGCCCTGTTACCGCTCTTGGGGTAACATGCGCGCCCATACGGACAATGAAAAATTGGCCATCCGGACAATGAAAGAAGAGAACACCATGTTACAGATTGGCAAGATGAACACCCTTACCGTAGTCGAGCTCGAAGAGCGCGGCGCCTGGCTTGCGGCCGACGAATATGGCGAGCTGCTGCTGCCCAAACGCCAACTGCCGGAAGGGGTGGCCGAAGGCAGTGAGGTCAAGGTCTTCCTCTATCTGGATGCCGACTGCGAGCCGGTGATCACCACCGACAAGCCGTTTGCCATGGTGGACGACATCGTCGGCCTCAAGGTGGTCAATGCCAACAAGATCGGCGCCTTCCTCGACTGGGGCATGAAGAAGGATCTGTTCGTGCCGACCCGTGAGCAGAACAAACCGATGCAGGTGGGCCACGTCTATCTGGTGCGGCTGATGCTCGATCACGAGGGCCGCATGGTGGGCACCAGCCGCCTCGAGCGCTTCCTGCGCACCGACAAGCCCCCCTTCAAGACGGGTGACGAAGTGACTGCCCTGCCCGGCGAGCGCACGCCGCTCGGCATCAAGGCGATCGTCAACGGCGAATACGCCGGCATGCTGTTCAAGAACGAGGTGTTCGGCCGGGTGACCACGGGCCGGCCGCTGACCGCCTGGGTCAAGCAGGTGCGTGATGACGGCAAGCTGGATCTGACCCTGCAAAAGCCGGGTATGGCGCGGATGGACGATGCCGGCGAGCTGATCCTGGCCCGCCTCAAGAAGCAGGGCGGCAGCCTGGCGGTGGGTGACAAGAGCGAACCCGAGCTCATCTACAAGCTGCTCGGCATGAGCAAGGGCACCTTCAAGAAGGCCATCGGCGGCCTCTACAAGCAGGGCAAGATTGTGCTCGAGGACAACTGCATCACGCTCGTGGCTGCTGATAACGCGCCGGATGGCGAATAAGTGCCGAGCCCCTGCATTGGCCATTGCCAGGCGAAGGATGGCCTCTGTCTCGGCTGTGGCCGTACCCTGACCGAGATAGGTCGCTGGTCCGCCATGGACAGTGATGCCCAGCTGGCGGTGATGGCGCAGCTGGATGGTTCAACCAGCACCCACCGCTGCCCTGGCTGTGGTGAGCCGGCATTTTGCGCCGTGTCAGCCGGCGCGACCATCGCCGAGTGCTGGTGCAGCCAGTTGCCGGCCCTGCCCATGGGGGAGGCCAGCGCCTGCTGGTGCCGCCGTTGTCTGGTCAAGGCCATTGTGGCCCGCCCCTGAGGGGCTCAGTAGAAATTAGAGAAAGGCGCCGAGGGCGCCTTTTTCATGCCTGTTGCTGGCGGTGCCAGCGCACATGGACATCGTGCTCATTGAGATGGCGGGGCAGCAGGAAGGTGGCAAAAATCACCTCAAACTCCTCCTGATGATCCAGCAAGCCGACCCACACCTCGACCCAGCGCTCCATGTCGACCGGTACACCGAGTTCGGCTGACCAGTCGGCGTTGGGCAGGGTCGCCTCGACGGCGCCACGCTGTTCGAACTCCAGGGTGATGTCGACGATTTGTTCGGGGGCCAGCATGTCTGCGGCCTGCTCAAGAAACTGATCATAGGCCCATTCGACCAGTTGATCCGGGGTACGCTGTTCCATGAAATCACTCCAGATACATCGAGGTTCGCTACTGTAGCAATTATTGGCGGTGGCGGCCAGACCAGTGGCCATGGTGCGCCGTGTCTGGGCAAGGGCGCCGGCAAAGGGGTATGGTTGAAGGGGGGATGGCCAAGGGAGAGGTGCCATGAAACGACGGACAAGGCGACAGCAGATCAAACGGCGGCGAGAGGCCTGGTGGTGGCACTATCTGCCGCTGCACCGGGGTACCGTCGGCGGCCATCTGGGCCCGCCGGCAGACGATCCGGCCGCCAGCAGTTGAGCCTTGGCAGCCGGCTGGTCAATCGGCTTGATGCACCTTGTTGAGGGTGATCTGACCCAGCTGGCCCATCTGGCGGCGGATCCAGGCCGAGCGCTGCTGGACGTAGGGTGAAGGAGGCTTGACCCGGTAGCGCCAGGGATTGGGCAGAGCAGCCGCCAGCAGGGAGGCTTCGTAGCGGGTCAAGCGGGCGGCCGGTTTGCCGAAGTAGTGTCTGGCTGCGGCCTCGGCGCCGTAGATGCCGGGCCCGAACTCCACGATATTCAGGTACATCTCGAGAATGCGGGACTTGTCCCAGCCCAGCTCCATCAGCAGGGTGAACCAGGCCTCGATCCCCTTGCGCAGGAAGCTGCGATCGCTCCACATGAAGAGGTTCTTGGCGGTCTGCTGGCTGAGGGTGCTGGCGCCGCGCACCCGCTCGCTGTGCTGATTGTGCTTGAGCGCCGAGCTGATGGCATCCATGTCGAAGCCGTTGTGCTCGGCAAAGCGTTGATCTTCGGCGGCGATCACCGCCAGTTGCAGCTCGCGGGAGATCTGCTCGAGCGGCACCCAGTCGTGCTTGACCTCGGCCACCTTGGCCGGTGGAAACAGCGCCCGCTCGAGGCGCCAGGTCCACATAGGCGGATCGATGAAGCGCAGCAATGCCACCGAGACGATGGTGCTGAGCAGCGCCGCCAGCAGCAGTTTGCCGAGCCCGCTCAGCAGGCGTCTGGCGAGGGCGGGACGCACGGGGTCGGGCTCCGGCTCTGGCTCCCAGACGTAGTGGCTGGGATCATCGGGATCCGGAATTATTGGGGCAGCCATTCGATGTGGCAGAACTTCTCGTCAACACGGCGGGAGAGCAGCATGCGGGCGAACAGGTGCTCGTACTCTTCCTGCTCGTTGCCAAGCCCGATCCAGACTTCGGCATAGTCGGCGTCGCTGACTTCGAACCCGACGTCCGCTTCCCAGTCATCGGCCGGATCGGTTTCCGCCAGCAGGCCGCGATCGTTGAACTCCTGATTGAAGCGGGCAATCTCCTGCTCCGGCAGGTTGTCGGAGGCCAGCTCCATGAAGAGTTCCAGAGCGGTGTCGAGCAGTTCCTCGACGCTGTGCATTTCGTCGTTCAAAGACATAAGCGGTCTGTTCCAGCTGAAAATAAAAGAAAAACCCCGTCGGCAAGGCCGGCCGGTGGCGCGCGGTATTCTAGCTGGCCCCTGCTTGCTTGGCGAGTACGGCTGGCGGCGCCGTGGCAATAAAAAACCGGATCCTGGCACAGGATCCGGTCTTCATTGGGGGAAGGGGTCACGCATAGGGCGTCAGCTCATCCCTTCTTGTCATCGGCGAAGGTGATGTTGAGCTCCAGCACGGACAACTCATCACTCTTCTTGTCCAGCTGGACCGTGATCTTGTCAGGGTCGATCTGCACATATTTACGGATCACGTCGAGGATATCCTGCTTGAGCTGGGGCAGGTAATCCGGCCCCCCTCTGGATGAACGCTCGTGAGCCACGATGATCTGCAACCGCTCCTTGGCCAGTTGTGCGGTGCTCTGTTTCTTGTTGGAACGAAAATAATCCAATAATGACATGCTTAACTCCCGAACAGTCGGCTAAAGAAGCCCTTCTTTTCTTCTTCCAGAAAACGAAAATCCTTGGTGTCGCCCAGCAGGCGGGCAACGGCATCCTCATAGGCCTGACCGGCATCGGACTCCTTGTCCAGGATGACGGGTTCCCCCGAGTTGGAGGCACGCAGCACCGCCTGGGACTCCGGGATCACCCCGAGCAGTTTGATGGCCAGGATCTCCTGTACGTCCTGCACACTCAGCATGTCGCCACGGTTGACGCGAGTCGGGCAGTAGCGGGTGAGCAGCAGGTGTTCCTTGATCGGGTCTTCGCCGCGCTCGGCGCGACGGGACTTGGAGGCCAGGATGCCGAGGATGCGGTCCGAGTCGCGCACCGACGAGACTTCCGGGTTGGTGGTGACGATGGCCTCGTCGGCGAAGTAGAGCGCCATCAGGGCACCCGCTTCGATCCCCGCCGGAGAGTCGCAGACGATGTAGTCGAACTTCATCTCGGTCAGCTGATCCAGGATCTTCTCGACCCCTTCACGGGTGAGTGCGTCCTTGTCCCGGGTCTGGGAGGCGGGCAGGATGAACAGATTTTCGCAGCGCTTGTCCTTGATGAGGGCCTGGTTGAGGTTGGCCTCGCCATTGATGACGTTGACGAAGTCATACACCACGCGCCGTTCGCAGCCCATGATGAGGTCCAGATTTCTCAGGCCAATGTCAAAATCGATGACCACGGTCTTGTGGCCACGCTGAGCTAAACCGGTACTCAGGGCCGCGCTGGTTGTGGTCTTGCCAACGCCACCTTTACCCGATGTAACGACTATGATTCGCGCCATTCTCGCTTCCTTGTAACTCTATTTGATACGGTCTATACGGAGTTGTTCGTTATCCAGCCGGACATGAACCGGCTGCTGGATGAGGCCGGCCGGCAATGCATCGCTCAGCTGAAATGTGCCTGCGATGGAGAGCAGCTCGGCCTGCAATTGCTGGCAATAGATCCGTGCCTGGGGGTTACCCTTGGCACCGGCAATGGCCCTGCCGCGCAGAGTGCCATAAATATGAATACTGTCGTCGGCGATCACTTCGGCGCCCGGACTGACCGAGCCCAGCACCACCAGCGAGGTGCCGGCGGCGTAGAGCTGCTGGCCGGATCGCACCGGGCCCACATGCACCTTGCTCGCGACCAGCGGAGCCGGCACGGCTTTCACCTCGACAATGGGGGCCGGAGCTGGAGCTGGCTGGGGTTGCGGTTCGGCTTTGCGGCTCTTGCCGGAGGCCATCACCGCCAGTCCGGCCGCCTTGGCCGCCGTCTTCATCGCCTCGCTCTGGGCCCCCGTGATCCCGACCAGCACGAAGTCTTCCGATTCCACCAGCTCCTTGAGCTGCTCGAAGTCGGGGATATCGGTGAGCCGTTCCACATTGATGACGAGGGGGGCACAATTAAAAAACTGGGGCGCCTGAGCCACTTTGGCCGCCAGCAACTGGCGGATCCGCTCAGGTTTGCCATCGCTGATATGCAACACAGAAATAGTGAAGGTGGTCCCTTTCAATTCGTTATCGCGCTCAACCATGAATCTTCCCCGAGACAGAGACGGTAATCCGTTATTGTTATTCAATTCCCGATGTTATAGTTTGCCATCCTCAGAGGCAATAAACCGGTTGGATTATATCAATTTCCATGTTGTGTGCAGTCTATAAAAGTCGCAAAAAAGCCGAGACCTATCTTTTTGTTGAAAGAAGAGAGGATTTTTCCCGCGTACCCGAGGTGCTGATGAGTGCATTCGGCCGTCCTGAACTGGTATTGATGACCAAACTGGACCCAGCCAAGCCCTTGGGGATCGCCTCCACCAGCCGGGTGATGGAGGCGCTGCAGAGCCAGGGCTTCTATCTGCAGGTGCCACCGCCACCGGAAAACCTGCTGGAACAACACAAGGCCCAATTAAAGGCCGAACGGGAATGAAGGGTCGGCTGGCTCTGTTATTGATAAGCGGGATCATCAGTTACCCGCTGCAGGCCAGCCCCGATTTTGAACATTATGTGACGGGTCTCAAACAAGAGGCCCTGGCCGCCGGGATCTCGCCGGCGACGGTCGCCACCGCCTTTGCCGATATTCACCTCGTTGAGGTCGCCATCCGGCACGATAAAAATCAGCCGGAATTTAAACAGACCCTCGCCACTTATATTCCTCGCGCCGTGCCGCAATGGAAAGTCAATCAAGCCAAACGGCTATATCGTCAGTATTTGCCGCTGCTCACAAAAATAGGGGCGAAATATGATGTGCAACCGCGTTTTATTGTCGCCCTGTGGGGCATTGAAACCAATTTCGGCAAATTGACCGGCAAATATCCGCTGGTGTCGTCGCTGGCGACCCTGGCCTGGGAGGGGCGCCGTGAAGCCTTCTTCAAGGGGCAGTTGTTTGACGCCCTGCGCATCCTGGAGCAGCAGAAAATGGCGCCAGCCGATCTCAAGGGATCCTGGGCCGGCGCCATGGGGCAGGTGCAGTTCATGCCCTCGTCCTACCTCAAATATGCGGTCGATCAGGACGGGGACGGCAAGCAGGATCTGTGGGGCAATCTGGCGGATGTGTTTGGTTCGGCTGCCAATTATCTGCATCAGAACGGCTGGCACGGGGATGAAACCTGGGGTCGTCGGGTGAGGGTGCCGGCAGGGCTGGATCCTGCGCTGGTCGGACTGGAGGAGACTCGGGCGCTGTCGGCATGGCAGGCCTTCGGAGTGCGCAAAGCAGATGGGGCAAACTTGCCGCAGGCGTCGCTGCAAGCCTCGCTGGTGCAGCCCGATGGGGAGGGCGGGGCTGCCTATCTCGCCTATCCCAATTATCGGGTGCTGCGCGACTGGAATCGCTCCCACTATTTCGTGGTGGCGGTGGGCACCCTGGCCGATCGCATCGTGGAATAATCGATAATGGTGCCGCCGAATTTGCCATCGGAGGCAAGCCATCGGTGTGGGAATAACGATCGGATGCGGCGGATTCTCTGAGCGAGACGGGGCGCAATATCCAAACGACAGACAATAAAAACGGCGGGAATTCCCGCCGTTTTTATTGTTGCCACGCCGACTTATTCGCAGGCGACTTGCATCACCTTGATGGCCAGGCCACCGCGGGAGGTTTCACGGTACTTGGAGTCCATGTCCTTGCCGGTGATGTACATGGTCTCGATCACCTTGTCCAGCGAGACGCGCGGCTTGGAGGTGCGACGCAGCGCCATGCGGGAGGCGTTGACCGCCTTCATGGCAGCGATGGCGTTGCGCTCGATGCAGGGCACCTGCACCTGACCGGCGACCGGGTCACAGGTCAGACCCAGGTTGTGTTCCATGCCAATCTCGGCGGCTTCACAGACGTGCTCCGGGCTGCCGCCCATCAACTCGGTCAGACCGGCGGCGGCCATGGAGCAGGAGACGCCCACTTCACCCTGACAGCCCACTTCGGCGCCGGAGATGGAGGCATTCATCTTGTAGAGCATGCCAACGGCGGCTGCGGCCAGATAGAAGCGGGTGTAGTCGTCGCGGCCAACCGGCTGGATGAACTTGTCGTAGTAGGCCAGCACGGCCGGGATGATGCCGGCGGCACCGTTGGTCGGCGCGGTCACCACACGGCCACCGGCCGCGTTCTCTTCACTCACCGCCAGGGCGAACATGTTGACCCAGTCCACGATGTTCATCGGATCGTTGGAGAGGTTCTCGTTGGTGGTCAGCTGACGATAGAGCGGCGCGGCGCGGCGCGGTACGCGCAGCGGGCCGGCCAGGACGCCTTCGGTGCGGCAGCCGCGCTCGATTCCTTCACGCATGGTGGTCCAGATCTTGCCAAGCTTCTTGTAGATCTCTTCCGGGGTATTGAAGCACTTCTCGTTCTCCATCATCAGGGCGGAGATGGAGAGGCCGGTCTGGCTGCAGTGGGCGATAAGCTCGGCCGCGCTCTTGAACGGGTAGCTGACGGACATGTCGCCGCTGTCGGCCTTGCCGAAGTTCTCTTCGTCAACGATGAAGCCACCGCCGATGGAGTAGTAGGTCTTGCTGTAGACGGCAGCGTCTTCGATGAAGGCGGTCAGCTTCATGCCGTTTTCATGCAGCGGCAGGGCTTCGTCATGGAACACCATGGCGTCACGCGGGAAGCTGACGGTATGGCAGTGCAGGCCGATGGGCAGACGACCGGTCTGCTCGACGCGGGAGATGAACTCGGGGATGCCGTCGATGTCGACATTTTCCGGCAGGTTGCCCGCCAGACCCATGATGATAGCGGTATCGGTGTGGTGACCTTTGCCGGTCCAGGAGAGTGAGCCGTAGACATCGACCTGGATCCGGGTGATGTCACGGATCTTGCCGCCTGCACGCAGTTCATCCACGAACTGTTTGGCTGCTTTCATCGGGCCGACAGTGTGGGAAGAGGAGGGGCCAACACCGATTTTGAAGATATCAAAAACGCTGATCATGTAACAATTACCTCAGGATAGAAGGGGGCGCCATGCCCACTCGCAGAAACGGGGTGATCCATGGGACGAGGGCGTCGTCGCCGAGGTCAATGAACCAGATAACCACAGTGTAACGGCTCAAAGCCCAAAAAAAGTTGAAATAGATCTATTTTTGTTGAATCAGAGCGGGCGAGTATAAAATTTATTTTGATGCTTATCCATTTTGTTAAGCGTTTGCCCATAAAAATACCCGACAATGCCGGGTATTTAGGAACCAAATGGAGCAAGTTACCGATTTTTAACACTCGGTGATGTTAACCGCCAGGCCACCGCGGGCTGTTTCCTTGTATTTGGTCTTCATGTCGTTGCCGGTTTCCCACATGGTCTTGATCACCTTGTCCAGCGACACCTTGTGCTCGCCGGTACCGCGCAGGGCCAGGCGCGCGGCGTTGATCGCCTTGACCGCCCCCATGGCGTTGCGCTCGATGCAGGGCACCTGCACCTGGCCACCCACCGGATCGCAGGTGAGGCCCAGGTTGTGTTCCATGCCTATTTCGGCGGCGTTTTCGACAATCGCCGGGCTGCCGCCCAGGATCTCGGTCAGCGCCCCCGCCGCCATGGAGCAGGCGACGCCCACCTCTCCCTGGCAGCCCACCTCGGCGCCGGAGAGCGATGCGTTCTTCTTGTAGAGGATGCCGATGGCGGCGGCGGCGAGGAAGTAGCTCAGCAGCAGCTCGTCATCCACCTTGCGCACGAAGCGATCGTAATAGTGCAGCACGGCGGGGATGATGCCGGCGGCGCCGTTGGTGGGGGCGGTCACCACCCGGCCGCCGGCGGCGTTCTCCTCGTTGACGGCCAGCGCGAACAGATCCACCCACTCCATCACCATCAGCGGATCCTTGTTGAAATTGGTCTCGCAGCTGAGCTGGCGATAGAGCGCCGGGGCCCGCCGTTTCACCTTGAGGCCGCCGGGCAGCACCCCTTCGCTGCGACAGCCACGCTCGACGCAGCCTTGCATGGCCTGCCAGATCTTGCGCAGGCCCGCCTTGATCTCGGCTTCGGTGCGAAACACCTTCTCGTTGGCCAGCATCACCCCGGAGATGGAGAGGCCGCTCTCCTGGCAGTGGGCCAGCAACTGGGCGCCGCTTTCGAACGGGTAGGGGATGGGGTGGGTCGCATCGAAGCGGGCGGCCTCCTCTTTGGCGTTGGCGAAGTGGCTCTCCTCGATGATGAAACCGCCGCCGATGGAGTAGTAGGTCTGGCTAAACAGCAGCTGTTCCCCGGCAAAGGCGCGCAGGGTCATGCCGTTGGAGTGGGCGGGCAGGGTCTTGCGCCGGTTGAAGATGATGGCGCCGCTGCGGGCAAACTGGCTCGGTTGTTCACCCGCCAGCAGCAGCGACTGGCTGCGCTCCACCTCTGTCAAAAAGGCGGGGATGGCTTCGATGTCCACCGACTCGGGTTCGAAACCGGCCAGTCCCAGGATGATGGCCTTGCCGGTGCCATGGCCCTTGCCGGTCTGGCCGAGCGAGCCGTAGCACTCCACTTCTACCCGTTGGGTGCTGGACAGCACTCCCTGTTGCTTGAGCGCGGTGACAAAGGCGTAGGAGGCGCGCATCGGCCCCACGGTATGAGAAGAAGAGGGACCGATCCCGATGGAAAACAGGTCGAAGACACTGATCATGACACCACTCCGATTATGGGTTTCGTCTAAATATTGTAAATTTTTTGTAGTCGATGGAAAGCGGGAAAACCGAGGGGTGTGATGGCGGCACGCAAATGAAAGCAAGGATGGGCTGCAAAGAGGAGGGCTGCTTGCGCCAAAAAAGAAGGAGCGGCCCGGGGGCTGCTCCTTTGTGCGTGTTCAGGCAAGGGTTGCCGGCGGTTTAATCGAGAAACTCGCACAGATAGGCGGTGGGGGTTTTCACTTCCAGCTTGAAGGAGGAGTGGCCGGCCACGTCGAAGGATTGACCCTGCTCATAGGTGTGCCATTCGTCTTCGTCGGCCAGCTGGATGGTCAGCGCACCCTTGACCACCGTCATCCGCTCGGGGGCGGCGGTATTGAACTGGTAGTGACCGGCTTCCATCACACCCACGGTGGCTTTGTCGCCTTTTTGCTCGAAACCGATGGATTTTACATTTCCATCAAAATACTCGTTAACTTTCAGCATGTTTTCATCCCTGTATGCACGTTTGCCCAGCCAAAGTAGCACAATCTTTTGCCAGTTGTCATGAATAAAGCGGGAAAAATCGCCGTGAGCCTTTTGAATCTTTACTTTGTTGCAAACTTATCAATAACTCCCGTTAACGATTTGACGATTTAAAACAGCGAATAAATATGAGATAAAGCGCGCGCTCAGGGGAATGGACAGCTGTTCATCCCCTGTTTGGTTGATTGCACTGGGAAAGTGCGAATATTTGCTACTTAAAGGAACATTCTGTGTTAACAAAAGGACTCATTAAGAACGTTGGCTTCCAGGTAGTGGTCGCCATGGTGCTGGGGGCACTGGTAGGGGCGTTCATGGGTGAACAAGCCACCGTGTTTGCACCGCTCGGTACTCTCTTTATCCAGCTGATCAAGATGCTGGTGATCCCGCTGGTGGCGGTGGCCATCCTGTCGGGGGCGGCCAACCTCGGCGCCAGCCCGGCGGCGGGCAAGATTGGCGTCACCACGCTGGCCTTCTTCCTCGGTACCTCGGCGCTGGCGGTACTGCTGGCCCTGGTGATGGGGCAGATCTTCAAGCCCGGTGTCGGGGTCGAGTTCGGCTCCATGGCCTCCATGTTCTCCGGTGACTATGCCGACAAGGGTGCGCTGCCCGATGCGGTCGCCACCCTGCTCGGGATGATCCCGACCAACGTCTTCCAGTCGCTCAACGAAGCCAACATCCTGCAGATCCTGGTGTTTTGCATGTTCCTCGGCATCGCCCTGGCCAAGCAACCCCGCGAGCGGGCCAAGCCGCTGGTGGATGGCCTCAACACCCTGGTGGATGCCTTCGTCTGGATGATCAACAAGGTGATGCTGATCGCGCCGCTCGGCGTGTTCGGCCTGATGGCCGATGCCATCGGCACCTACGGTTTCGACGTGCTGACCCTGGTGCTCAAGCTGTTCGTGGTCTATCTGGCCGCCATCCTGATCTTCGCCTTCGTGGTCTATCCGCTGCTGATCGTGCTCTTCTCCAACACGCCGGTACGCAAGTACCTGTCTGCCATGAAGAAGCCGCAGATCGTCGCCTTCTCCACCGCCTCTTCCATGGCGACCCTGCCGGTCAACATGGAGACCTGCGAGGAGGAGTTGAAGGTGACCAATGCCACGGCCTCCTTCGTGCTGCCGCTGGGCGCCACCATCAACATGAGCGGCAACGCCATCTATTACGGTCTGGTTGCCATCTTCTTCGCCCAGGTCTACCAGATCGATCTCTCCATGGGTGCCTGGGCCGCCATCATAGTGACCGCCACCCTGGGAGCCATCGGTCAGGCCGGCGTGCCGGGCCCGAGCTTCCTGGTGGTCGCCGTGCTGCTGGCCGCCGGGATCCCCATCGAGGGGCTGCCGCTGTTGTTCGCGCTGGATCGCCTGTTCGACATGATCCGTACCGCCCTCAACATCACCGGTGATGCGGCCTGCGCCGTCATCGTCGACCGCTACAGCCCGGATTACGATCCGGATCGCTGGAACAAATAATCCAGCTGCAATGAACAAGGGGCCCGCGGGCCCCTTTCTTTATGTTTGTTGCTGTGAGCGTCAGCCGAGCTGAGCGAGTGCCTGCTGGCAGCGCTGCTCGGCGGCGTCCAGCTCCAGCAGCACCATCTTGATGTCTTCCAACTGCTGCTGCAGGGTCTCCCGCTTGTCGGCCACCAGCCCCAGCATGGTTTGCAGCTGGGTACGGCTGCTCTTGTCCGCATCGTAGAGATCGAACAGATCGCGAATATCCGCCAGGCTGAAGCCCAGTCGTTTGCCGCGCAGGGTCAACTTGAGCCGCACTCTATCCTGCCGACTGTAGATCCGGGTCTGTCCCTGGCGGGCAGGATTCAAAAGTCCCTGATCTTCATAAAAACGAATACTTCGGGTCGTAACATCAAATTCACGGGCCAGTTCGCTGATGCTGTAGGTCCGCGTGTCATCCTTGGTTCGGTTCATGGCGCTGTCTTGGCTGTCAATCCTGGCTGGCACCTTACCCAAACGTCAACTGCCCCGCAAGTCTTGTTCCCGCAGCGGTGGCAGCATATGTTATTTCAATGTAACAAGGAGAGTGCAATTGATGGATATCGTGATTGTTGCGGCCAAACGTACCCCCATGGGGGCCTTCCAGGGAGCCCTGGCCAACCTGACGGCTCCCGAGCTAGGCGCCTGTGCCATTGCTGCGGCCATGGCAGAGGTCGGGCTCAGGGGGGAGCAGATCGATGAAGCCTATCTGGGCAACGTGCTGAGTGCCGGGGTCGGCCAGGCACCCGCCCGTCAGGCGGTGCTGAAGGCGGGCCTGCCGGACAGCATCCCCTGCACCACGGTCAACAAGGTGTGCGGTTCCGGTATGAAGGCGGTGATGCTGGCGGCCGATGGCTTGCGACTCGGCGATACGAACGTGGTGATCGCCGGCGGGATGGAGAGCATGAGCCGCGCCCCCTATCTGCTGGACAAGGCGCGCAGCGGTTTTCGGATGGGGCACCAGAGCGTGCTCGATCACATGTTTCTCGACGGGCTGCAGGATGCCTACGAAGGGCAGCTGATGGGGCATTATGCCCAGCTGAGCGCCGATCGCGCCGGGTTGACCCGTGCCGACATGGATGCTTTTGCCATCGCATCGCTGGAGCGGGCGCTGGCGGCCCAGCGCAGCGGTGCCTTTGCGGCGGAACTGGCGCCAGTGATGGCCGGAGATACCCTGCTGCTGGCCGAGGATGAGCTGCCTGCCAAGGCCAGACCCGAGAAGATCCCCCAGCTCAAGCCGGCTTTCAGCAAGACGGGCACCATCACGGCAGCCAATGCCAGCTCCATCTCGGACGGGGCAGCGGCGCTGATCTTGATGCGTTCCGACACTGCTGCGCAGCTGGGGCTGCCGGTGCTGGCGCGACTGGTGGGTTATCAGAGCCACGCGGCCCTGCCCGCCGAGTTTACCAGCGCACCGATCGGGGCCATCAAGGGGCTGCTGGCCAAGGTGGGTTGGCGGGTGGAGGAGGTGGACTTGTTCGAGGTCAACGAGGCGTTTGCCATGGTCAGCCTGCTGGCGATGGCTGGTTGCCAGCTGCCCCATGACAAGGTCAATGTGAACGGCGGCGCCTGCGCGCTCGGTCATCCGCTGGGGGCGAGTGGCGCCAGGATCTTGGTGACCCTGATCCATGCTCTGCGCGAACGCGGTCTCACACGCGGGGTGGCCAGTCTGTGTATCGGGGGCGGGGAGGCGACGGCGGTCGCCATCGAGCTGGGTTAATCTGTCTCCGCCATCGCCTGGAGTTGCTGATTGACCCAGGCGGTGGCGGTCAGATAGAGCTGACTGACCTTCTCTTCATTGAGCCCGAGTCGGGCCGTTCTGGCCGTGATCCGCTGCCAGTTCGCACTCTCGTAATCCTCGCAAAACGACAGATAGAACCCCAGATTGCCCTTGCGTTCCAGCAGGGCGACCCGGATCTCTTCGATCAGTGGAATGGTGCCGAGCAGCTTGTCCATCGGCTGTTCCATCAACACATCGAGCAGGGAGAAGAGGCCGGTGATGAAGGCCTGCTGGGCTTCCTGAGTTGGTGCATGGGTGTGGGCCAGCAGCTCGCAGAAGCGGGCCCGGATCATCGACATCTGATAGAGCTCGGCACTCTTGCCGTGGCCGGCGCTGGTGGCGGCGACCAGGGTCACGAAGCGTTTGAGCTGGGTGTGGCCGAGATAGACCGCCGCCTGACGAAAGGAGGAGATGGGGTTGGCGTGGCTCTTGAGGTGGTTGACGTAACGCAGCAGCTTGAGGGACAGGGAGATGTCCTGACTCAGCAGCTGTTCGATGCGGTTGAGGTCGGGTTTGGGCTGGTTGACCACGTTGAGCAGTTGCATCACCACCACCTGGGCCGGCTCCATGGTCGCCTGTTTGACCATCTCGGGCCGGCTGAAGAAGAAGCCTTGGAACAGGTCGATGCCAAGGCGCTTGACCCGTTCAAACTCCGCCTTGTCCTCCACCTTCTCCGCCAGATAGGTGAGCTTGAGCTGCTGATGCTGCTGGATGAACACCTTGATCTGCAGCAGCGACGTGGCGCGCAGATCAAACTTGATGATGTGGATGTATGGGAGGAAGCGCTCCCAGTCCGGCGACAGGGTGAAGTCGTCGAGAGCTAGCTGATAGCCCAGCCCGTGCAGCTGTTTGACCTTGGCCAGCAGCGCATCGTCGGGGTCGGCATCTTCCAGGATCTCGATCACCACCTTCTCCGGCGGCAGACACTCGGCCAGCCCTTCCAGCAGTAGCGAATGAGGGAAGTTGATGAAGCAGGGGCGACCGCCGAGCAGCTGATCGATGTTCTGTTGCAGGAACTGTTCGACCACCAGTCTGGCGGTGGCTTGCTGGGAGGAGATGGGGGGGAACACGTTATCCAGACTGTCGCGAAACAGCAGCTCATAGGCGTGGGTGTTCAACTCCCGATCCAGGATGGGCTGCCTTGCTACGTATGAATACATGCATCTCTCCAGCGTGTGTACTGGATTGATTTTATTGTGAAGCCGCGCACTATGCCAGCGCTTGGAGGCCAGAAACGGTCAATAACTGGCATAGTGCTTGAGTGGGCGGGCAGGGGATGCCCGCCCGTTTCAGAACAGGTAATTGAGCTGCAGACCGGCCAGCCAGGCGTCCCCTTCCGAGGTGCCCTGGAAGGTGGAGGTGGTCTGCGGGATGCCGGGTTTGAGCTGCATGGTCTCGCTCACGTCCACTTTCTTGCCATCGATGAGCGTCATCCCCAGATCCAGCGAGAGATTGCGATCGATCTGATACCCCACCCCGGCGCTGTACCAGACCCGATCCGAGTCGGGGATGGAGATGGTGCGGCGATCCGCCGGGACCGGGCTGCGGTCATAGGCAAGGCCGGAGCGCAGCTGCCATTGCGGTGCCAGCTGGTAGGTCAGGCCCAGCGCGTAGCGCCAGCTGTCTTCCCAGTGCTCGTCCTTGATGTGCATGACGCCGTGGTGATCGAGCTCGGATTCCAGCTGCACGAACTTGCTCCAGTTGGTCCAGTTGATGCTCGAATGCAGCGCCAGTGCCGGCGTCAGCTGATGGAACAGGGCCAGCTCCGCGGTGGCGGGCAGCGGCAGATCTAGGCTGCCGGTATCGGTGAAGGGCTGCCCGTTCTGATCGATGCCGATAGCGTCGCCGGAGAGCTTCAGGGTGACGTCGTGGCGGTAGGAGAGGCCGATCCGGGTCGCCTCCGACAGTTCCAGCAAGGTGCCCAGGTTCCAGCCCATGGCCCAGCCATCCCCTTTCAGGTGCTTGGCGATCTGGTTGTTGGACGGGAAGGTGCCGCCCACTTCCCCTTCGCCCTGAATGGCGGAGAGGCCGGCGCCGACGGACCAGATGCGGTTGACGCGGTAGGCCAGCGATGCACCCAGATCCACGGTCTTGATGTCGGAGACATTGCCGAAGTGGCCGGCATTGTAGTTGTCCGGCATCTTGACGCCGAGCCCGTAATAGGAGGTGGCAGCCAGCCCCAGGCGCCACTGGTCGTTGAGCGGCACTATGAGGTAGGCGTTGGGCACCCAGGCATCATCGGCGATGTCGTGGGCTGCCGCATCCAGGCTGACCGGCCCCTTGGGGGTCGGCACCCGGGTGGTGCCCTCGATGTTGACATCGGGGCGCACATAGATGAAGCCACCGGAGAAGGCCATGGTATCGAAACGGGTCATGGCAGCGGCGTTGCGGGAGAGCACGCTGGCATTGTCGGCGATGGCGGCTTCGCCGGCGAAGGCGCGGCCCATGCCGGTGGCGGATTGCTCGGCCAGCTGAAAACCTGCCGCCTGGGCCTGGCTCGACAGCACCAGCAGGGCGATGAGAGACGGCTTCATGATGGAGTGCATTGCATTGTCCTTGAAAATGAACCTGAAGTTCGAACGTTCTTATGGTTGGAGGCAGGATTTTATATGGTATGACCAGTAAGGCAACGGGCGTGGGAACGAGCGGATGAAAACGAGATTAAATGCTGGGGGATGTGCTGCTAATAGCTTGATAAAAAAAGAAAAGCGTACAGTTGTTTACTACAGATGTACGCTGAAACATGAATTTGGAATAAAAAAAGAGCGCCCGTAGGCGCTCTGGTCAATTCGCTGATTATCAGAACTTCATGTTGAACTGAGCGGAAGCGAGGAAGGCGTTGCCGTGGGAGGTGCCTTTCCAGCGCAGCGCTTCATTGCTTTCGACCAGCTTCTCGTTGACGTCCACTTTCTTGCCGTCCAGATAGGCCATGCCGAAGTCGACGCTCATGTCCTTGTCGATGTGGTAGGTGGCGCCAGCGCTATACCATACGCGGTCGGAATCCGGGATGCTCAGGCTGCGGTATTCCGGCTCGATCGGGGTGTTGTCGTAGGCAAAGCCGATACGAGCTTCCCAGGACGGGTTGATGTACCAGGTACCGCCCAGAGAGTAACGGGTGGAGTCCTTGAACTTCTCCGGCTTGTAGAGGCAGACGCCGGCACCGTCGGTGCTGTTGCACTGACCGCTGGTGGCCTTGAGCTCCTGGAAGGCGCTCCAGTCGGTCCAGTTGACGGAGTAGTGTACGGCAAACTGCTGGTTCAGACGGTGGTAACCGGCGAACTCGGCCTGGGCCGGTAGATCCAGCGGCAGTTCGCCACCGACGGTCTTGAAGCCGGAAGAGGTGCCCTGATAGTCACCCTTGAACTTCAGGTCTACCTGGGAGCGATAGGTCAGCGCGAAGCGGTTGTTCTCGTTCACTTCATACATGGTGCCCACGTTCCAGCCGTAACCCCAGTCGTCCCCCTTCAGGTGGCTGACGATGGTGTCCTTGCCGATACCCGGTACGCTGCTCAGCGGCGGCACGGCGGCCAGCACGCCGGCGCGGCGGTTCAGTTCAGCCTTGGCATAGACCAGGTTCAGACCGGCGCCGAAGCTGAAGTGCTGGTTGACGCGGTAGGCGATGTTCGGGTTGATGTTGAAGGTGAGCAGTTCGGTGTTGCCGGCAATGGAGCCACCGTTGAAGTTCTCGGTGTACTCGGTCGACAGACCGTAGTTGGAGAACAGGCCGATACCCCAGGCCCACTGGTCGTTCAGCGGCTGGATGAAGTAGGTGGCGGGCACGAAAGCGCTCGGCGCGATGCCGCTTTCGCTGGCACCGGCCATCTTGGCAGGGCCTGCATAGATGTCACCATTTACATCCACGTCCGGCTTGATATAGGTACCGGAGACAGAGAACGCCATCTTGTCAAACTGGGTCATGGCTGCCGGGTTGCGGGACAACACGGAGGCGTTGTCCGCCACGGCGGCTTCCCCTGCATACGCACGACCCAGGCCGGAGGCTGAGTGTTCGTTCAATTGGAACGCGGCGGCGAAGGTTTGGGTACTGGCCAGGGTGACGGCGGCAGCGATCAGGCTCTTTTTGAAAAAGGCAGTTGTCATAGTGTTCTCTCTTGTAGGCAGATTTTCCGTCGGCATCAGGGCTATTTTGCCTCTGTATGTGACAAGATCTGTTGTTATTTCAGCTTCTTCCCATTCAATTCTGGCGTGATTCTATGGATCTGGTAGGAGGTAAGAAATCAGACCAGTGACAGCAGAATACATAAAAGTTTCCAGAGTGTTAATCATTTGTTTGAATTCGCCGCTTAAATAGTCTCTTTTACCATTAATTGGATAAAAAACACCCATATGCAGCGATCTGCATCACAAAAATATTTTTGGGTATTTGCGGGGAATGAGCGGCGAATAGGGGAGAATCGTGACGGGAAAGGAGATAAACGGGCAGCCAACCTGATTGGTCTGCCCGTTGGCTTGACCCGGTTTGAGGCGAGTCAAGATTGGGTTAATGCCTGTTAAATCGACCAGTGCAGTCGGGATTCCAGCTGCTCTGCCACCGGCGCCAGCGGCTCCTCCATCTCACCGATCAGCACCATGTTGGCCCCCTTGAGTTGCAGGATCTCGCCCTTGAGCTGGCCATCTTCAAAGGTGGGCTGCAGGGTGAGTGGCACGTGCTTGGGCACCAGGAACAAGGTGACCGGGCCCATCTTGCCCTGCAATACCATGTGCAGCGCCGGCCCCTGATAGAAGGAGCAGTGGTTGACATAGGTGATCTTCAGCCCCTGCATGCCCATCAAGGTCGCGCCATATTTCTCCATCTTGGCATTGATGGTGTGCAGGCTCACCTGCTCGTCCACATCCTTGATGAAGGGCTCCTCGCCATAGACATGGGCCATGGCGACCTGGGCCAGCGAGAGCTCGTCGGGAGCGGCCAGCGGCCAGCTCAGCCAGCGGGTGCTCATGCCGAGCAGGAAGGCGACCGAGGCCGCCATGGCCAGCGCACGCCAGTTGCTGCGCGGGCGCACCGGCAGGGGAACCACCTGTTCCTGATCAGCTTCCAGCGCCTGTCTGAGCAGGATGCGCTCGGCCAGACCGGCCGGGACCTCGACCTCCATGGCTCGCTGCAGGCTGCGATCGAGCTGCTTCATCTCGTCCAGATGCTTGCGATTGGCGGGGGAGCGCTGGGCCTGCTCGAGAAACGCGGGATCCTGCTCATGTGGATGGGCTATGGCCCGACGGCGAAATTCCAGCTCATCCATTGGTGTGTCCTCTCTGTTGGGTCGTTGACTCCATGGCCTCTTTTATCTGGTTGCGGGCCCGAAACAGGCGAGTCATGACGGTGTTCTTGTTGAGCCCCAGCTGGGCGGCGATCTCGTCGCCGCTAAAGCCCCCCAGCACCTGCAGCAGCAGGGGTTCCTGATATTCGGCCGGTAGGCGGGCGATGTGGCGTCTGAGCCACTCGTTCTCCATCTCCTGCTCGCTGTGCAGTGCCTCCTGATCGCTCTGGGGATGCTCGTCAAGATCGACGAGGTCAAACTGCTTGCGCTCGAAGCGGCGTGCATTTTCCCGCCGCAGTATGGTGATGAGCCAGGCCTTGGCGGCCTTGTCGTCGAGCAGGGAGTCGATGCTCTTCCAGGCGCGTAGAAAGGTCTCCTGCACCAGATCTTCCGCCACTTGCGGATCCCGGCACAGCCAGTAGGCGTAGCGGTAGATGTCCCCGTGCAGGGCATGTACCAAGGCTTCGTATTTGGTTTGTTTGTCTGCCATGCCTCCATAGACCGGGGAGGTCGTGGGATCCTTTCCGACCGTGGCACCTTTTTTTCTGAAAAAACCTAAAGCCATCGCTGGGCTTCCTTATTTGAATGAAGGCCAGGATCAAGCGATCTTGGCCAGTTGCCTGAGGCCATAGGCTATCGCAAAAGTTTCGTGGCCGCATAGGGCGCTGGCAAAGTCCGCCCAGGTTTGCGGGTGGCTCTCAGCAGGGGACGCGGCGGCAAAACAGGCGCGCTCCAGGGCGGCAAAGTGGGGTACCAGGGCGGGATCGCGACGACAGGGCAGGACATCGAGGCGGGGATGGGGCAGTGACCAGCGCAGGCGGGCCCACGCCAGCAAGCGGGCCCGGGCCTGCTCGGCATCGGCCCGACACAGCGCCTGTTGCAGGCGATAGAAGGCGTGCCAGCGCGGCCCGTGGCGCCAGCAGGCCCGCAGCAGCAGAGCCCAGATGACCCACAGCAGGCTCTCGTCGTTCGGCCCATCCTGCGCCGGCGGCGACTGCGTGCTTGCGGCGATGTGCAGGGGCGTGGCGGGCAGCCGAGCGTATTCGATGCGCCCGCGCTGGGTGTTGAACCAGGCCAGCTCGATGGCGGGCAGCAGGTAGTCACCGGGCTCGTCCACGGTCAAGGCCTGGCGCCACTCGCGCTCGAAGCGCAGCGTCCCCTTGGCGAGATAGCGCTCCTGCTGCTGCTCCCCATCCGGTCTGGCTCTGATGCCGGCGGGCAGGCCGGATGAGCCGAGCAGGCGTGCCAGATTGAGGCGGCTGCCATCCCCCCCCTCCAGGGTGAGGGTCAGGGTGCGGATCACCGGCTCACCCGCTCTGGCCGCCGTCGGCGGATCCAGCCGCTGGCTCAGGGTGAGCTGGCTCGCCACCGGTTGCAGCGGGGGCGCATCGATCTGCACGAACAGGGTGGCCGCCCGGGCCGAGAGCGGGTCACTGCCACCGTCATCTTGCGGCAAACGCCCCTGAAAGCGGGGGGACTCCAGCGGATGGCGCCCCGCTTCTTTGGCCTGCAGCAGCCAGCTGCGGGTCAGGCGGCCGGGCAGGCCGGGACTTGCCGGTGGTTGCCACTGATCGTTGCCGAGGCGGCGAATGGTGAAGGCATCGCTGGCCGGCTCGGTGAGGTTGGGGGCCTCCATGTTGGCCGGTAGCCAGAGGCTGAGCTGATAGACAAACGGCTGGCCGGGGTAGAGCGGCCCCTGCTGCAGCACCCGGGCCTGCAGTTCGATGGGGGAGATGGCAGGCGCTGGCGCCAGGTTGCCGGCTTCGCTGCGTGGCGGAAAGGGGATGGACTGAGTCTGCTCCGCCCCCAGTGGCAGGGCTGGCACCTGCTGCGGGCTGGTATCCAGCAGGTGCAGGGGGATCTGCCAGCGGGTCAGGCTCTGCTGCGGGGTACTGACCCGGCTCATGGTCACCTTGCCCACCGCGAACTGACGCAGCAGGGGGGTGATGGCAAGCTCATTGCTCTGGCGCTCGCCGTCCGCTTCGATGATCAGCAACCAGTCGCGGCGATCTGCTCCCGGCAGCAGCTCGGCCCGGGGCGGGGCAGCAAAAACCTGCGCCGTCATCAGCCAGAGCAGCAACAGGCACAGGGCATGGCAAGGGGCGAAGAGGCGGCTCACCAGGGATCCTCTCCTTTCAAGGTGCCAGGGGCGAGGCTGCGGTTGGCCTCCTGCTGGCGCCTGCGTTGATCTTCCTTGCGCAGCCGCTGCTCCAGCAGCAGGACGGGAGGCGACGGAGGCAGGGGAGCGTCCGGGGTGGCGGCCTGCTCTGGGGCATCGATGGGCTTGGGATCCTGCGCCTGTGGGGTTGCCTCGGGCGGCTGGGCGCGCAGCAAGGTCAGGTTGTAGCGCGCATCCTGATGGCCCGGCTCCAGCGCCAGCGCCGCTAGATAGGCCTGCTCGGCCGCTGCCAACTGACCGAGTTGCACCAGGGCATTGCCCCGGTTGTAGTGGGCAGTGGCCGTGCTGGCCCGGCCATAGGCGGCTGCTGCCTTGGCGTAGTCGCCAGCCCGATACCAGGCATTGCCCTGCCAGACGGGATCCGCAAAGGCGCGGGCGGCCTCCTGATAGCGCTTTTGCAAGAAGGCTTGCCAGGCCTGATTGTCATGGGCAGCAGGCGGGATGGCCGTTGGCGCCGGGCTGGCCTGCAGAGAGGGTGGCGTCAGCAAGAGCGTCCCCACCAGCACCAGCCAGAGGGTGCCGATACGGGCCAGCAGGGCCAGCGGCAGCAGGGGCAGCAGCAGCCAGGGGCCTAGATCTATGGCCTGGTGGGCACCTGTGGTCTGGCTCATGGGCAGGGGGGCAAAGCGTGGCGCCCCCTGTTGCAGCCACTGCAGTTGACCGCCGAGATCGCCAGTCAACTGTTGCAGGGTAACCACATCGGGTGCCGGCAGGGCACGGCCGAAGCCACCGCCTATGGTGGCGGGCAGGCGACTGGCCTGGCCGCTGTTGACCAGCAAGACGTCGAGGCGCGCTTGTACCTGGGCGTGGCAAAAGAGGCTGCCCTGGCAGGGCCACACCGCCTTGATCCGCTCGGCCTGACGGGCGGTCAGGTCATCGGTGATCAGCAGCAGGCGGGCCTGTTGGCCGGCGGGGATCTGCTTGAGCGCCAGCGCCACCGCACGATCGGGCGCGCTGCCTTGCCTTGGCATGATGGCCGGGCGCAGGTCGGGCAGCAGCAGGGCGAGGGCCTGGTGATCCCGGGTCGGCGGCATGGCGAGGTAGGCATCCCCGGCAAACAGGATGAGGGCGATGGGATGGGCCGCTTCCTGCTGCGCTCGGTCAGCCAATAAATCCTGCAGCAGCACCCGCACCCGGGTGGCCCGGTCTGGCAGCAGATCGGTGGCCAGCATGGAGCGGGAGAGATCCAGCAGCCAGATGTCGAGGGCCGGGCTGGGAGTGCTCTGACTCTGCTGGCGCAGGGCCGGGCCGCTCAAGGCCAGGATCAGCGGCAGGCAGGCCAGCCAGAGCCAGGGAAAGTGGCGCCGCTGCCCCGGCAGCAGATAGGCCTGCATGGCGGGGGTCAGCAGCGGGGCCTGGCGACGACGGCGCCATCCCTGCCACAGCCACGGCAGCAGGGCCAGCAACCAGAGCGGGCGCAGCAGGGTGAGCTCCATCATGAGGCGCCTCGGGACGGGCTGTCAGGCACAGTGGCTTTGCGGCTCAGCCGCAGCGGCCAGCGCAACCGGGCGGGCCAGCTCAGCAGCAGCCAGGCCAGCGCCAGCGGCCAGGGGTAGAGCTCCTGATTGGGGCGATAGCGGGTCTGCGCGGTGGCGACGGGCTCCAGGGTATCCAGCGCCTGATTGATGGCCTCGAGATCCCCCTGGGTGCGCGCCCGGAAGTAACGGCCATGGCCCACCTCGGCCAGTTGTTGCAAGAGGGCTTCGTCCAGCTCGGCGCTGGGATCGCTCTGGGCCGGGGCCTGTGCGGGGGTCATCGCCTCGGCAAAGGTATCCGGATCGGCGCCCACCCCCAGGGTATAGAGGCGAATACCTGCGGCGGCGGCCTGCTTGGCCTCGCTCAGGGGATCGGCGCTGCCGGCGGTGTTGCGCCCGTCGGTGACCAGCAACAGGGCGGTAGAGCGTTTGGGGGCCTTGTGCTGGCGCGCAAGCAGGATGGCCTCGCCGAGGGCGGTGGTGCGTCCCACCAGCTCGAAATCGAGCTCGCGGGTGAGACCGAGCAGGGCGTCGGTCTCCTGGGTCAGGGGCGAGAGCAGGTAGGCGTGATCGGCGAACACGATGAGGGCGATACGATCGCCGGGGCGGGCGGCGATGAGCCTGTCTATCTGCTGGCGCACCGCGCTGAGCCGGTCTTTTTGCTCCCCTTCATCCAGCATGTCCTGGGTGCGCATGCTGTCGGAAAGATCCACCGCCAGGATGAGATCCCGGCTGCTCTGATAGCTTACCTGAGGCGGCTCTTGCCACTGGGGGCGGCAGAGCGCCAGCACCAGGGCGCACCAGCACAGCGCCATCCGCCACAGGGGCTGGCCGGCATGGGGGCGCAGCAGGGGAAAACCGGCATGGGTCAACACGCCAGGGTCATGTGCGCCGCGGGGGCGGGGTGGCAGACCAAAGCGCACTAGCAGCGGCAGCACCAGCGCCAGGGCAAACCAGGGCCAGGCGAGGATCATGGCCGTCTCCCGGCGTGCGCGTCGCTCAGGCGGGTTCGCCGCCAGCGAGAGCGCAGTGCAAGCAACCAGGCTGGTAGGCAGATGCAGCTGCGTCCCCAGGCGAGGTAGGCCCGGCGCAGCGCCTGGCGCTGCTGCGCATCCGGAATTTGACCGCCGTAGAGCCAGGCAGACCAGTGCGGGGCCAGCTCGCGAAAGCGGCTGCCCCCCAGAGAATCAAGAAAGACGAGCCAGGGCGCGCCCTGCAATGCGGCTGCCTCGGGCCAGCGGGGCAGTACGGCCTCGCGCAACACGGCTTGCAGTTGGGGCACCAGATCGGGGGCCTGCCAGTCGAGCTGTCGCCGCCAGCGGTGATAACGCAGCAGGCTCTGTACGCCGAGGATGATCATGGCGCCGACCAGCAGCGCGATCAGCAGCCACCACCAGCCCAGCAGACGGGGATCAGAGGCCAGCTGCAGCGGCGGGCCGGGGTGAATGTCGCGCAGCTGGGCCGCCAGCGGGGAAGTGGGGACGCTGCTGCCCGGCACGGCGCTGGCGAGCCAGTTCAGAATTGGCGGCATGCTCCCTCCTGCCACTGGCGTTGCAGCGGCTGGCCGTTGTCGAGCCGGTAGAGGCGCTGCACCAGCGGCAGCAGTTGCTGATGGCTCTGGCGGGCCAGCTGTTCGGCAGCTTCTTGATAGCGCCAGGCGAACCCCGCTTCACCGGCCTCGAGCCAGCCGCTCTGCTGGCCGGCGCGCACCGCCAGGCGCCCCTGGGCGGGCAGGGCTGCCTCCAGCGGATCCCGAATTTGCCAGCAATGCAGGTCGTGGCGCCGGCCGAGCAGTTGCAACTGGCGGCAGAGCGCCTCGTCGAGAGGGCTGTGATCGGTGATCAGGGTCAGTCTGGCACCGTGGGGCAGGTTGAGCCGGGCCAGGGTATGGGCTAGGGCGTAGGGGGGCGGCGTGCGTGCCAGTCCCAGCCGGTAGTGGTGGCAGAGGGCCTCCAGCAAGGGCACCAGGGGACCGCGCTGGTGTTGCAGGTGCGGCTCCACGCCGTGGCAGATCAGGGTGTTGGCCTGCTTTTCCCCTTGCCAGAGCAGGGCGGCGGCCAGCTCGCAGCCCAGGCGCGCCTTGAGCTGGTGGCAAGAGCCAAAGTACATGGCCGGAGAGAGATCGAGCAGCAGCCAGTGGGCCTGATCCTGCTCCTCGCTGTAGAGCCGGGTATAGGGGCGACCAAGGCGGGCGGTCACCCGCCAGTCGATATGACGCACCTCGTCGCCGGCCTGATAGGCGCGCAGCTCGCGAAAGGTGAGCCCCGGCGTGCGGCCAAGCCGCCCCTGCGCCACCGGTTGAATACGGGAGCGCGGTCCCTGCCGGGCCCACAGCCTGATCGCCAGCAGTCTGGCGAGCGGCAGGGCGATATCGGGATGGGCGAGGGGATCGACGGCGCTCGTCATGGCAGCAGGGCCCGCACAGAGGAAACGAGCGGACTCAGGGACATGGGATCGCATCCAGCAGCAGGGTGATGAGCGCCTCGTTGTCGAGGTTGTCCGCTAGCGCCTGATAACTGGGGATGAGGCGATGGCGCAACACGGCCGGCGCCAGCTGTTGAATGTCTTCGGGCAGCACGAAATCCCGTCCGGCCAGCCAGGCCCTGGCGCGAGCCGCTCTGGCCAGACCTATGCTGGCCCTGGGGCTGGCACCCACCGCGACCAGGGGTTCGAGTTCCGGACACAGGCCGCTGCCCGGCCGGGTGGCACAGACCAGCTGCACCAGATAGTGCTCGAGGCGCCCCTGCATCTGCACCGCCTGCACCGCGCTGCGGGCCGCCAGCAGATCGGCCTGGCTCAGGGTGAGCGGTGGCGTCGGCAGGGTGTCGCCACGGGCGTTGAGCTGGAGGATGGCCAGCTCCATGGCGGGGCTCGGGTAGTCCACCAGCAGCTTGAGCAAGAAGCGATCGAGCTGGGCTTCCGGCAGGGGATAGGTCCCCTCCTGTTCTATCGGGTTTTGCGTGGCGGCCACCATAAAGAGCGGCGGCAGGCGCCAGCTCTTCTTGCCCACGGTGATCTGATGCTCGGCCATCGCCTCCAAGAGGGCGGACTGTACCTTGGCCGGCGCCCGGTTGATCTCGTCCGCCAGCACCAGGTGGTTGAAGAGGGGACCGGGCTGAAACACGAAGCTGGCATCCTGGGGATGAAACACCTCGCTGCCGGTGAGATCGGCAGGCAGCAGGTCGGGGGTGAACTGGATGCGGGCAAAGCGCCCCTCCACCGCGCCGGCCAGCGCCTTGACGGCCCGGGTCTTGGCAAGACCGGGGGCGCCTTCGATCAACACATGTCCTTCACATAACAGGGCGATCAGCAGCCCCTCGATGAGGGGGCCCTGTCCCAGAATTTGACTACCCAGATAGTCCGCAAGCTGTCTGAACTCGGCCGCTGCCATGCAATAAACCCGTTGTTTTCATAGAAGTTGATCTTTTTATACTCCAGTTGGCGCACAAGGGCGAGGGAGGGGGCCAAGATGGCGGCAATTTAGTTTCAATCAGCCGTATGAAATTTGTGAGTGGATTGTTAAGATGTGGCGCAATGAGGTCAGACCTCTCCCTTTAGTCTTCTCGTTTAACCAAGGAGCCAGGATGAAAGAGCCATTGAAACTGACGACTCGCCAGGGCGAACGGATTGCCGTCGTGGCGGGTTTGCGCACTCCCTTTGCCAAGCAGGCCACCGCTTTTCACGGCGTGCCTGCGGTGGATCTGGGCAAACTGGTGGTGAGCGAGATGCTCGCTCGCACCGATCTCGATCCCAAGCTCATCGACCAGCTGGTGTTCGGCCAGGTGGTACAGATGCCGGAAGCCCCCAACATCGCCCGCGAGATCGTGCTCGGCACCGGCATGAGTGTCAGCACCGATGCCTATAGCGTGTCGCGCGCCTGCGCCACCAGTTTCCAGGCCGTTGCCAACGTCACCGAATCCATCATGGCCGGCACGGTGGACATCGCCATCGCCGGCGGCGCCGACTCCTCCTCCGTGCTACCCATCGGGGTGAGCAAGAAGCTGGCTCGCGCCCTGGTTGATCTCAACAAGGCGCGCAATCTGCAGCAGCGTTTCAATATTCTGCGCCAGTTGCGGGTCAAGGATCTGCTGCCGGTGCCGCCCGCCGTGGCCGAGTACTCCACCGGTCTCTCCATGGGGCAGACCGCCGAGCAGATGGCCAAGAGCCACCAGATCAGCCGCGAGGCGCAAGATGCGCTGGCGCACCGCTCCCACACCCTGGCCGCGCAGGCCTGGGCCGATGGCAAGTTGAGTGGCGAGGTGTTTACCGCCCACGTGCCGCCCTACAAGGCACCGCTGGAGCGAGACAACAATATCCGCGAAAGCTCCGATCTGGCGAGCTACGCCAAGCTCAAGCCGGTGTTTGACCGGGTGCACGGCTCCGTCACCGCCGCCAACGCCACCCCGCTCACCGACGGCGCCGCCGCCGTGTTGCTGATGCGCGAAGGGCGGGCCCGCGAGCTTGGCCTTGAGCCGCTCGGTTATATCCGCAGTTTCGCATTTTCTGCCATCGACGTGTGGCAGGACATGCTGATGGGCCCCTCCTACGCCACCCCGCTGGCGCTGGATCGCGCCGGCATCACGCTGGCCGATCTCACCCTGATCGACATGCACGAGGCTTTTGCCGCCCAGACCCTGGCCAACCTCAAGATGTTTGCCAGCAAAGAGTTTGCCCAGAGCAAGCTGGGTCGCGATCAGGCCATCGGCGAGGTGGACATGGACAAATTCAACGTCCTCGGTGGCTCGCTGGCCTTTGGTCACCCCTTTGCCGCGACCGGTGCGCGGATGATCACCCAAACTTTGCACGAGCTGCGGCGCCGGGGTGGGGGATTGGGGCTTAACACCGCCTGTGCGGCGGGTGGTCTCGGCGTGGCCATGGTGTTGGAGGTAGAGTGATGAGCGAGAAGACTTTTTCCCTGGCGGTGCGCCAGGATGGCATCGGCATTCTCACCATGGATGTGCCGGGCGAGAGCATGAATACCCTCAAGGCCGCCTTCGTGG
Organism: Aeromonas sp. QDB34; assembly: GCF_027705405.1. Taxonomy (NCBI): domain Bacteria; kingdom Pseudomonadati; phylum Pseudomonadota; class Gammaproteobacteria; order Aeromonadales; family Aeromonadaceae; genus Aeromonas; species Aeromonas sp. QDB34. The sequence continues at coordinate 675,380 of NZ_JAPDBT010000001.1, read as the reverse complement.
AAGAGATCCGCGCGGTGCTGGCCGAGGTGAAAGCCAATAAAGAGCTGATCGGCCTGGTGGTGGTCTCCGGCAAGAAGGACTCCTTCATCGCCGGCGCCGACATCAGCATGCTGGCGGCCTGTAGCAGCGCCAAGGATGCCGAGACGCTGTCGCGGGAAGGGCAGGTGATCTTCGCCGAGATCGAGTCGCTGCCGATCCCGGTGATCGCCGCCATTCACGGCCCCTGCCTCGGCGGCGGGCTGGAGCTGGCGCTGGCCTGTCATGGCCGGGTGGTCACCGATCACGGCAAGACGGTGCTCGGCCTGCCCGAGGTGCAACTGGGCTTGCTGCCGGGCTCCGGCGGGACCCAGCGTCTGCCGCGTCTCATCGGGGTGGCCAAGGCACTCGATCTGATGCTGACCGGCAAGCAGGTGCGGGCCAAGCAGGCCAAGAAACTGGGGCTGGTGGACGACGTGGTGCCGCCCTCCATCCTGCTGGAGGCCGCCATCAAGTTGGCCAAGAAGGGCAAGCCCCGTCACGAGCTCAAGCGGGATCTGCAGGGCAAGCTGCTGGAGACCAATGCGCTTGGCCGCAAGGTGCTGTTCGATCAGGCCCGCAAGGGGGTGAAGGCGAAGACCCGCGGCAACTACCCGGCCCCGGATCTGATCCTGGAAGTGGTGCGCATCGGGGTGGAAGAGGGGATGCAGGCCGGCCTTGCCGCCGAATCCCGCCACTTTGGCGAGCTGGTGATGACTGCTGAGTCCGCTGCCCTGCGCTCCATCTTCTTTGCCACCACCGAGATGAAGAAGGAGGTCACCTATCAGGGGGCCGAACCGCGCAAGGTGGGTCACGCCGCCGTGCTGGGCGGCGGTCTGATGGGGGGCGGCATCGCCTTCGTCACCGCCACCAAGGCGGGCGTGCCGGTACGGATCAAGGACGTGGCCAGCAGCGGCATCGGCAATGCCATGCGCTACAGCTATGACATCCTGGCCAAGAAGCTCAAGCGTCGCCAACTGCTGCGCAGCGAGCTTGAGAAGCAGATGAGCCTGCTCACCGGCACCCTCGACTACTCCGGTTTCCACCGGGTCGACATGGTGGTGGAAGCGGTGTTTGAAGATCTTTCCCTCAAGCACCAGATGGTGAAGGACGTGGAGCGTGAATGTGGCGAGCACACCGTGTTTGCCTCCAACACCTCCTCTCTGCCGATCCAGCAGATCGCCTCGGCGGCGGCGCACCCGGAGCGGGTGGTGGGGCTGCACTACTTCAGCCCGGTGGACAAGATGCCGCTGGCGGAAATCATCCCCCACGCCGGCACCAGTGCCGAAACGGTCGCCACCACCCTGGCGTTCGCTCGCGCTCAGGGCAAGACCCCCATCGTGGTCAAGGACGAGGCGGGCTTCTACGTCAACCGCATCCTGGCCCCTTACATGAACGAGGCGGCGCGCCTGGTGCTGGAAGGGGAGCCGGTGGAGGTGCTGGACGGCGCCCTGCTCGATTTCGGCTTCCCGGTCGGCCCCATCACCCTGCTGGACGAGGTGGGGATCGACGTGGGTGCCAAGATCTCCCCGATCCTCGAAAAAGAGCTGGGGGGCGAGCAGTTCCAGGCCCCGGCGGCCTTTGACAAGCTGCTGCAAAACGATCGCAAGGGGCGCAAGAACGGCAAGGGCTTCTACCTCTACGGCAAGGCGGCCCCGCGCAGCAAGCTCACCGGCAAAGAGGGCAAGAAGACGGTGGACGAGAGCGTCTACGGTGTGCTCGGCATCTCGCCCCAGGCCAAGCTGGCCAAGGCGGAGCTGGCCGAGCGCTGCGTGTTGATGATGCTCAACGAAGCGGCCATGGCGCTGGACAGCGGCGTGGTGGCCTCGGCTCGCGATGGCGACATCGGCGCCATCTTCGGCATCGGCTTCCCACCGTTCCTGGGCGGCCCGTTCCGCTACATGGACAGCCTCGGCATCGAGCACCTGGTGGGGCGCCTTGAGCACTACCAGAAGCGCTACGGTGACCGCTTCGCCCCCTGCGATCGCCTCAAGGCGATGGCCGCCGAGCAGCAGCGCTTCTATTGAGGGGGCGCCGCTCGCGGCAACAGGCCAACCGACAAGGAGGCGACCCCGGGGTCGCCTCCTTCTTTTTGGCGCCGAGATGGAAAATGCGGGGGCAGCAGGCTGACAACTGGTTGAATCCCGTCCATATTTTTCCTCGGCAAGGGATAAATTGTTGATCCAACTCAAACTAGCCCCCTATTTATTACTTTGGTGGCATAGGACTCAGGCGCTGGTTGGGGTCAAATAGCATCATCAGGAACGGGGGGATAACCCCGTCACGAAAGGGACACCCATTTCACTGGATGAAGGACACATAATGAGTCTGCTTGAACAAACCATCTGGACTGTATTGGGATACGGGGCCATGCCCTTTATCTTCCTGAGCGGGTTTGTGGCGGTGGCAGTGACCTGCTGCCTGCTGCTCAATGCCTTCGGGGTCAAGTCCGCCGAGAAGTGATCCGCTTCTTTCGTTCATACCGCCAAATGCCAGTCTTCGGACTGGCATTTGTTTTTTGAGCCTTGGCAGGCAGTTATCTGCGCTCCAGGGGCTAAATGTGTGCTGCTTGAGGTCGAACCGGCCGCCGATTTTGATTACACTGGCGCGCAGTTTTTCGTTTCGGCCCGCTTCCCAAGGTATTCAAGGTTTTCTATGGCTCTCAAGGCAACCGTATTCAAGGCTCAGCTCAGCCTGTCCGACATGGATCGCAATCTGTATCAGGACTTCTCTCTCACCCTGGCCCGTCACCCCTCCGAGACCGACGAGCGGATGATGATCCGGCTGGCCGCCTTCGCCTGGCATGCCGCCGAGCGGCTGGAGTTCACCAAGGGCCTCTCCGCCGATGACGAGCCGGAACTCTGGCGCAAGAACTATTCCGACGAGATTGAACTCTGGATCGAACTCGGCCAGCCTGACGAGCGCCGTCTCAAGAAGGCGTGCAACCGCTCCCGTCATGTGGTGCTCTACCTCTACGGCGGCCGTGGTACCAGCGTCTGGTGGAAGCAGAACCAGGGCAAACTCGGCCTGCACGACAACCTCACCGTGATTGAGCTCTCCGACAGCCAGACCCTGCCGCTGACCGAGATGGTGGAGCGCACCATGCAGCTCACCTGCACCATCTCCGATGGCCAGCTCTGGGTGAGCAACGGCCGCCAGGAAGTGACCCTGGATCCCGTGCTGCTGATGGGAATCCCCGCCCGCGAACTGTAAAGGACCTGCCCATGTTCAGCGCGCTGCTCAATATCGTCATTCCGGTGTTTGCGGTGGTGGGGCTTGGCGCCCTCTACGGCAGGTTGCGTCCGGGCGGCACGCTGGGTTACGTCAACCGGGCCAATATCGAGCTGTTTACCCCGGCGCTGGTGTTCTCGGCGCTGGTCAAATACCCGCTGGATCTGATGGCCCACCTCTCGCTCATCGCGGCGGGAGCCCTGGTGATCCTGCTGCCGGGGCTGCTGCTCTCCCTGCTCAGGCTTCGCAGCATCAGCCGACCGGCCCTGATCCTGCCCGCCATGTTTCGCAACACCGGCAACTTGGGCATTCCGCTGATGGTGCTGGCCTTTGGCGAGCAGCAGCTGGGCGCCATCATCATACTGTTCGTGCTCTCCAACCTGCTCCACTTCTCGGTGGGCATGTTCATCCTCTCGGCCAACACCTCCCGCTGGCTCTGGTTACGCAGCCCTGTGCTGTGGGCCGCCCTGGCCGGCCTGCTGGTGGCCAATCTGCACATCCCGCTGCCCGAATACCTGGTGACCAGCGCCTCCCTGCTCGGCCAGATCTCGGTACCGCTGATGCTGTTTGCCCTCGGCATCCGGTTGATGGAAGGGGAGCTGGATCACCTGGGGCTCGCCCTCAAGTGCAACCTGCTCTATCTGCTGGCCGGTGGCATCTCCCTGGGTCTGGCGGTCTGGCTGTTGCCGCTGCAACCAGCCTGGATCCCGCTGCTGATGCTGTCGGTGGCACTGCCGCCGGCGGTGCTCAACTACATGCTGTGCGAGCAGTACCAGTGCCAGCCCGAGAAGGTGGCCAGTATCGTGCTCGGCGGCAATGCGCTCTCGGTCCTGGTGATCCCGCTGGCGGTCTGGCTGGCCCTGCATCTGGGCAGTTGATCCGGCCCTTCTCACCGTTTTTGCGCACCCCAGATGATGTGGGTGGCCTGCTCCTTGGCTTTTCTCTTCCCCAGTCTGCGCCAGCTCTCACTCCGGGGAGTGGGGTGGGTGCAAGTTCCCTTTTCGTGATCCTCGGCGAAGTCGCTGCCATCGAATTGGCATAGTATCTGGCCAGCATGAATCCCACCCGGGGTGGGAGCCAGGGGATTTACAACATGATGTCCGTCAGTAACCAATGTTTGTTGATGCAGATCCAGCCCACCATTTTGCGCTTTGCCAAGATGCTGGCCAGCGTGCTGCAACTGGAAGTGGAAATCGTGGACGCCAACATGGTGCGGGTGGCGGGAACCGGCCCTTACGGCAAGTTCTTCGGTCGCCAGCTGGAGGGGGACTCCCGCCTGTTGCGCTACGTCATCGAGCATCAGCGCGAGAAGATCGTCACCCACACCAGCGAGGATCCGGTCTGCGAGGGGTGCAGCTGCAAGGAGAGCTGCCGGGAGCGGGCCTTTCTCGGGGTGCCCATCATGGTGGAGGAGAACTGCATCGGGGTGATCAGCCTGGTGGCCTTCAACCCGGAGCAGCAGGCCCGTCTCAACAACAATCTGCAGGAGGTGTGCGACTATGTGCAGCACATCTCCAGCATCTTCGTGGCCAAGCTGCTCGACTCGCGTGGCCTGTCGGACGGGGTCAACAAGGTCTTTCTGAGCCTGATGAACCACATGGATCAGGGCTGCCTGCTGCTCGATGAGAAGAGCCAGGTGCTCTACGCCAACGAGGTCGCGCTCAAGCAGCTCAACTGCCAGCAGGAGGCGCTGCTGGGCTGCGAGATAGGGCTGCGCCCGCTCACCTTTGCCCAGCAGGGGTTGACCGGCCACCTGCAACACATCGTCACCCTGGGGGATCGCCAGGAGCTGATCATCGGCCAGTTGCACCACGTGCAGGGCCAGCAGCTGTTTCTGATGGCGTTTCACCAGTCCCACGGCACGCCGAGTCAGCCGCTGGAGCCCGATGAGGGAGTCAGCATGCTGATCGGGGAGAGCAAGCCGATGCGGGCCTTGAAAAAGCTGCTCCATCGCATCGCTCTGAGCCCCTCCAGCGTGCTGGTGTGCGGCGAAAGCGGCACAGGCAAGGAGGTGGTGGCCCGCGCCATCCACCGACTCAGCCCGCGCCGCGACAAGCCCTTCATCGCCATCAACTGCGCCGCCATCCCCGAGCAGCTGCTTGAGAGCGAGCTGTTCGGCTACGTGAAGGGGGCCTTCACCGGGGCCTCCAGCACCGGCAAGCAGGGGCTGATCCAGGCCGCCCAGCAGGGCACCCTGTTTCTCGACGAGATAGGGGACATGCCGCTCACCATGCAGGCCAAGCTACTGCGGGTGCTGGAGCTGCGAGAGGTGACCCCCATCGGCGCCAGCCGGCCGGTGCCGGTGGACATTCGCATCATAGCCGCGACCCATCAGCATCTGGAGCAGTACATCGCCGAGGGCAAGTTTCGCGAGGATCTCTTCTATCGTCTCAACGTCATTCCCATCCACCTGCCGCCCCTGCGCGAGCGGGAGGGGGACGTGGCGCTGCTGACCCACTACTTCCTCAACCTGCACACCAGCCGCATCGGCCTGCTGTATCCGGGGCTCAGCCCGGAGGTGATGGCACTGCTCGAAGGCTACCGCTGGCCCGGCAACGTGCGCGAGCTCAGCAACCTCATCGAGTACCTGGTGAACGTAGTGCAGGCGGGGGAGGTGATCGAGAGCATACTGCTGCCCCCCAACATCCTGCGCAACCAGCGCAGTGGGGCGGACGAGCCGCCACGCAGCACGGCGCAAATCGCGCGCATGCCGCTCTCGCCCGACCCTTATTCCCATGGCGTGCTGGCCGACCCTGCGCTCAGCCCTGCCGCTGGCAACCCGGCATCGGTTACCGGGACGCCCTGGTCATCGCCAGAGGCAAGCCTGCCAGAGCCGGCTGCCGGCCAGGTCGAGCGCGGGTTGGCGCTGCCACTTGGCGAAAACGGGCTGGAGAACATGGAAAAGCAGATGATAGAGGAAACCCTGCTGCGCCTTGGCAACAAGAAGCTGGCCGCCCAGGCACTCGGGATCGGCATCGCCACCCTGTATCGCAAGATAAAGAAGTACGAGATAGCCGTGCAGGCCTGATCCCACTTCGGGTCGCCTGGCGGCCCCGCTTGACCGCGCCGCGACCGACAATCGCGGCGTTATCATTATGAGAATGTCGCCCCGCTTTCTATCAATTGGCAGGCTCTGGTGATAGCCGGACTGATAATTATCAAGGTCGGCTTGGCCTCCTCTCACCCTATTCTCGCGCTATTTCAGTAGTGCGCAGCCATCAGCTGGAAAATAAGCCGGCTCACCTGCCTTGGCGGGGCGCCATATAGCCTAAGGCTGTGCGCCGGCTCACATTCAAGACGCCTTTTCTGGTTATTCCCCGCTTATTTATGCGTTGGCACGCTTATTGATTGCCCTTATTTGACGCTGACCGATGAACTCACCCAATGGCCCTTGTTTCGGTGACCTGTGAGTGGAAGGGGAGCAATGCATTTCTCATCAACAGATTGGGGCTAACGATGAAAGCAGTGAACCAGTTAATCAAAGAGATCAATGAACTCAAGTCCAACCTGCATGAAAAAGACTTCCTGCTGACCTGGGAGCAGACCCCTCAGGAGCTGGCGCTGGTGCTCAAACTGGCCGAGGCCCTCAAGGGACTGCGCGCCGAAAATATCGCCACCAAGCTGTTCAATACCGGTCTTGGCATCTCGGTGTTTCGTGACAACTCCACCCGTACCCGTTTCTCCTACGCCTCCGCCCTCAACCTGCTCGGCCTGACCCAGCAGGATCTGGATGAAGGCAAGTCCCAGATTGCCCACGGCGAGACCGTCCGTGAAACCGCCAACATGATCTCCTTCTGCGCCGATGCCATCGGCATTCGCGACGACATGTACCTGGGGGCCGGCAACGCCTACATGCGTGAAGTGGGCGCCGCGCTTGACGAAGGGTTCGAGAAGGGAGTGCTGCCCCAGCGCCCGGCGCTGGTCAACCTGCAGTGCGACATTGATCACCCGACCCAGTCCATGGCTGATCTCGCCTGGTTGCAGGAGCACTTCGGCAGCCTGGAGAACCTCAAGGGCAAGAAGATTGCCATGACCTGGGCTTACTCGCCGAGCTACGGCAAACCGCTCTCCGTGCCGCAGGGCATCATCGGTCTGATGACCCGCTTTGGCATGGACGTGACCCTGGCCCACCCGGAAGGGTATGACCTGATCCCGGACGTGATCGAGGTGGCAAAGGAGAATGCCAAGGCCTCCGGTGGCAGCTTCCGTCAGGTTACTTCCATGGAAGAGGCGTTCAAGGATGCCGACATCGTCTATCCCAAGTCCTGGGCGCCCTATCAGGTGATGGAGCAGCGCACCGAGCTGCTGCGGGCCAACGATCACGCTGGCCTGAAAGAGCTGGAGCAGCATTGCCTGGCGCAGAACGCCAAGCACAAGGATTGGCACTGCACCGAAGAGATGATGGCCCTCACCAAGGGGGGCGAGGCGCTCTATATGCACTGCCTGCCGGCGGATATTTCCGGTGTCTCCTGCAAGGAAGGGGAAGTAACCGAAGGAGTATTCGAGAAATACCGGATCGCCACTTATAAAGAGGCGAGCTGGAAGCCCTATATTATTGCCGCCATGATTGTCGCCCGTAAATTCTCGGCACCGGGCGCCGCCCTCGAAGGCTTGATAAAAGAGGCGCAAAAACGCGTCAAATAATGGCCTGGCCGGGCGGGAAATAAGTCCCGCCCGGCCGTCGTCATCACGCAATTATTGTCACGGGTTCTCTCCCCGGGGCGCTTTTCACTCGATGATCCCCGGCGAGATGACTCTTTGCGAGGTATTCATGTCCCAATTTTCCCTGAAGATGGAGATTGCCGATAACCGTTTCTTTACCGGTGAGTCGCTGCCCCTGTTTTCCCGTGCAGAGGCGCAAAAGGCCCGCGCCTTTCATAAAAAACTGGCCGGTTATGAGCCCACCCCCCTGTGCGATCTGAAGGCGCTCGCTGGCTATATCGGGGTGAAGAACATCCTGGTGAAGGATGAGTCCAAACGTTTTGGCCTCAACGCCTTCAAGATGCTGGGGGGCGTCTACGCCATCGCCAACCTGCTCTGTGAAAAATACGGGGTGGCGGTAGAGGATTTCACCTTCGATCTCATCAAGCGCACCATCAAGGAGCCGATGACCTTCGCCACCACCACCGACGGCAACCACGGTCGCGGCGTCGCCTGGGCCGCCAAGCAGGTGGGCCAGCATGCGGTGGTCTACATGCCCAAGGGCTCTGCGCAAGAGCGGGTGGACCACATTCTGGCGCTGGGGGCCGAGTGCATCGTCACCGACATGAACTACGACGACACCGTGCGCCTGACCATGAAGATGGCCGAGGAGCGCGGCTGGTACATCGTGCAGGACACCGCCTGGGAGGGCTATACCAAGATCCCGACCTGGATCATGCAGGGCTACGCCACCCTGGCCGACGAAGCGGTCGAGCAGATGCAGGCCATGGGCATCAAGCAGCCCACCCACGTGCTGCTGCAGGCCGGGGTCGGGGCGCTGGCGGGCGGCGTGCTCGGTTATCTGGTGGACTGCTTCGGGGCGAAGAACCTGCACAGTATCGTGGTCGAGCCGGATCAGGCCGACTGCATCTACCGCTCCGGCGTGGCGGGGGAGATGGTCAACGTGGGGGGCGACATGCGTACCATCATGGCCGGTCTCGCCTGCGGCGAACCCAATCCCCTCGGCTGGCCGGTGCTTCGCGGCTGCACCACCCAGTTCATCTCCTGTCACGACAAGGTATCGGCGCTCGGCATGCGCGTGCTCGGCAACCCCCTTGGCGATGATCCCCGCATCATCTCCGGCGAATCCGGTTCGGTCGGCACCGGCGTGCTGGCGGCGGTGCGCCACCACCCGGATCGCGCGGCGCTGATGGCCCGGCTGGGGCTGGATGAGCAGTCGGTGGTGCTGGTGATCAACACCGAAGGAGACACCGACGTGGCCCATTACCGGGAAGTGGTGTGGGAAGGCAAGCACCCTGCCTGCGACTAGGCACGAATTGAAACAGGATGGTGCCCGGCGGGTGCCATGACGAGTAGCGGGCGGGAGGCGTACTCCCGCACCCCAGGTTGGTTATGGAGAGACACAATGAGCAAGCAAATTCCGTTTGAAATGGTGTTGGAGAAGGCCTACCAGTACAAGGCCGAGATGACTCAGTTCCTGCGCGACATGATCGCCATCCCGAGTGAGAGCTGCGATGAAGAGCGCGTCGTGCTGCGCATCAAGCAGGAAATGGAAAAAGTCGGCTTTGACAAGGTCGAGATCGACCCCATGGGCAACGTGCTGGGCTATATTGGCCACGGCCCGCACCTGATCGCCATGGATGCCCACATCGATACCGTGGGGGTCGGCAACATGGCCAACTGGACCTTCGACCCCTATGAGGGGATGGAAGATCACGAGATCATCGGCGGTCGCGGTGCCTCCGATCAGGAAGGGGGCATGGCCTCCATGGTCTACGCCGGCAAGATCATCAAGGATCTGGGACTGGAAGACGAGTACACCCTGCTGGTGACCGGCACCGTGCAGGAGGAGGATTGCGACGGCCTCTGCTGGCAGTACATCATCGAGCAGAGCAAGATCCGCCCCGAGTTCGTGGTCAGTACCGAACCGACCGACTGCCAGATCTACCGTGGCCAGCGTGGCCGCATGGAGATCCGCGTCGAGGTGCAGGGGGTCAGCTGCCACGGCTCCGCGCCGGAGCGCGGTGACAACGCCATCTTCAAGATGGGCCCGATCCTCGGCGAATTGCAGGAACTCAGCCACAACCTCGGCAACGACGACTTCCTCGGCAAGGGCACCCTGACCGTCTCCGAGATCTTCTTCACTTCGCCAAGCCGCTGCGCCGTGGCGGACAGCTGCGCCGTCTCCATCGACCGTCGTCTCACCTGGGGCGAGACCTGGCAAGGGGCGCTCGACGAGATCCGCGCCCTGCCTGCGGTGCAAGCCGCCGGCGCCGAGGTCTCCATGTACCAGTACGATCGTCCGGCCTACACCGGTCTGGTCTACCCGACCGAGTGCTACTTCCCGACCTGGAAGGTGGAAGAGGATCACATCACGGTCAAAACCCTCTCCAAGGCGTACACCCAGTTGTTCAACAAGGCGCCGGTGGTGGACAAGTGGACCTTCTCGACCAATGGGGTCTCCATCATGGGTCGTCACGGGATCCCGGTCATCGGCTTTGGCCCGGGCAAAGAGCCGGAAGCCCACGCGCCGAACGAGAAAACCTGGAAGGAGCATCTGGTCAAGTGTGCCGCCATGTACGCGGTGATCCCCATGCTCTATCTGGCCGAGCTGGACAAGTAAGGGGGCTGCCGAGCGGTGACTACCATCACCGCTCGGCTGTTGCATGTGAGGCAAGTGCCCCGTCTTTCGCAGGCGGGGCCTTGCTGTTTGACGCGATCGGATGTGCGAGGTGGTGGGGATGAAACGGCTGATCAAACACGGTGTGCTGGTCGATGCGCAGGGTGAATATCGTCAGGATCTGCTGATCGAGAACGGGGTGATCCTTGAGCGCGCCGCCGCTATCGAGCCCGATAGCGAGACCGAGCTGATCGATGCCAGCGGCTGCTACGTGATGCCGGGTGGCATCGACGTCCACACCCACTTCAACATCGATGTCGGGATTGCCCGCAGTTGCGATGATTTTTTCAGCGGAACCCGTGCCGCCGCCTGTGGTGGCACCACCACCATCGTCGATCACATGGGATTTGGCCCGGCGGGCTGCAACCTGCATCACCAGCTGACCCGCTATCACGACTACGCCGCCGATCAGGCCGTGGTCGATTACAGCTTTCACGGCGTTGTTCAGCATGTGGATGACGCCATCCTCCACGAAATGACCGCCATGGTGCAGGAGGAGGGGATCAGCAGCTTCAAGCTCTATCTCACCTACCAGTACAAGCTGGGTGATCACGACGTGCTGCGAGCCCTGGCTCGCCTCAAGGAGGTGGGGGCGCTTGCCACCGTCCACCCCGAGAACGACGCCGCCATCGCGGCGCGCCGGGCGGCTCTGCTCGCCGCCGGCCACTGTGAGCCCTGGTATCACCCGCAAAGCCGCCCATTGGAGTGCGAGGCCGAGGCGGTGGCCCGGATGATCAATCTGGCGGGGCTGGCTGGGAATGCGCCGCTCTATATCGTCCATCTCTCCAACGGCTTGGGGCTGGAGTATCTGAAACTGGCGCGCCGCCAGGGCCAGCCGGTCTGGGTAGAGACCTGTCCGCAATATCTGCTGCTCGATGAGCAGTGTTATTACAAGGAGAACGGGGTCGACTATCTGCTCAGTCCGCCGCTGCGTGGGCGTAGCGAGCAGGACAAGCTGTGGGTCGGCATCGCTGCGGGCGACATCGACACGGTGGCGACCGATCACTGCAACTTCTCCCACGCCCAGCGCATGACCCTGTCAGGCGGCGATTTCAGCCGCTGCCCCAACGGCTTGCCCGGGGTCGAAAACCGGATGCTGCTGCTGTTTGCGCACGGGGTGCTGGGGGGGCGCATCTCGCCGTCGCGCTTGGTGGCGCTCACCAGCGCCAACCCGGCGCGCCTGTTTGGCCTCTGGCCGCGCAAGGGCAACCTGCAACTTGGGTCTGACGCCGATCTGGTGCTGATGGATCCCCGTGGCGAGACCCTGATCCGTCACGCCGCGCTTCACGACAACGGCGACTACAGCCCCTACGAGGGGATGCATTGCCCCGGCCGGATCAGGATGACCCTGAGTCGCGGTGAGACAGTGGCCCGCGACGGCGAGTTTCTGGGGCGCCGTGGCTATGGCCGCTTTCTGGCCAGAGCGCCCTTTGACCCGGCGTTGGCGCCGGATCTGCACTCGCCTTGCCCCGTGGTGGCAGGCTGACAATCCGTTCGAAACAGGCTGACCCGCAAGCTTATGTGCACAACTAAAGGTGGGCCGGTATCGCGCCGGCTTGTCCCCTCACTGGAGATAACAAGATGAAACAGCGAATCGTACTGGCCCTTGGCGGCAATGCACTGGGCAACAACCTGCCCGAGCAGATGAAGGCGGTGCAGAGCACGGCGGGCACCATTGCTGACCTGATCGCCCAGGGACACGAGGTGGTGGTGACCCACGGCAACGGCCCGCAGGTGGGGATGATCCAGCAGGCGTTCGAGGTGGCGGCCCGCCACGACCCCAAGGCGCCTCATCTGCCCATGTCGGTCTGCGTGGCTCTGAGTCAGGGCTACATCGGCTATGACCTGCAAAACGCCCTGCGCGAGGCCCTGCTTGAGCGCGGCATTCACAAGCCGGTGGCTACCCTGGTGACCCAGGTTGAGGTGGATAAAAACGATCCCGCCTTCCTTGACCCGAGCAAGCCCATCGGCGGCTTCTTGAGCAAGGAGGAGGCCGAGGCGTTGATGGCCAAGGGCGAGCGGCTCAAAGAGGACGCCGGCCGCGGCTATCGCCGGGTGGTGGCATCCCCCAAACCCGTCGATATCATCGAGAAAGAGACCGTCTCTGCCATGCTGGCCGCCGGCCAGGTGGTGATCACCGTCGGGGGTGGCGGCATTCCGGTGCTGCGGGAGGGCAACCACCTGCGTGGTGCCAGCGCGGTGATCGACAAGGATTGGGCCAGTGCCAGGCTGGCGGAGCTCATCGATGCCGACATGCTGATCATCCTCACCGCGGTAGAGAAGGTTGCCATCAACTTCGGCAAGCCCGATGTGCAGTGGCTGGATCAGCTGAGCGTGGCCGATGCCAACAGCTTTATTGCACAGGGGCAGTTTGCCAAGGGTTCTATGCTGCCCAAGGTGGAGGCTGCGCTCTCGTTCGCGACGTCCATGGCGGGGCGCAAATCCCTGATCACCCTGCTGGAGAAGGCGGCTGACGGCATTGCCGGCAAGACCGGCACACTGATCAGCCTGTAGCCTCGCCTTTGATGGTTGCAAACAGGGGGGCCCAAGGCCCCCTTTTTGTTTGTCGGAGTCAGGGATTGGCAGAGGGAAAGCATGGGCCGGCCAGCTCTATCCGCGGTGGGCAGGGGAACGGCAGAGGAGTAAGATGGCGCCCCGAATGGCGGACGCACCGGCCGCCGCAGCAACAAGGCAGCACAATGAATAGCAAGTTGAACATGGCGGCGTTGGGGGGATTGGTCCTGCTCACCGCCATCTGGAGTTACAGCTGGATCGTGATGAAGCAGGTGATGCTCTACGCGGGGGCGTTCGAGTTTACCGCCCTGCGCTGCCTGTGCGGATCCCTGGTGTTGCTGCTGGTGCAGTGCCTGCGCGGACGCCAATACCTTACACCCACCCCGTTTCGCTATACCCTCGCCATCGCCCTGTTCCAGACCTGCGGCATGGTGGGGTTGGCCCAGTGGGCGCTGATCAGCGGCGGGGCGGGCAAGGTGGCCATTCTGAGCTATACCATGCCGTTCTGGGTGGTGATCTTCGCGGCGCTCTTTTTGGGTGAGCGGATGCGCAAGCTGCACTATCTGGCGGTCGGGGTGGCCGCCTGCGGCCTGCTGTTGGTGATCGAGCCCTGGCAACTGCACCTGGATTCCATGAAGAGCGCGCTGCTGGGCATTGCCTCCGGCATCTGCTGGGGGATCAGCGCCATCATCGCCAAGCGGATGTATGCCCGCCACCCCGGGGTGGATCTGATGTCCCTCACCACCTGGCAGATGATCTACGCCACCCTGGTGATGGCACTGGTGGCGGCGCTGGTGCCGGAGCGACCCATCGACTGGCAGCCCTATGTGTTTGGTGCGCTCGCCTACAGCGCCATCTTCGCCACGGCGCTGGCCTGGAGCCTCTGGCTGTTCGTGCTGAAAAAGCTGCCGGCGGGGATCGCCGGGCTCAGCACCCTGGCGGTGCCGGTGAGCGGCGTGCTGCTCTCCTGGTGGCTGCTCGGTGAAAACCCGGGGCCGGTGGAGGGCAGCGGCATCGGCCTGATCGTATTGGCGCTTATCGTCATCAGCCGCAAGGGCAAGCGTTCCGTGGTGTCGGTGGCGGGGGAGACCCGGGTCAAGCAGGGCTAAGCCGATTGCCGGCAAAGAGATAAAAAGGGCCCGCCATCAAGGCGGGCCCTTCTTGCTTCTGTGCTGGCTTATCTGCGCTGGGCCAGATGCATCATGGCCTCTAGCACGGCGCCGCCGATCGCCCGCGCCTTGTCAGAGACGGTAGTGGGATCGGCCCGCTCGCCTCTGGGGTCGATATCACCGATCTTGAAGCCGACGGTGACCTCGATGCCATCGCTGAGCAGCCCCCGCACCATGCCGGAGAGCGGCGCTATGATGGGGGCGTCCCCCACGTGGGCGATGACATCCCCCTCCTGCACCAGATCGCCGAGCTTGATCAGGCTCTTCATCACCCCGGCGACGGGGGCGCGCACCACCCGGCGGGCGGAGTGCCCCTCGATCACCCCGGGAATGCCGGTATTGGGCTGGGCAGGGCCCTGATAGATGACCCGCCCCAGATGGTGGCCACGATTGGTCTCAATGACCGCATCGCAGTCGCGCCCTGCCTCGAAACCCGGGCCAAGGGCCACCGTGATGGGGGCCATCTCCCTGTGAGTGCCGAGATTCTGCTTGGCGAGGATGGCATCCACCAGATAGCGGGGCTTAAGCTCGGCGAGGGTGGCGCACTCGGGGTCAACCAGTAGCGGTATGACGCCCCGATCCAGCTGCTCGAACGCCTGCTCGACGCTCTCGACCCGCTTGGCTCGCACTCCTTCGACGCTGGTCTCGTCGTCGAACATCCCCTGGGCGAAGGCGACGGTGCGGCGGATCACAGTGGGCTTGTCGAGATCCAGCATCACCACCTTGAAGCCGGCATGGTAGAGGCGCAGCGCCACCCCGGTGGCGATATCGCCGGAGCCGCGCATCACCACCAGCTGATCCCGCTTAAGGCGTACGTCATCCTGCATCAGGCCCCCCGCTTTACCGTTTTTCACCTGCAGCAGCTCGGCGAGGATGCTGATGGCGATCTCCTCGGGGGTTTCGGCACCTATGTTGTAGCCGATGGGGGCGTGCAGCCGCTGCAGTTGGGCCTGACTCACCCCTTGCTGGCGCAGGGCCTGGGTGAAGGTCTGTACCTTGCGCTTGCTGGCAAGCAGCCCCAGGTAGGCGAGGGGACGGTTGATGAGCCTCTCCAGCGCCTCCTTGTCCTGATGGTTGGTGGCGATGATGACGAAGTTGGCGGGCTCGATGGCAAGCGCCTCGATCACCGCGCTGATGGTGTCGGCCTGCTGCAGATGGGTGCCGGCCGGGAAGCGATCGGGGCTGAGGCTCCCCTCGAAGCAATCCCCTACATGGATATCAAAGCCGAGCGGCGCCGCAGCATGGGCCAGTGCCCGGTTGACGTGGCCGGCGCCGATCAATACCAGGCGGGGGCGCAGGCCGTACACGTCGATATAGACCGACATGGCACCGCCGCAATCCGAGCCCACCGCATGCTCACCGTTGCGGGCCATCCGGCCGTGGAAGATGCGCGGCTTGCGCTCGGCAATGGCGGCCACGGCTTCTTCGATCACCAGCCGCTCTATCATGCCGCCGCCTATGGTGCCGAGGATCCGGCCATCGGCCATCACCAGCATCTGGGCTTGATGGCGCGGGGTTGAGCCCCGACTCTCGATGATCTGGGCCATGGCAAAGGGGGTGTTCTCCTGCTCCAGTCGGGCAGCGTGTGCAAACAGATTCATAAGGTACCTCGTATCATCCTTAACGGGTCAGCGACTGCGCGGCTTCGGGGGCAGGCCGACAGCAAACATGGTGAATGGCGCCGGGTTCACGCACGGCCCCCTGCCAGATGGCGTGGAGCTCGGGGTGGCGTTGCAGCAGGTTTATCAGGGCGGGCAGCCACTGCTGCTCATTTTGATAATCGCCATTGATAAACCAGATCCGTCGCGCCCCGGGCGGGGTACCCTTGAACGCCCCCTCGGGGTGGGCGATGAGCCGGTCAAACAGGGCCCAGTCGAGCCGTTCACCGGCCGCAATCCCGCACAGGGCCTGGAACTCGGCCCAGCGGTGGATCTGCGCCGGGTCGGCGCTGGCTCCCACCATGGCGCCGCCCATCAGGGCGATCACCCAATCACTATGCTGAGGAATGCAAGGTTCGTGCAAAGCGGGCGCTTTCAATAACTTGTGATGGGCGCCGTCCGCCTCCACCAGGATGATGTCGAAGCGTTGCTGCCCCTTGAGCAGATCGATCTGCTGAGGGCTCGGCCCCACCGCCTTGCCGCTGGCCCGATCGAGGTAGCTGAACAGCACCAGCTGCATCGGCTCATCGGGCAGCGCCTGGCAGCGGGTCAGCTGCCGGATGGGGTCGGCCTCGATCAGCAGGGTACGCCGAGGGGAGGGGGCGGGCAGAAACATCCGGGTGCTGGTGGTGAGCAGCACCTTCTTGCCCTGTTGATGGAAATAGTCGGCCAGCCAGAAGAGGGTGCTGGTTTTCCCCCCGGCGCCGCAAAGACTAATTAAAGTGGTACGCCCATCAATATTTTCGGTGAGCGGGTTTAATACACTCTCGATATTTGGCGAGGTGAGCAGAATGGGAGATGAAATAGCCATGGCAACGACCGATGAAAATAGAGGCGCGGTCAGTGAGAAGCACTGGCATTCGCTCGAGCGGTGCGACTGCCTAATTACGGCGGCCGGGCTCTCATCACGAATGGGCGCGTGGAAATTGATGCTACCGTATCGCCAGAGCACGATTCTTGATGAGAGTCTCAAAAATGCCCTGGTGCTGTGTGACCGGGTCATTCTGGTGGTGGGGCATCGCGCCGATGAGCTGATCAGTCGCTACGCTAATCACCCCCGTATCCGGCTGGTGCACAACCATGATTATGCACAGGGGCTTGGCAGCTCCATCCGTGCGGGGCTCGCCGCCTGTAGCAGCGAACACCTCTTCGTGAGCCACGGCGATCTGCCCTGCATCCCCCCCGAGGTGTACCGCTCGCTCTGGCAGGCGCGGGGGGACGAGACCCTCTTTCCCTCTCATCAGGGGGAGGTGGGCCACCCCGTGCTGTTGCCCAGAACCCTTGCCACCGCGCTGGCGGCGGCACCGGCACAGGGTTCGGTGCGCCGTTGGCTGCTGGCGCACCCCCACCGATTCATCGAGGTGCAAAGCGCCGCCATCCTGCAGGATGTGGACACCCCGGAGCGCTATCAGGCGCTGCTGGCAAACGAAGCATTCGAGCGCTGAACGGGTCGGCTGGCAGGGGCTTGCCCGGCCTTGCTTTGCATATTTATCCCCTTGTCTAACCCGTTATCAGGGGCTGACAGCGGCCGTTATCATCCTGGCCGGCCTGATAATGGCGCTGGCCTCGCTCTTTATCAAACTGATAGCGCGCCGCGCCAAAGTGAGATCATTTTCAGCAACGAGGGCGGTGTTTCCATTATTTAAATTCGGTGTTGATAGCCACTCTCATTGTCGAAACTGGTATCGGCTTTCGATGTTTTATTAATTGGAGGTGCCTCACGTTTTTATGGCTGAAAAATAAAAAGATCCGGCGCTGGCCTGATTGTTGCTCTTGTCAGTTTCAAGGGGCTTTTTATGCGTGGTTGTGGATGGGCCCCATTTATTCACCCTGTCAATGAGCAGTGCCGCTGCAAGGAGATCAACATGGGCGATATTATGCGACCCGTTCCCTTCAAGAACCTTCTGGTCCGTATCTTCTCGGAATATAAAGCGAGTCAATCCATCTTCGGCATTCCCGCCGCGCAATTCTATCGCAAGCAGGACGAGCGCAAGATCAAGGTGTTCGGTGAAACCTGCGAGACTCCCATCGGCCCGGCAGCCGGCCCCCATACCCAGCTGGCCCAGAACATCGTCACCTCCTGGCTGACCGGCGGGCGCTTTATCGAGCTCAAGACGGTGCAGATCCTGGACCGTCTCGAACTGGAAAAGCCCTGCATCGATGCCGAAGACGAGTGCTTCAACACCGAGTGGTCCACCGAGTTCACCCTGCCCAAGGCGTTTGACGAGTACCTGAAAGCCTGGTTTGCCCTCTATCT
This sequence comes from Aeromonas sp. QDB34, assembly GCF_027705405.1. Classification (NCBI taxonomy): domain Bacteria; kingdom Pseudomonadati; phylum Pseudomonadota; class Gammaproteobacteria; order Aeromonadales; family Aeromonadaceae; genus Aeromonas; species Aeromonas sp. QDB34. The sequence goes on along the minus strand of NZ_JAPDBT010000001.1, from coordinate 657,194 downwards.
GCTGGAGGAGGTGTTCGACCCGCGCCTCGACGGGGAGGCCAAGTCCTTCATCTTCAACATGAGCGTGGGGTACAACCTTGACGGCATCAAACAGCCGCCGATGCAGCAGTTCATCCACAGCCTGATGGATGCAAGTAGCAGTCCGAAATTTGCCGAATACCAGCAGGTGGTACGTGACCTCGTGGCCGACGAGCAGTTTATCGCCGAGTTGGGACTGGGGGCGCGCCGCGATCGCCTGCAACAGCTGGTGGAGCGCATTCCGGCCAATCTGGTGCACGGCGTCACCCTCTCCACCATGCACGGCTGCCCGCCCAACGAAATCGAGGCCATCTGCCGCTACATGCTGGAAGAGAAGGGACTCAACACCTTCGTCAAATTGAACCCGACCCTGCTGGGTTACCCGCGGGTGCGCGAGATCCTCGACACCTGTGGCTTTGATTACATTGGTCTGAGCGAAGCGTCGTTCGATCACGACCTCAAGCTGGATCAGGCCAAGGCGATGCTGACCCGCTTGATGGCGCTGGGGGCCGAGAAGGGGCTCACCTTTGGGGTGAAACTCACCAATACCCTCGGCACCATCAACCGCAAAGGGGCGCTGCCGGGGGATGAGATGTACATGTCCGGCCGGGCGCTGTTCCCGCTCTCCATCAACGTGGCGGCCGTGCTGTCCCGAGCCTTCGATGGCAAGCTGCCCATCTCCTACTCGGGCGGTGCCAGCAAGTTCAACATCAGCGATATCTTCGAGACCGGCATTCGTCCCATCACCATGGCCACCGACCTGCTCAAACCGGGCGGCTACCTGCGCCAGATCGAGTGCCTCAAGGAGATCGACGCTTCCGACAGTTGGGGCATGAGTCAGGTCGATGTCGAGAAGCTGGAGGCCCTGGCCGCCAAGGCGCTCACCATGGATTACACCCAGAAGGAGTGGAAGTCCGAGGATCGCATCGAAGTGGGGGGCGGCCTGCCGCTGACCGACTGCTACGTGGCGCCCTGCGTCACCGCCTGCGCCGTGCATCAGGATATTCCCGAGTATATTCGCCTGATGGGCGAGGGGGAGTATGTGGCAGCCCTTGAGCTGATTTATCAGCGCAACGCCTTGCCCGCCATCACCGGCCATATCTGTGATCACCAGTGTCAGTACAACTGTACCCGTCTCGACTACGACAGCCCGCTCAATATCCGTGAGCTCAAGAAGGTCGCACTGGAGCGTGGCTGGGAAGGGTACAAGGCACGCTGGCACAAGCCGGCAGGCAGCGGTGACAAGCATCCGGTGGCGGTGATTGGCGCCGGCCCGGCCGGTCTCTCCGCCGGTTACTTCCTGGCCCGCGCCGGCCACCCGGTCACCGTGTTCGAGCGCGAAGCGGATGCCGGTGGGGTGGTCAAACACATCATTCCCGAGTTCCGCATTCCGGCCGAGCTGATCCAGCACGACATCGACTTTGTCGCCGCTCACGGGGTCAAGTTCGAGTTCGGTTGCGATCCGGCGCTCACCGTCGACAAGCTGCATGCCCAGGGATTTACCTATGTCTTCGTCGGCATCGGCGCTGACAAGAATGGCGGTATGCGCCTCGAGGGGGGACACGAGCGGATTTACAAGTCTTTTAACTTCCTGCGCAGCTTCAATCAAGGCAAGCCGCTGCCGTTGGGCCGCCATGTGGCTGTGGTTGGTGCCGGCAACACCGCCATGGACTGCGCCCGCGCCGCCCTCAAGGTGCCCGGTGTCAGCGATGTGACCGTGATCTACCGTCGCAGCGAAAAAGAGATGCCCGCCTATCGCGAGGAGTATCTGGAAGCGGTGGAGGATGGGGTGCGTTTTTGCTTCCTCACCAATCCGGAGCGTTTTGACAAAGATGGCAAGCTTGTCGTGCGGATGATGGCGCTGGGGGATCCTGACGAGCAGGGCCGCCGTCGTCCGGTACCCACCGAGCAGACCGAAGTGATGCAGATGGATGCGCTGATCACCGCCATTGGCGAACAGCCTGATTGCGAGGTATTGAAAGCCATGGGCATTCCCCTTGGCAGCGATGGCTGGCCCGAGGTGGATGGCCAGACCGGCGAAACCAGCCGTCGCAACGTCTTCCTCATCGGTGACGTGCAAAGCGGCCCATCTTCCATCGTCGGTGCCATCGGTGGTGCCCGCCGCGCCGCGGATCTGGTGCTCTCTCGCGAGCATATCGCCAGCCAGCAGCGTGACGTGGCCACCCAACCGTCGGGCAAGGATGAGATCTACCGCCGCAAGGGAAACATCGCCGTCACCCTGGTCGACAAGGGCGAGCGGGAGGCCTTCGTGGCGCAAGAGGCGCACCGTTGCCTCGAGTGCAACTACCTCTGCAGCAAGTGCGTGGATGTCTGCCCCAACCGGGCCAACGTCGCCATCGCTGTGCCGGGCTTTAAAGACCAGTTCCAGACCCTGCACCTGGATGCCTACTGCAACGAATGTGGCAACTGCGCCCAGTTCTGCCCGTGGCAGGGCAAGCCCTATCAGGACAAGGTCACCATCTTCAGCCTGCCAGAGGACTTCGACAACAGCCGCAACCCCGGTTTCTATCTGGCTGACGGTGGCGAACTGCGGGTGCGTCAGGGTGGCGAGACCTATCGCCTGACCATAGACGCCCAGAGCCGGATCAAGGATGCGCCAGCAGCCCTTGGCGACATGTGCCGCATCATCAGCCATGTCCATGCCCATCACCACTACCTGCTGGGGGCCGTCGAGGCCTGAGCGAACCACGAATAAGCGAAGGAGCCAACCATGTTTATTCTGAAAAACGTCACCGCCGTCCAGCTGGAGCCAACGCTGGTGCTGGAGGGGGTGGATATCGCCATCGAAGGATCGCTTATCAAAGCGGTGGGGCCCAATCTGCGGGCCCTCTACCCGCAGGCCAACTATCGGGAGATGGGCGGCAAGCTGGTGATGCCGGGTATCGTCTGTGCCCACAACCACTTCTACTCCGGCCTGTCGCGGGGGATCATGGCCAACATCGCCCCCTGTCCGGACTTTATCTCCACCCTGAAAAACCTCTGGTGGCGGCTCGATCGGGCGCTTGATGAGGAGTCCCTCTACTACAGCGGCCTTATCTGCTCGCTGGAAGCGATCAAGAGCGGCTGCAGCGCGGTGATCGACCACCACGCCTCGCCCAACTTCATCAAGGGCTCGTTGAACGTGCTGCGCAAAGGGTTTATGGAGGCGGGGCTGCGCGGCATGACCTGCTTCGAGACCACGGATCGCAACGGCGGCCTCGCCGAGCTGCAGGCCGGGGTGGAGGAGAACATCCTGTTCGCCCAACAGATCGATGCGGCCAAAGCCAAGGGGAACGAACCCTATCTGATGGAGGCTCATATCGGCGCCCACGCCCCCTTCACCGTGCCCGACGAGGGGCTCGCCATGCTGCGCGAAGCGGTGCAGGTCACCGGTCGCGGGCTGCATATCCATGTGGCGGAAGACCGCTACGACATGGCCCACGGCCACCACCATCATGGCAAGGAGCCCATCGCCCGGCTGGACGAGTTTGGCATTGTCGACAGCAAGACTCTGATCGCCCACGGTATCTACCTGAGCCCGGCCGACATCGAGCTGCTCAACAGCCGCGATGCCTTCCTGGTGCACAACGCCCGCTCCAACATGAACAACCACGTGGGCTACAACCTGCACCTGCCGGAATACCGCAACCTGGCGCTCGGCACCGACGGTATCGGCTCCGACATGTTCGAAGAGCTCAAGTTCGCCTACTTCAAGCACAAGGATGCCGGCGGGGCGCTCTGGCCAGACAGCTTTGCCCGCTTCCTCTGGAACGGCAACCGTCTGCTGGAGCGCAACTTCGGCGCCAAATTTGGCCGCCTGGAGCCAGGTTACAAGGCCGATCTCACCATTTGCGACTACGCCGCACCGACCCCGCTGGCGCCGCGCAACCTCGGCGGCCATCTCGCCTTTGGCATGGGCTCATCCTCTGTCAACAGCGTGATGGTGGAGGGGCGCATGGTCTATCAGGATCGCGAGTTCGCCTTTGACGTCGAGCCCCTTTATGAGCAGGCCAGCAAGGTGGCGAGCCGCCTGTGGCAACGGATGGATCAGCTGGCCTGAGGCCACCCTCCGCACGTTTGGACTGGATTGCCCGCCCTGTGGACCTTCCCGGCGGCGGGCAGCAAGAGTAAGGACGACACATGATTGAGCAATTCTTCCGACCCGAGCAACTGGGTCAGGCGCTGGCCCTCAAGGCCCAGTTTGGCAACGACGCTGTCTACATGGGGGGCGGCAGCAAGCTCAACGCCGCCCCGACCCGCACCGACAAGAAGGTCGCCATCTCGCTGGCCAAGCTCGGACTTGGCCAGATTGAGCAGCAGCACGGTCAGCTCCACATCGGCGCCACCGTTACCCTGCAAGCCCTGAAAGATGACCCCCGTACCCCGGCCGCCCTGTGCGAGGCGCTGGGGTTTGTCTACTCCCGCCATCTGCGCAATCAGGCCACCATTGGCGGCGAAATTGCCTGCCAGCAGCAGGACTCCCCCCTGCTGCCGGTATTGCTGGTGCTCGAAGCGGTGGTGGTGCTGGAGAACAACCAGCTGCAACCCATCGATGCCTATCTGGCCGGCCAGCGCAAGGAGCTGGTGCTGGGGGTGGTGCTGCCGGAGCCCGAGCTGCGCTGCGCCACTCGCCGCATCAGCCGCAACGCCGACGGCCTGGCGGTGATGACGGCCGCCGTGGCCCTCGACGCCCTTGGCGAGATGCGGGTCGCCCTGGCGGGTGTCACGCCGCAACCGATGCGCCTGCGGGACGTGGAGCGTCATGAGCTGCGGGATGCGGCGCTGGAGGCGGCGGTGAGCGCGCTGATTGCGCCGCGCGCGGATCTCGGTGGCAGCGTGGCCTACAAGCGCTATATCAGCGGCGTGGTGGTGGCGGATCTGCTGGTGGAGTGCCAGCAGCAGGAGGTACAGGCATGATGGAACTCAACTTTACCCTGAACGGTGCCCTGCGCACCGTCATCGCCCCGGCGGGCGAAAATGCCCAGCGGGTGCTGTTCAACCAGTGCCGGATGCACTCGGTGCGCAACAGCGACGACGGCTTCGGCTTTGCCGGCTCCGACGCCATCCTGTTCAACGGCAAGGTGATCAACGCCTCCCTGCTGATCGCCGCCCAGCTGGATGGGGCACAGGTGCGCACCGCCGAGTCGCTCGGCAGCTGGAACCAGCTCAGTCTGGTGCAGCAGGCCATGGTGGATGTGGGCGTGGTGCAGTCCGGCTACAACGATCCGGCCGCGGCGCTCATCGTCACCGACCTGCTTGATCGCCATCCCGAGCCCAGCCGTGATCAAATCGACGATGCCCTCTCGGGTCTCTTCCACCGCGATGGCGGTTATCAGCAGTTCTATCAGGCCATCGAGCTTGCCAGCTCGCGCCTCAAGGATCCCGATTACCTGTGCCAGATTGCCCCCGAGTTTCGTGACGACTTGCGCCACATCGGCAAGAGCTGCCCCAAGGTTGACGCCGCCAAGATGGTACAGGCCAAGCCCTGCTACGTGGAGGATCGGGTCAGCGAGGATGCGCTGGTCATCAAGATGCTGCGAAGCCCCCATCCCCATGCGGTGATCACCAAACTCGACGTGAGCCGCGCCGAAGCCATGCCGGGGGTGGTGCACGTCATCACTCACCTCAACTGCCCGGATGTCTACTACACCCCGGGTGGTCAGAGCGCCCCCGAGCCGTCACCGCTCGATCGCCGCATGTTTGGCCGCAAGCTGCGCCACGTGGGGGATCGGGTGGCCGCCGTGGTGGCCGAGAGCGAAGCAGTCGCCTTGGCGGCGCTCAAACTCATCGAGGTCGAGTATCAGGTGCTGCCCGCAGTCATGAACATAGACGAGGCGATGGCCCCCAATGCGCCGCTGGTGCATGACGAGCCCATCGTCTACATGGCCGGTGCACCGGCGGATCTCGAGCAGCAGAACGCCTGCTCGGTGCGCCGTGGTGACGAGCACATGATCATCAACTTTCCCATCGGTTCCCGTCCGCACGAGAACCTGGCTGCCAGCGTCCATGGCCAGATCGGTGACGTGGCCAAAGGCTTTGCCGAGGCGGACGAGATTGTCGAGCGTACCTACGAATCGACCCAGGCCCAGCAGTGCCCGACCGAGCCGCACATCTGCTTCACCTACATGGATGGCGAGCGGCTGGTCATTCACGCCTCCACCCAGGTGCCGTGGCATGTGCGCCGTCAGGTGGCGCGCATCGTCGGCATGAAGCAGCACCAGGTGCATGTGATCAAGGAGCGGGTAGGGGGCGGCTTTGGCTCCAAGCAGGATATCCTGCTGGAAGAGGTGTGCGCCTGGGCGACCAGGGTCACCGGCCGTCCGGTCACCTTCCGCTACACCCGGGAAGAGGAGTTCATCAGCAACACCTCCCGCCATGTGGCCAAGGTGAAGGTGAAAGTGGGGGCCAAGAAAGATGGCACCATCACCGCCATCGAGATGGATTTTCGAGCCAACACCGGTCCTTACGGCAACCACTCTCTGACGGTGCCGAGCAACGGCCCGGCGCTCTCCCTGCCGCTCTATCCGTGCGACAACGTGCGCTTTACCGTCAACACCTACTACAGCAACATCTGTCCGACTGGCGCCTATCAGGGTTATGGCGCGCCCAAGGGCAACTTCGCGCTGACCATGGCCATTGCGGAGCTTGCCGAGAAACTGGGCATCGATCAGCTCGACATGGTGGAGCACAACCGGGTGCACGAGGGAGACATCCTCAAGGTGCTGGGGGCCATCGGCGAGGGCAAGATGCCGACTTCTGTGCCCCATGCGGCCAGCTGTGCCCTCGAACCCATCCTCAAGCAGGGCCGCGAGCTTATTGAGTGGGATAGCCCCAAAGCCGCCGACGGGGATTGGCGCAGCGGCCGTGGCGTCGCCATCATCATGCAAAAATCGGGGATCCCGGACATCGATCAGGCCAACTGCATGGTCAAGCTGGAATCGGACGGCACCTTTATCGTCCACTCCGGTGGTGCCGATATCGGTACCGGTCTCGATACCGTGGTGGCCAAGCTGACTGCCGAAGTGCTGCACTGTCCGCTCGGGGATGTGCACGTCATCTCCGGTGACACCGACCACGCCCTGTTTGACAAGGGGGCCTACGCCTCGTCAGGTACCTGCTTCTCCGGCAACGCGGCCAAGAAGGCGGCCGAGAACCTCAAGGAGAAGATCCTGTTTCACGGCGCCGCCATGCTGGGCGAGCCGGTAGCCGATGTTGAGCTGGCGTTTCCGGGTGTTGTGCGCGGCAAGCTGGGGGAGGTGAGCCTCGCCAAGCTGGCCCACAAGGCCGAGACCGGTACCGGCTTCGGTATCCTGGTGGGCACCGCCAGCTACATCACCTCTGAGCTTGCCTTCCCGTACGGCGCCAACTTCGCCGAGGTGGCGGTCAACGTCAGAACCGGCCAGATCCGGCTCGACAAGTTCTACGCCCTGCTCGACTGCGGCACCCCCATCAACCCGGAACTGGCGCTCGGCCAGATCTACGGGGCGACCATGCGGGCCATCGGCCACTCATTGACCGAGGAGATCTGCTACGACGGCAAAGGCATTCCGCTCACCCGGGATCTGAAGAGCTATGGCGCGCCCAAGATTGGCGACATTCCGCGCGATTTTCGGGCCTTCCTGGTACCGAGTGACGACAAGGTCGGCCCTTACGGCGCCAAGTCCATCTCGGAGATAGGGGTCAACGGCGCCGCACCTGCCATCGCCACCGCCATCCACGACGCCTGCGGTGTCTGGTTGCGCAAGTGGCACTTCACGCCGGAGCAGATCCTGCGCGAACTGGGCAAGCTGGAGCAACAAGCGTCGGCATAACAAAAGAAAAGGTGAGGGGCGGGCGCAGGCTTGCCCCCAGCACCTGACAGCGGAATGAGTACTCCGCCCATATTCTGTGTGATGGGACAATCAAGATGTCTAAAACAACACGCAAGCACTCGGACCTGATTTACGCGCTCGAAGACAAACCTCCCTTTTACCAAACCCTGATGGGGGCCGTGACCCACCTGCTGGCCATCTTCGTGCCCATGGTGACCCCGGCTCTGATCGTGGGCGGGGCTCTTGGCCTCTCCACCGAGACCACCGCCTACCTGGTCTCCATGGCGATGATCGCCTCCGGCATCGGCACCTGGCTGCAGGTGAACCGCTACGGCCCCATCGGTTCGGGGCTGCTCTCCATCCAGTCGGTCAATTTCTCCTTCGTCACCGTGATGATCGCGCTGGGCAGCGCCATGAAAAAAGATGGCCTGCACGAGGAGCTGATCGTCTCGACCCTGCTCGGGGTCTCCTTCGTCGGGGCCTTCCTGGTAATGGGCTCCTCCTTCGTGCTGCCCTATCTCAAGCGGGTGATCACCCCGACCGTGAGCGGGGTGGTGGTGCTGATGATTGGCCTGAGCCTCATCAAGGTGGGGATCATCGACTTTGGCGGCGGCTTCTCCGCCATGAGCAGCGGCACCTTCGGCAAATACGAGAACATCGGCCTGGGGCTTTTGGTGCTCTGCGTCATCGTCGCCTTCAACTGCAGCAAGAGCCCCTTGCTTCGCATGAGCGGCATCGCCATCGGCCTGCTGGTGGGTTATGCGGTGGCCCTGATGCTCGGCATGGTGGATTTCTCCGCCCTTGAGAACCTGCCGCTCATCACTGTGCCCATCCCGTTCAAGTACGGTTTTTCCTTCGATCTGCACGCCTTTGTGCTGGCCGGCACCATCTATCTGTTGAGCGTGCTGGAGGCGGTGGGGGACATCACCGCCACCGCCATGGTCTCCCACCGGCAGATCCAGGGGCCCGAGTTTCAAAAACGGCTCTCCGGCGGCGTGCTGGCGGACGGCCTGGTGTCGGTGATCGCCTCGGCGCTCGGCTCCCTGCCGCTCACCACCTTCGCCCAGAACAACGGCGTCATCCAGATGACCGGGGTGGCCTCGCGCCACGTGGGCAAGTTCATCGCCGTCATCCTGGTGCTGCTCGGCCTCTTCCCGGTGGTGGGGCGCTTCTTCACCACCATACCGTCGCCGGTGATGGGGGGCGCCATGGTCATCATGTTCTCCATGATCGCCATCGCTGGCGGGCGCATCATCATCAGCCACGGCTTCGATCGGCGCGAGACCCTGATCGTCGCCACCTCGCTCGGGCTGGGGCTCGGGGTCTCCTACGACCCGAACGTCTTCAAGGTGCTGCCGGCGGGGATCTACATGCTGGTGGAGAACCCCATCTGCGCCGGCGGCATCACCGCCATCATCATGAATCTGGTGCTGCCGCAAAGCCGCAGACGCCAGGCGGCCGCCAATGCCGCCGAGGCGGTGGAGCTGATCCAGCTGAGCGACAAACCCGACACCCGCTTTGCCACCCGGCCCGCTCCGTCGGCCACTGCCCGCCAACAGGGGCTGGCGACGGACGAGGCACAGGTGCGCGCCCCGCAAGTGGATCGCGGCTAACGAACAACAAGAGGGAATTGAGAGATGAAAAACGACAACTCCGTCAAGGCGGTGCGCGGCAGCTTCTTCGACATCACCCGGGTGGTGAGCCAGCCCGAGGAGATCGAGCCCAATGCCCGCCTCATCGAAGACGGCCTGCTGATCATCCGCAACGGCTGCATCGACTGGTTCGGCCAGTGGGAGGAAGGCAAGGATCGCATTCCGGCCCAGGTGCGGGTGCGCGACTATCGCGGCAAGATGATAGTGCCCGGCTTCGTCGACACCCACATCCACTACCCGCAAAGCGAGATGGTGGGGGCCTATGGTGAGCAGCTGCTGGAGTGGCTCAATCGCCACACCTTCCCGGCCGAGCGGCGCTACAACGATCTCGAGTACGCTCGCGAGATGTCCACCTTCTTCATCAAGCAGCTGCTGCGAAACGGCACCACCACGGCGCTGGTGTTCGGCACTGTCCACCCCGAGTCGGTGGATGCCCTGTTCGAGGCGGCCAGCCGCATCAACATGCGGATGATCGCCGGCAAGGTGATGATGGATCGCAACGCGCCAGATTATCTACTCGATACCGCCGAGAGCAGTTATGAACAGAGCAAGGCGCTCATCGAGCGCTGGCACGGCAATGGCCGCTTGCTCTACGCCATCACGCCGCGCTTTGCCCCCACCTCGACCCCGGCGCAGCTGGCGATGGCGAGACGACTGCGCGAAGAGTATCCGACCACCTATCTGCACACCCACCTGTGCGAGAACAAGGACGAAATAGCCTGGGTGAAATCCCTCTTCCCGGCGCATCAGGGCTATCTCGACGTCTATCACCAGCACGGCCTCACCGGCCACAACTGCGTGTTTGCCCACTGCGTCCATCTGGAAGAGCAGGAGTGGGATTGCCTGAAAGAGACCGGCTCCACCATCGCGTTTTGTCCCACCTCCAACCTCTATCTCGGCAGTGGGCTGTTCAAGCTGCACAAGGCGTGGCACAAGCAGGTGAAGGTGGGGATGGGCACCGACATCGGCGCCGGCACCACCTTCAACATGTTGCAGACCCTCAACGAGGCCTACAAGGTGATGCAGTTGCAGGGCGAGCGCCTCTCGGCCTATCAGGCCTTCTATCTAGCCACCCTGGGCGGCGCCCATGCGCTGGGGCTGGACGAGCAGATCGGCAGCTTCGCGGTGGGCAAGGAGGCGGACTTCGTGGTGCTCGACCCGGTCGCCACCCCGCTGCAGCAGCTGCGCTACGACAACTCCACCACCCTGCGCGACAAGCTGTTCGTGCTGCTGACCTTGGGGGATGACAGATCCATCTACCGCACCTACGTGGATGGTCAGCTGGTACACGAGCGGGGCTGATCCGGTTTTCAAAGCAGAGGGGCGGGCATGCTCGCCCCGGGAACACGGCAGCAGGGGCCAGCGTGGCGCCTGCGCCGCACGACAGGCGGGGCGTTTGCCCCGCCACAGCAGGTGAAATGGCCCGGTTTTTTTAGATGGCAAGTCAAACGTTTGCCTTGCCTGCCAACCCCATGATGCCGGCGACCGTGGCAGCAGAGATCCGCGGCACCGACCGCCATTTCGTCACGACACATTCAGGGATGCAGGAAGGAGTCGGCCATGAGCCAGACAAACAGGATAAACGAGATGGACGGGGCAGTTGCGGACAAGGGGGCGGCGGCGGGACGACAGCCCGCCGGCGGCGCGCTCGATCGCTACTTCATGATCAGCGAGCGGGGCAGCAACGTGCGCCAGGAGGTGCTGGCGGGGCTCACCACCTTCCTCGCCATGGTCTATTCGGTGATCGTGGTGCCCAGCATGCTCGGCAAGGCGGGCTTTCCCCCCGGCGCCGTGTTCGTGGCTACCTGTCTGGTGGCGGGCTTTGGTTCGCTGCTGATGGGGCTCTGGGCCAAGCTGCCGATGGCCATCGGCTGCGCCATCTCGCTCACCGCCTTTACCGCCTTCAGCCTGGTGCTGGGGCAGCAGATCTCCATCCCGGTGGCGCTCGGCGCCGTCTTTCTGATGGGGGTGCTGTTTACCGCCATCTCGGTGACCGGGGTGCGCAGCTGGATCCTCGACAACCTGCCGATGGGGATAGCCCACGGCACCGGCATCGGCATCGGGCTCTTCCTGCTGCTGATCGCCGCCAACGGGGTGGGGCTGGTGATCAAGAACCCGCTGGAGGGGCTGCCGGTGGCGCTGGGGGCCTTTACCTCCATGCCGGTCATCATGTCCCTCATCGGGCTGGCGGTCATCGTCGGGCTGGAGAAGCTTAAAGTTCCGGGCGGGATCTTGCTGGTGATCGTTGCCATCTCCATTTTCGGCCTCATCTTCGATCCGGCGGTCAAGTACCAGGGACTGTTCGCCATGCCGAGCCTCGCCGACGAGCAGGGCAAGTCCCTCATCTTCAGCCTGGACGTTGTGGGGGCGCTCTCGCCGCTGGTGCTGCCAAGCGTGCTGGCGCTGGTGATGACGGCGGTGTTTGATGCCACCGGTACCATTCGCGCCGTGGCGGGGCAGGCCAATCTGCTGGACAAGGATGGCCACATCATCAATAGCGGCAAGGCGCTCAGCGCCGACTCCATCAGCAGCATCTTCTCCGGTCTGGTGGGGGCCGCGCCGGCCGCCGTCTACATCGAATCGGCGGCGGGCACGGCGGCAGGGGGCAAGACCGGCCTTACCGCCACTGTGGTGGGGGTCTTGTTCTTGCTGATGTTGTTCCTCTCGCCGCTCTCCTACCTGGTGCCGGCCTATGCCACGGCGCCGGCCCTGATGTACGTGGGACTCTTGATGCTGAGCAACGTCGCCCGGCTCGACTTCGATGACTTCGTCGGGGCCATGTCCGGCCTGCTGTGCGCCGTCTTCATCGTGCTCACCTGCAACATCGTCACCGGCATCATGCTGGGCTTCAGCGCCCTGGTGATCGGCCGCATCTGCTCGAAGGAGTGGCGCAAGCTCAACGTCGGCACCGTCATCATTGCCCTGGCGCTGGTGCTCTTCTATGCCGGCGGCTGGGCCATCTAGTCCGCATCGCATTCTTCTTTATCGCGGGGCCAGCCTCTCTTGGCCGGCCCCGCCCTTCAAACCGCACTCATACCATTTTGATAACGGGGCTTACCAGATTGATAACGCCGCCCGATCACTGGCACCGCCGAGTCCTCCATGGGCTGCAGCTGCGGGGCTGGCCACGGCCATGACGGAGAGCCTGATGGGCGCCGGATGGGATCTTCTTCACACTTCTTCCCTTTGCTCGCCGCCTTTGCCCCCCGGTTGGCCCGACGTGCCGGAAACGGGCGCATATCTTGCTGTTTTTTATACCGGTTCTGATTTTTCTGCCTGACAAAGGACTTGCATATGTCCATAGGATTACCGCTCAAGCGGGTGGATGCCGAGGCCAAGGTGACCGGCAGCGCCCGCTACACCGACGACAACATCATGCTTGGCATGCGCCACGCCAAATACGTGCGAAGCTCCATCGCCCACGGCAAGGTGCTCACCATCGATGCCAGCGAAGCGCTGGCCCTGCACGGGGTCGAAGCCGTGTTCACCCATGAAGATGTGCCCACCACCTGCTTTCGCACCGCCGGTCACGCCTGGTCCCTTGATGAGACCAAACGGGACGTGAAAGACCGCCGTCTGCTCACCGACCATGTGCGTCACTTCGGCGATGGGGTCGCCATCGTGGTGGCGCGCGATCCCCTGGTTGCCGAGAAGGCCGCCGCCCTGGTCAAGGTGACCTACGAGCCGCTGCCGGTGATGACGGATGCGGCCAGCGCCCTGGCCGAGGGGGCCTGTCCCATCCACCCAACCGGCAACCTGCTGCGCCAGAGCCAGATCCGGGCGGGAGAGCCGGAGCAGGCCATCGCCGCGGCCGATTTGCAGTTCAAGGGGCACTACCAGACGCCGGTGGTGCAGCACTGCCATCTGGAGACGGTGACCTGCTACGCCTACATGGATCAGCCGGACCACATCATCGTGGTCACCAGCACCCAGATCCCCCAGATTGTGCGCAGCCGGGTGGCCAAATCCCTCGGCCTGCCCTGGTCCAGCGTGAGGGTGATCAAGCCCTACATGGGCGGCGGTTTTGGCAACAAGCAGGATGTGCTGGAAGAGCCGATGGCGGCGTTTCTGAGTTACCAGCTCGGCGGCGTGCCGGTCAAGGTGACCCTGAGCCGGGAGGAGTGCTTCTTTGCCTCCCGCACCCGCCACGGCTTTGCCATCGATGGCACCCTCGGCATCAACCGGGATGGCACCCTCAAGGGCTATCAGCTGGACGTGCTCTCCAACACCGGCGGCTATGCCTCCCACGGCCACTCCATCGCCAGTGCCGGCGCCAACAAGATAAGCTACCTCTATCCGCGCAGCGCCTTCGGTTATGACGCCAAAACCTTCTACAGCAACCTGCCCACCGCCGGTGCCATGCGCGGCTACGGCGCGCCGCAGGTGGTGTTTGCCCTCGAATGCATGCTGGACGATGCCTGCGCCGAGCTGGGACTCGACCCGCTTGCGGTGCGCATCGCCAACGTGGCCCGCGAAGGGGACGTCAATCAGGTCAACCAGAAAACCATCTACAGCGCAGGGCTCCCTGAGTGTCTGCGCCGGGGCGGCGAGCAGTTTGAGTGGGAGCGGCTCAAGGCCGAGTGTCTGGCACAGGATCCTACGAGCCGGGTACGACGCGGCATCGGGGTGGCCTGCTTTAGCTACGGCTCCAACACCTATCCGGTAGGGGTGGAGATCGCCGGCGCCCGCATGCTGCTCAACCAGGATGGCACCGTCAATCTGCAGATAGGTGCCACCGAGATAGGGCAGGGCTCGGATACCGTCTTTGCCCAGATGGCGGCCCAGACCTTGGGCATTCCGTTTGAGCAGATCCGGGTCATCTCGACCCAGGATACCGACATCACCGCCTATGATCCGGGTTCGTTCGCCTCGCGCCAGAGCTATGTGGCGGCCCCCGCCATCCATCAGGCGGCGCTGCAGTTGCGGGCCCGCATCCTGTCGCTGGCGGCTCAGCTCTGCCATCAGGATGTGGGATCGCTGACCCTGATCGATGGCTATGTAGTGTTGGCCGGCGCGCCGGACAAGGTGCTCATCAGCGTCGCCGAGGTGTCGGTCAACGCCTATTACCACCTCACCATCGGCGGCCAGATCACCTCGGAGGTCTCCCACAAGACCACCACCAACCCGCCCAGTTTTGGCTGCACCTTCGTCGATCTCAGCGTCGACATCGATCTCTGCAAGGTGACCATCAACCGCATCCTCAACCTGCACGATGCGGGCAAGATCCTCAACCCGCAGCTGGCGGAGGGGCAGGTGCACGGCGGCATGGGGATGGGGATCGGCTGGTCGCTGTTCGAGGAGATGATCATTGACGCCAAGACCGGCGTGGTGCGCAACCCCAACCTGCTTGACTACAAGTTCCCCACCATGCTGGATTTGCCCGAACTTGAGTGCGACTTCGTGCAGACCTACGAGCCCCAGTCGGTCTATGGTCACAAATCCCTGGGGGAACCGCCCATCATCTCGCCGGGCCCGGCGATCCGTAATGCCATTCGCATGGCGACCGGGGTCGCCATCAACGAGCTGCCCATCACCCCCAAGACCCTGTTTCGGGAGTTTGTCGCGGCGGGTCTGATTGGCGAGGGAGCAGGGGAGGAGCAACACCATGTTTGATATTGCCCGTTACTACAAGGCCCACAGCGTGGCCGAGGCGGTTGCCCTGCGCCAGGCCGACCCCGAGGCTCGCCTGTTGGCTGGCGGCACCGATGTGATGATCCAGCTCCATCACCTCAACGCCGCCTATCGCCATATCGTCGATATTCACGACTTGCCCGAATTGAAGGGGGTGAGCGAGCTGGCCGACGGCGCTATTCGCATCGGCTCTGGCACCACCTTTACCGAGCTCATCGAAAACGAACTGGTGCAGCGCCGCCTGCCGATGCTGGCGGAAGCCGCAGCCACCATCGCCGGCCCGCAGATCCGCAACGTCGCTACCTATGGCGGCAACATCTGCAACGGCGCTACCAGTGCCGACTCGGCGGCGCCGACTGTCGCGCTGGAGGCCGAGCTGGAAATTGCCGGCCCCGATGGCACGCGCCGCATCCCCATCGCCGGCTTTCACACCGGCCCGGGCAAGGTGGCGCTGCAACCGGCGGAAATCCTGGTGGCGTTTCACTTTGCCCCGGACGCGCACCCCCAGGTGGGCTCCCACTACTTCAAGTACGCCATGCGGGGCGCCATGGACATCGCCACCATCGGCTGCGCCGCCTACTGCCAGATTGAGGATGGCTACTTCAAGCGTCTGCGGCTGGCCTACGGGGTGGCGGCACCGACGCCGGTGCGCACCCCGCACGCGGAAGCTGCAGCCGAGGGGCAACCCCTGACTCGCGCCACACTGGCCGCGATTGCCGAGGCGGTGGTGGCCGACGTGGCGCCGCGCTCCTCCTGGCGGGCAGAAAAGGAATTTCGCCTGCACCTGATCAAAACTCTGGCGCAGCGGGTGATCACCTGCGCCGTCGAACGTGCCGGAGGCAAGATCCTATGATGCAACCGCAAAGCTGTCCCACTGTTGCGATCCAGTGCGAGATCAACGGCAAACCCTACTCCTACGCGGTGTCGCCCACCATGTCGCTGCTTCACTTCCTGCGCGGACAGGGGCTTATCAGCGTGAAAGAGGGATGCAGTGTCGGTGAGTGCGGCGCCTGTACCGTGCGGGTGGATGGCACGGCCATCGACAGCTGCCTCTATCTGGCGGTGTGGGCCGATGGCAAATCCATTCGTACCGTTGAGGGGGAGCGGCAGGGCAACGAGCTCTCCGACGTGCAACAGGCCTTTATCGACGAGGGGGCGGTGCAGTGCGGCTTTTGCACCCCGGGCCTCGTGATGGCGAGCGCCGCCCTGCTCGACAAGACAGAGCGCCGTCCCTTGAGCGAGGCGGAGATCCGCCGCGGCCTGTCGGGGAATCTGTGCCGCTGCACCGGTTATCAGAACGTGGTGCGGGCGGTGAAGAAGTGCTGCAAGGGGTGACGGGCTCGCCCCTCGATTAGTCTTTCAAACCGTCGTTCGGCAGCGAGGTGACTGCGCCTGAAATAGGCCGGGAGGTTATTTTCACCCCGCCGCTCAAGCGCGCATCCCGTTATTTCTGGCGGGCAGTGGGGGGAACTAATCCCGTGCCACTCACTTGTCAGGCTAAATAATAAACAATCGGCTGCGTGCGACCGCCGGTGGGTGGCAAGCGACTGTTTTTACGCGATATGTCAGCTTGTGTCGCCATCTTGTGCGCCGCCTTTGCCTATTGGCGGCAGCAAATACCGGCGGGCGGGAAATAACGGAAAATAATGGCAAGGGGTCTGAAAAAAGCCCCTTTTTTGTCACCTGGTCGCAACATTTTTCTGTAATTGTTAGCCAGCTCGCGGCGACCCTTCGCGCAAACGGGCAGAGTAGGCGCCATGGTCGGCGAAGGCCGCCATGATACGTAATCAGGGTTGTAATCAGGTGCTGCGGCCCGCTTGGCGGGGCGCAAAACATAACATCAAAAAGAAAAAGGAAACTGGCATGTCAGGAAGACACTCTCTGGTAGCGCTGGCCGTCGGGCTGGCGCTGGCGGGACCGGCACAGGCACAGCTGCTCATCAGCGAATACCTGGAAGGCTCGGGTAACAACAAGGCGGTGGAGCTGAGCAACCTCGGCAGCGACCTCGTCGATCTCTCCCAATACCGATTGGCGCTCTACGCCAACGGCAAACCCATCAGCGAATCCCCCACCAACAGCCTGGCGCTGCAAGGCACGCTGGCCCCGGGCGCCACTCTGGTGCTGGCCAACCCCTCCGCCAGCAGCGAGATCCTGGCCAAGGCCAACCGCACCAGCGGCAACCTGGTGTTCAACGGTGACGACGCCCTGGTGCTCTATCGCGGCAGCGAGATAGTGGACAGCTTCGGCCAGGTGGGGGTGGATCCGGGCACGGCCTGGGTGTCGGGCAACGTCTCTACCCTGGACATGACCCTGCGCCGCAAGGCCACCGTCACCACTGGTCGGACGGATGCAACCGCCCTCTTCGATCCGGCGCAGGAATACGTGGCGGCCCCGAAAGATGACGCCAGCGGCCTGGGCTGCAGTGGCGATGGTCCCTGCGATGGCACTCAGCCGCCCGCCTTCGTCTGCCCGGTGGACAGCCTGGTGCCGGTGCCCGCCATTCAGGGCCCCGGCACCAGCAGCCCGCTGGTGCCGGCCGGCAAGTTTGAATCGGAACAGGCCTATGCCACCCGTGGCGTGGTGACCCAGGTGGTCAGCGGCCTCTACAAGGGCTTCTTCATTCAAGATGAGCAGGGGGACGGCGATCCGGCCACCTCCGACGGCCTCTTTGTCTACAGCACCAAGGCCAACGCAGCCATCGTGCCGGGGGCAGAAGTGTGCGTCTCTGGCAAGGTGAAGGAGTATTTCAACCAGACCCAGCTCAACGCCGACGAGCTGGTGGTGACCCGGCCGCTGGGGGCCATCCCGGCTGCGGTGGATCTGCTGCCGGTGGCAGGCGAGAGCCTGAGCCAGCTGCTGGAGCGTCACGAGGGGATGCAGGTACGGTTGGTGCCGGGCTCCAGCCTGGTGGTGACCCGCAATTTCAGCTTCGATTACGACGGCAAGCGCAACAACCTGGTGCTTTCTTATGGCGCTCCGCTCATCAAGTCGACCCAGAAATTTGCCGCCCTGAGCCAGGAGGCGAGCCAGTGGGCCCTGCGCAACCAGCAGAACCAGCTGGTGGTGGAGACCGACGCCAAGGCGCCGGATGGCGTGCTGCCCTGGTTCCCCGGCTTCAACGCCGAGGACGGTTACCTGCGCATCGGCGACAAGCTCAACGGGCTGGAGGGGGCGCTTGGCTACTCCTACAACCTGTTCCGACTGGTGGCCAGCAACCGCATTGATGCCAGCCAGATTGATCACAGCGGCTGGGATCGGGTGGAAACGCCGGAACTTGCCGAGGCGGGGGATCTGCGGGTCGCCAGCTTCAACGTGCTCAACTTCTTCACCACTGTGGTGGGGGGCGATGCCAACCCCACCGGCAGCAACCGGGGCGCCTTGACGGTAGCGGAGTTCGAGCTGCAGCGCACCAAGATAGTCAGCGCCATCACCCGCCTCAATGCCGACGTGGTGGGGCTGATGGAGATCGAGAACAACGGCTACGGCGACAACTCCGCCATCGTCAACCTGGTGGCGGCCCTCAACGCCGCCCAGCCGGATGAGGCGGATCACTACCGCTGGATTGCCTCGCCGGATGGCAAGCCCATTGGTACCGACGCCATCACGGTGGGGCTCATCTACCGACCCGCCAAGGTGACCCCGGAGGGGGCTGCCAGCCTCATCGCGCTGCCGGTGCAGCAGGCCGAGGCGGTGGACGCCAGCGGCAAGCCGGTGACCATCAACCAGGGGATGCGCGAGTCACTGGTGCAGCGCTTCAGCTCGCCCAAGGGGGATGCGCCGCTGACCCTGGTGGTCAACCACCTCAAGTCCAAGGGCTCCGCCTGCTTTGAGGATTACCCCGACTACGCCACCGCCGATCCGCTGGATGGTCAGGGCCACTGCAACGCGCTGCGGGTCTCTGCCGCCAAGGTGCTGGGAGAACAGCTCAAGGATTTGGCCGGGGATCTGCTGCTCATCGGCGACATGAACGCCTACGGCATGGAGGATCCCATTCGGGTGCTGACCGACTATGATCCGGCCGCCCAATCGCGCCAGATCATGAGCGCCTCCTTCACCACATTGGCGGGTCAGCCCTTCGAGGAGGGCGGCAGCGCCCTTGGCAAGGGGTATGGCCTTATCAACCTCAACACCCGCTTCCACGGCACCGACACCTACTCCTACAGCTACGAAGGGGAGCTCGGTAACCTGGATCACGCCCTGGCAAACCCGAGCCTCGCGGCCAAGGTGATCGGCATCGAGGATTGGCACATCAACTCCGCAGAGAGCAACTTCTTCGAGTACGGCAGCAAGTACAGCGGCCAGCTGGCGAAATCCGAAGGGCCCTTCAGCGCCTCGGATCACGATCCGGTGCTGGTGGCCATCCAGTATCCGCTGCCGCCCGCCGGGGTATTGAGCCTCGAGAGCGCCGCTGCGAACGTGGAGGAGGGCAACACCCTGGCCTTGAGCGTGGCGCGCCGCGACGGCACCTATGGTGAGGCCAGCGTGAGCTACCGCATTGCCTACGGCAGCGCCGATGCCAACGACGTGGCACCGCTCACCGGCACCCTGCACTGGGCCGCCGGGCAGAGCGACAGCCAGACCATCAGCATCCCGGTGAAGAGCGACACCCTGCGCGAAGGGGACGAGACCTTTACCCTGGAGCTGTTTGACCCGAGTGGCGCGACCCTGGGCGAACAGCACCAGACCCTGGTGACCATCAAGGACAAGCTGGCGCCGTCCACCATCTCGCTGGCACGTGCCAGCATGACGGTGAACGAGGGGCAGTGGTTTGCCGAGATCCCGCTGGTGCGAAGCGGCGATCTCAGCAAGCCAGCCCGGGCCCGGGTGGCCCTTGACGGGGTCACGGCGCGCTGGGGACTGGATTTCCTGCCCTGGTTTGGTCAGTCGGTGAGCTGGGCCGCGGGCGAGGGGGGCAGCAAGTCGGTCAAGGTGCTGATCATCGATGACTGGTTTGTCGAGCCCACCGAGCAGTTCAAGATGAGTCTGGCTGCATTGCAAGGTGGTCAGCCGGGTAACCTGCAGGAGACCCGGGTCGACATTCTGGACAACGACAAGTCCTGGTGGCCCTTCGGTCGCCACTGAGGATGATTGAGCAATAAGAAAGGGGCCTGCGGGCCCCTTTCTGTTGTTTCTGTTGTCGGCCAAGAGCGCCGAAAACAGCGAGGCCCATCACCAGGATGGGCCTCTGAGCGGGACACGCCGACGGGATCAGCTGCCGCTCTGGGGGGCGTCAATCACCAGCTTGCCATCCTTGACCGGGATGGTGGCGCCGGGGGCCTTGTTCATGCGGATCACCCCTTCCTGACCGGCGAGGCGGTAGGTGACGTCATAGCCCAGGGTACGGGTGCTGCTCTCCTGCACCGTCTTGCAGCGCTGCTCGGTGGTGGTATAGGTATCACCGGCCTGCATGTTGCCCTGCACCTGGTTGCCGGCATAGCCACCGGCCACGGCGCCCGCAGCAGTCGCCACCTTCTTGCCGTTGCCGCCACCAAACTGGTTGCCAAGCACCCCGCCCAGCGCCGCGCCGACCACGGTACCCAGGATCTTGTGCTCGTCCTGCACCGGCTTGCGGTGGGTCACGCTGACGTTGCGACACTCCTGACGGGGGGTCTTGATGGTCTCGGTCACCGCTTTGCTGGCCAGCACTTCGGCGAACTGAGGCTGTGATGAAAACAGGGATCCGCTGGCGGCGGCTGACAAGGCCAGCGCAGAGGCCACACCGATCCCGACTCCTGCCAACATGGATTTGTTCATTTTCTCTTCTCCTCAAATGCATCACGGGATGCGTCTCTTGCTTGCGGTCATCTTGGCACAAGGGCAAGGAGGCACAAGGCAAAGCCGGTGCGGGCACGACAGCCCCTGACTGCACCGAAAAGTGCCTCGTCAAAAAGGTGTCGGGCTTTGGCGACAAAGGTGGGGGAAAGGCAGCAAAAGCGATCTGCGAGTGGCATTTTGCGATTCAGCTGGACCTATTTTCCCATTTTGCGCCAAGCTTCTGCCGCCGCCGGCTGGCGCAGTGGCAAACAAGGGGGGCCTAGTCGTCAACAAGGGCCAGTCAAGGCGCGCCAACCGCTTGATAAATCACTGTTGCCAGGATGGCTGGCGGCCGATAACAGATCACGGCAAGCATTATGCTTGCTCTGTTGGCAGAGAGGATCAATCGAGCGTCTCTGGCGGCCAGCAGCAATGTGAGCCGGCAGGCGCCACCCGCAGCCAGGCCAGTTCGGCTGCGGTCATCCGGTCAGCAAGGGGGTTCATATGTCGATGCTGCCAAGATGGATACAACCGGCCGTGCAGGCCGGCATCATCACCCGGGAACAAGCCCAGCGGCTGCTGGACTCCCTCTATCAACCCCTCTGTGAGACGGCGCAGGAGCTGCCCGCCGACCTTGCCGACATCAGCCTCAAGCTCTTCTGTTTTCGCCAGCAGCACAGGGTGCGCCACTAGTTCCCCCGGATCTGGCCCTGGATAAGGCATGACCCCCGCCTAGGCGGGGGCCATGTGCCCTAGATCATCATCACCTGCGCCACCAGCATCAGGGCGCCGAAGCCCAGCACGAAGCCCACCATGGGCAGCACGAACCTGACCCACTGGTTGAACTGGATGCCGAGCATCTGCAGGGTGACCAGCACCAGCCCGGTGGGGGCCAGGAACAGCATGGCGTATTGCCCCCAGTTGTAGGCCGACACCACTATGTAGCGCGGGATCATCACGGTATCCGCCAGCGGCGCCATGATGGGCATGGAGAGCACCGCCAGCCCCGAGGAGGAGGGCACCACCAGCCCCAGCAGGGTGAACACCAGCATCTGGGCCACCGCAAACACGGCGCCGTGCATGCCGGCCACCAGACTGGAGGCATAGGCCAGGATGGTGTCCGAGATCATCCCCTGATCCAGCACCAGGTTGACCCCCCGCGCCAGCCCGATGATGAGCGACACCGCCACCAGCTCGGACGCGCCCTGGGTGAAAGCCTCGACAGCCTCTTTCTCCTTGAGCCCGGAGATGAAGATGATGACGATGGCGACGGCAAGGAAGGAGGCCGCCATCTGCGGGAACCACCAGCCAGCCATGGAGACGCCCCACACCATCAGGGGGAAGGCGAGGATGAACAGGGTCAGGATGATCTTGCGGCGCAGGGTGAAGGGGACCCCTTTGTCGAGGGAGCCCTCTTTCAGAAAGCGGGCCCGAAAGCTCTCTCTGTCCTCATAGGTGTAGGAGAAGGCCGGGTTGGCCTTGATCTTCTTGCAGTACCAGTAGAGATAACCGATCACCACCAGGGTGCCTACCAGACAGCCGACGGCGCGAAAGCTCAGCCCCTCGGTAAAGGGGATGCCGGCGGCGTTGGAGGCGATCACCACCGAGAAGGGATTGATGGTGGAGAAGGTGGTACCCATGGAGGCGGCAAGGAAGATGGCCCCCACGCAGACGATGGCGTCATAGCCGAGCGCCAGAAAAATGGGCACCAGGATGGGATAGAAGGCGACGGCCTCTTCCTCCAGTCCGCAGGTGGTGCCCCCCAGCGCCATCACAAAGCAGACCAGCGCCACAAACAGGAACTCGTTGCCGCGGGTCTTGCGCGACAGCGCCACCAGCCCGGCGTTGAAGGCCCCCGTCTTGTTGATGACGCCGATAAGTCCCCCCAGCACCAGGATGAAGACGATGATGTCGGCCCCCTCTATGGTGCCCTTGACCATGCTCACCGCCACGTCGGAGAGCCCCTTCGGCGCCTGGGCCAGCCGCTCATAGGTGCCGGGGATGGCGATGGGCTTGCGGATGGTGCCGTTGACGAACTGCTCCACCCCGATATTGATGTCGAGTCTGGTCAGCTCATCCTGAGTGGCGGGCACTCGCCGGGTTTCCCCTTGGGGCGTATTGATGGTCAGCATATGGCTGGCGGCATTATAAGAGAGCTTGGCATAGGCGCCCGCCGGAATTATCCAGGTCAGCCCGATGGCCAACAACATGATCAAAAACAAAATGGTAAACGCGGTGGGAAATTGTCTGCGGGTCTGGGTATTCGGCTCGGCACACATAAAATGCTCCTCGATAAAGCAGGTTCGGGCTCGGCGGAATATCGGGTCGATAGGGTTCCTTCGTCATGCAGCGGGAGTGCGCAAACTCACTGGTTATGGCGCATCGTATGGCGAGAAATCTGGCCTGATATTGAACATCCGGTAGATTGTTTCACCAAGAAACCATAACCCGCCGAGGGGAAGCATGAACAGCACTGCGGGCCTGCTTTATGGAAGCCGTCACAAAATATATTTAATGAGTGATTTGCCATTAATTTATTGGCAATAAGCCGATGCGCTTGCTTATGCCATAAATATCCAGCTGGCGATGTTTGTAAATATATCGATATCGGTAATCCTGCAACCAGCTATGGCCAGCTCGCATGCAAGCATCAGCATATTCATTATTTGCCGGGTTTTATGCCGAGGATATTGGCCATCGACATTTGTCGCTGAAAAAACAGGCATCAGCATGCAGCTTGGTCAGACTAGCGGCGCCAGCACGGCGCCTCTAAGACGTTTTGCTAATACCTGCGACCATCACCTCGCGCTAGGCTGTGATCCCCGATACGAGCACCCTCTGGCAGGACGCCAGAGGGTGGTTGCCGGCGCTCCCGGGAGCGCACCGCTTTTGCTACCTGCGAGGAAGGAACCCGATGACAGAGCAGAACATCTATCAGCGCGATCTGGAAAAAAATCCCGCCAATTACCAGGCGCTGACCCCCATCAGCTTTCTGGGACGGGCCGCCCGGGTCTACCCCGACTATCCGGCGCTGATCCACGGCCCCCTGCGCCAGAGCTGGGCCCAGACCGAGCGACGTTGTCGCCAGCTGGCCTCGGCCCTTCGCCGCCGCGGCATCGGCGAGGGGGATACCGTCTCCATCGTTGCTCCCAATACCCCGGCCATGTTCGAGGCCCACTTCGGGGTGCCCATGAGCGGCGCCGTGCTCAACACCATCAACACCCGGCTCGATGCCGAGTCGATGGCCTTTATCTTCCAGCATGCCCAGAGCAAGGTGGTGCTGGTAGACCGGGAATTCGGCGCCGTGGTGCGCAAGGCGCTGACATTGATTGAACACTCGCCG
The DNA here is from genome assembly GCF_027705405.1 of Aeromonas sp. QDB34. Classification (NCBI taxonomy): domain Bacteria; kingdom Pseudomonadati; phylum Pseudomonadota; class Gammaproteobacteria; order Aeromonadales; family Aeromonadaceae; genus Aeromonas; species Aeromonas sp. QDB34. Next base: position 632,985 of record NZ_JAPDBT010000001.1, on the reverse strand, counting down.
CTGTTCATCGCCATCGACGATCCCCTCTACCGAGAGGGGGAGCTGGTCAGTGACCTCGACTATGAGGCGTTTCTTGCAGAGGGGAATGGGGATGAGCCCGGCTGGCTGCCGCAAGATGAGTGGCAGGCGATTTCCCTGAACTACACCTCCGGCACCACCGGCAACCCCAAGGGGGTGGTCTATCACCATCGCGGCGCCCACCTCAATGCGGTCAACAACGTGCTCTCCTGGGAGCTGCCCAAGCACAGCGTTTATCTCTGGACCCTGCCAATGTTTCACTGCAACGGCTGGTGCTTCCCCTGGACCCTGGCAGCGACGGCCGGGGTCAGCGTCTGCCTGCGCCATGTGCAGGCGGTGGCCATCTATGAGGCGCTGCACGAGCACAAGGTGACCCATTTTTGCGCTGCCCCCATCGTGCTCAACATGCTCAACAACGCCGATCCGGCCCTCAAACGCGGGCTCGATCACCCCATCAAGGCGATGACGGCAGGGGCGGCGCCACCCGCCACCGTGATCGCCGGCATGGAGGCGATGGGGATCGCCGTGACCCACGTCTACGGCCTCACCGAAACCTATGGCCCCTGCGTGCTGTGCGAACCGCAAAGAAGCTGGCAAGGGCAGGATGCCACCACGCTGTCGCGTCTGAAAGCACGCCAGGGGGTGGCCTCACCGCTGCAGGGAGAGATGCGGGTCATCAACCCGGTCAGCGGCGAGTCGGTCCCCCGGGATGGCAAGACCATGGGCGAAATCGTGCTGCGCGGCAATGTGGTGATGAAGGGCTATCTCAAGAACCCTTCCGCCAGCGCCGAGGCGATGGCGGAGGGGTGGTTTCGCAGCGGCGATCTGGCGGTATGGCACCCGGACGGTTATGTGGAGATCAAGGACAGATCCAAGGACATCATCATCTCCGGCGGGGAGAACATCTCCAGTCTGGAGGTGGAGGACGTGCTCTATCGCCATCCCGATGTGGACGAGGTGGCGGTGATAGCCATGCCGGATGAGAAGTGGGGGGAGGTGCCCTGCGCCTTCGTCAAGCTCAAGGAGGGGCGCGAACTCACCCAGGCCGAGTTGATTGCGTTTTGCCGCGAGCAGATGGCCCACTTCAAGGCCCCCAAGCGCGTCATCTTCACCCCGCTGCCGAAAACCTCCACCGGCAAGGTGCAGAAATTTATGCTGCGCCAGCAGCTGGGCAGTTGAGGTTGCGACAGCCGTAAAACAAAACGGGCCTGATGGCCCGTTTTGTCGATATGAGTTCAACGATTATTTGTTGTGGCGCTCATACAGCCGCTGCACCACATCCTTCAATGCCAGCCCTTCGTTTTGCAGCAGCACCGTCAGGTGGTAGAGCAGGTCAGCGGATTCGTTGATGAGCTCCTCCCGATCCTTGGCCATGGCGGCCAGTGCCACTTCGACACCTTCTTCACCCACCTTCTGGGCAATGCGCTTGGTGCCCTTGGCATAGAGGCTGGCGGTGTAGCTGGTGGCCGGATCCGCGCCTTTGCGTGCTGCCAGGATCTGCTCGAGCTCGGCCAGGAAGCCAAGCGGCGGCACGGGGTGGCCGTCGAAGCAGGAGGGGTTGCCCAGATGGCAGGTGGGGCCGACGGGGTTGGCGGCGATCAGCAGGGAGTCCTGATCACAGTCGGTGGTGATGGCGACCAGCTGGAGCACATGGCCCGAGCTCTCCCCCTTGGTCCAGAGGCGCTGCTTGCTGCGACTGAATAAGGTGACCTGGCCGCTGGCCTGGGTCTTTGCCAGTGCTTCCCGGGTCATAAAACCCTGCATCAGCACTTCGCCGCTGGCGGCATGCTGGACGATGGCGGGGATCATGCCGTCACATTTCGCCCAGTCCAGGCGTTCGGCGAGCGACTGCTCGTTGTTTACTGCTTGATTATTCACGGATGGCGACTCCTTCGGTTTTCAGCCAGCGTTTCAGTTCGGGAATGGGGATAAGGCCTTTGTGGAACACGGAGGCGGCGAGCGCTCCGTCCACGTCGGCAAGGGTGAAGGCATCGCGAAAGTGCTCCATGGCACCGGCGCCGCCGGAGGCGATGAGCGGCACCTTGCAGACGGCCCGCACCAGCTTGAGTTGCTCGAGATCATAGCCCTGGCGCATGCCGTCCTGGTTCATCACGTTCAGCACGATTTCACCGGCGCCACGTTTTTGCGCCTCCTGCACCCAATCCCGGGTATGCCAGGCGGTGGTGCGGGTGCGGCTCTCGTCGCCGGTAAACTGTTTGACCTGATAGTGACCGCTCTGCGCATCAAAATAGGAGTCGATGCCCACCACCACGCACTGCACGCCGAAGCGCTCGGCCAGTCGGGTGATGAGGGTGGGATCGGCCAGCGCCGGTGAGTTGATGGAGACCTTGTCGGCCCCGAATTCCAGGATCTGACGGGCATCCTCCACGCTTTTGATGCCGCCGGCGACGCAGAAGGGGATGTCGATGACCTCGGCCACCCGGCTTACCCAGCTCTTGTCCACCACCCGCTCATCGCTCGAGGCGGTGATGTCGTAGAACACCAGCTCGTCGGCCCCTTCGCTGGCGTAGCGGCGGGCGAGCTCGACGATGCCGCCCATCACCTCGTGATTACGAAACTGCACTCCCTTGACCACCACGCCATCTTTGACGTCGAGGCAGGGGATAATACGCTTTGACAACATGCTCGTTGCTCCATGTAAAGCACTGTTAAAACTAACGTTGTTGCCAACGGGCCCGAGGGCCCGGCGGCGAGTGAAAAAGGTGGCCTGCATGCTTTAACAGCGGATTCCTGAGCGGGAAAAAGAGACCCGAAACGGGCGGCGTCTTCACTCGGGGGAGTACCACTATATGCACGACTTTATTCAGTGATTCAACCCTTTATCCAGCTTGCTCGCGCCCTGATGCCGTCTGGTGCCAGCCGGCGCCTGGCCGCTCAAGCCTGGCTGAGAGCCATCTGCTGCCAGCAGCTCACGAAGGGTGAGCAGGGCACCATCAAAATCAAACACTTTCAGCTGGCGAGCCAGGATCTCGCCTGGCGTCCCCAAGGCGAGCAGCAGGGGGGCCGCGTACTGCTCAAACAGCGGGATCACGGCGGTGTCGCTCTGCACCAGCAACTCCTCAATCTGGCGCAGCAGCTGTTGCTGCCAGTGGCTGCCAAGCGGCGCGGCGTTCGCGGCGGGGCTGGGTTCTTCTTCCCCCAGCAGACCCGGCAGTTCGCTGAGGAGGCGATCGATCGGTGCCATCCGCTCGGCCAGGGTCTGGCTGTTGTTGGCCAGATCCTGCTCCAGTTGTTGGCTCTGGGCGGCAAGTTCAACCAGCCCAAGGGTGCTGGCCACCCCGCGCAGGGTGTGGATCAACCGGCTGGCGGCTGGCCTGTCGCCGGCATGCAGATGGCTCTCCAGCTGCTGCATGTCCTGACTGTGCTCGCTGGCGAAGTGGCGCAGCAGGGCCACGTATTTGCTCTGGTTGCCCTGCAGCGCCGCCAGCCCCTGTTGCAGATCCAGCCCGGGCAGATTTTGCAGGCGGGTGAGGGGGCCAGTTAGCAGGTCGGTCGTTCGCCGCTGGTATTTGGGGGCAGCGGCTGTGCTGTGGGGCAGCCACTGCTGCAGCGCCTCGAACAGCTTGGCGGGGGTCACCGGTTTGGCGATGAAGTCGTTCATGCCGGCGGATTCGCAGGCCTTTCTGTCCTCTTCGAAGGCACTGGCGGTCAGCGCCAGAATGGGGACCTGCTCCCAGCCCGGCAGGGCACGGATGGCACGAGTGGCGCTGTAGCCATCCATCAGCGGCATCTGTATGTCCATCAGGATGAGATCGAACGCATGCTGGCTGACGCGCTCCAGCGCCTCCTGGCCATTGACCGCCGTCTCGATGACGAGGCCGCTGTTGTTGAGCAGCTCCAGCACCACCTCGCGGTTGATGGCGTTGTCCTCCACCAGCAGTACCCTGGCGTGGTTGGCAAAGAAGAGGGCCTGCTGCACCGTCTGCTCGAGCGCTGCCGGTTGCTGCGGTTCACCCTGACCCACCGCGAGGCGTGCGGTAAACCAGAAACAGCTGCCTTTGCCAAGGGTGCTGGTGACCCCGACCTCCCCGCCCATCAGGGTGGCAAGCCGGCTGGTGATGGCCAGCCCAAGGCCGGTGCCGCCGTATTTGCGGGTGGTGGAGACATCCGCCTGCTCGAAAGCCTGGAACAGCTTCTCGCTCTGCTCCGGGCTGATGCCGATGCCGGTATCCTCCACCTCGAAGCGCAGCAGATAGCCGCCGGCAAGCGGGTGATCCACCCTGACTCGCAGGGTGACCGAGCCCTGTTCGGTGAATTTGATGGCGTTGGCCGCGTAGTTGAGCAGCGCCTGACGCAGGCGGGTGATGTCGCCGTGCACCCAGGCCGGGGTATCGCCGATGTCGACTATGATGGTGAGCCCCTTGGCGCGCGCCTGCTCGCTCATCAGGGCGCTGACGTTGTCCAGCATGGCGGTAAGGGAGAAGTCGCTCTGCTCCAGCGCCATCTTGCCTGCGTCGATCTTGGAGAGATCCAGGATGTCGTTGATGATGGTGAGCAGGTGCTGGGCGGCGTTGTCTATCTTCTCCAGTCGATCCTGTTGGGTGTGATCCGACGTGTCGCGCTTGAGCAGGTAGGTGAGCCCCAAAATGGCGTTCATCGGGGTGCGGATCTCGTGGCTCATGTTGGCCAGGAAGGCACTCTTGGCGCGGTTGGCACTCTCCGCCCGTTGATGGGCCTGAGCCAGCTGCAGGGTGCGCTCGTTGACCATCTCCTCCAGGTGGTAGCGGTACTGATCGAGCTCCTCGCCGAGCTGCTTCTTCTCGGTGATGTCAGCCTGCACTGTCACGTAGTGGGTGACGGCCCCGTTCTCCTGGCGAATGGGGGAGACGGTGGCGAGCACCTGATAGTGAGAGCCGTCCTTGCGCCGGTTGATGAACTCGCCGTGCCAGCGCTGGCCGCGCTTGATGGCATCCCACAGGGCGATGTAGGTGGCCTTGGGGGTGAGGCCTGAGCGCAGCAGGGAAGGGGTCTGCCCTATCACCTCGCTCTGCTGGTAGCCGCTGGCGGCCAGGAAGGCGACGTTGACATATTCGATGCGGGCCTGGGTATCTGTGATGAAGACGCCATCCGGGCTCTGCTCCAGCGCGAGCGAAAGCTGGCGCAACTGCTGCTCGGCCTGCTTGCGCTCGGTGATGTCGAGGTGGATGCCGAGCAGGCGCAGCGGGCGCTGCTGGGCATCCCGATAGATGCTGCCCTTGCTGCTGAGCCAGCGCACGTCGCCGTTTGGCAAGAGGATGCGAAATTCAATTTCGATGGGTTTGCCGCTTGCCGGCAGCTCGGCCAGCAACTTGTCGAGGCGGGGCTTGTCGTCCGGGTGCAGGCAGCTGTGCCACTGCTTGAACTCGCTGAGCTGTTCGGCGCTGCGACCATAGAGGCGGGCGCATTCGGGGGAGAAGAAGAGCCGGCCGCCCTGCATGTTCCACTCCCAGATCCCGACGTGGGCTCCCTCCTGGGCCATCAGCAACCGCTGCTCGCTCTCGCGCAGGGCACTGCTGGTGGTTTCGGCGCGGATGCGGGCGCTGATGGCGTCGTCCATCAGGTTGAGCGCCGCCAGCCTGGCGCGGCGCTGGGTATCGAGGGCCACTTGCTGGTTGTGCAGCAGTTGCTGCTCGGCCAGCTTGCGTTCGGTAATGTCCTGCACCGTGCCATACAGCTCGACGATGGTGCCGTCGTTGGCGCGCAGGGCGGCGCCGCGGGCGATGATCCAGATGGGTTCACCCTGCTCGTGGATCACTTCGGCATCGCACTCGTAGGGCAGGCCATCCTGCAGACAACGCTCGACCGACTGTGCGATGGCGCGCCAGCCATCCTGGGTGAAGTACTTCCTCACCTCGGGGTAGATGGCGGGGGGCAGGGAAGGATCGCGGCCATAGATGCGGTAGATCTCCGGCGACCAGAAGTGGCTGTCATCGGCGATGTTCCAGCGCCAGTTGCCAATCTTGGCCAGGTGCTGGGATTCGCGCAGGATCCCCTCGTTGCGGCGCAGCGCCTCTTCGGTCTCCTTGCGCTGCTGGTGATCCTCGATGACCGAGATGAAATAATCCGGTTTTCCCTTGAGATCCTTGACCAGCGCCACCGTCAGGGTGATCCAGAGTACCTCGCCGCCCTTGCGCAGATAACGCTTCTCCAGGGTGTAGTGCTGACGTTCGTCTGCCAGCATCTGGGCCACGTAGGTCTGATCGATGAAGAGATCATCCGGGTGGGTGATCTGCTGGAAGGTCATGCCCATCAGCTCGTCGGCCTGGTAGCCCAGCATGTCGCACAACCGCCGATTGACCCGCAGCCACTTGCCATCCGGGGAGACCAGGGCGATGCCGACTGCGGCCTGCTCGAAGGTAGCCTGGAAGCGGGTCTCGCTTTGTTGCAGGCGGGACTGGATGCTGCTGAGCTCCTGCCAGCGCTGGGTTTCCCGGGCGCGGGAGCGGTGCACGGCTGCGCTGAGCAGGCTGATGAGAACGCCGTTGGCGATCAGAATGCCCCACTGCACCAGATCCTGCCCGGCGCCGATGCGCAGCTCATGAAGCGGGGCGAGCAGAAAGTAGGTAGTGAGCAGACCGCTCACCAGGGTACAGAGCAGGCCGGGCAGCAGGCCGCCGAGCAGCGCGCAGACGGTGATGGGCAGCATGAACAGCACCAGCAGCGGCCGCTCGCCAAAGGCGATGGGCAGCTGGACCCGGATCTGCAGCATCAGTACGGGCAGCAGCACGGCCAGCAGGCAGACTCCCCAGCGCTGTCTGGGTTGGCGAGGGTGCCACAGTGAAGACCAGCGCGTCATAGGGACTCCTCCGGCGGGGTGGGGGCCTGCGGATAGGGGGGCTGTTGCCCGAGCTGAAGTGACAGCTCGTTGATCTTGTGCTTGAGGGCCAGCATGGCCAGCTCCCGGTCCACCATCACCTTGTTGAACCGCTCCAGTTCATTGTTTTGCTGGCGAAGCTCGCTGGCTTGACGGGTCAGGGCCTGCTCGACCTGTTCGCGCTCGGTGACATCCAGCAGCAGGCCAAGCACGGCAGGCTGGCCGCGATAGTCGACGCGGCGCCCATAGAGCTCCATCTCGATGTTCTGGTGGTCGTGGTGCAGGGCGGTGAAGCGGGTGTGGATCTCGCTGTCTTCCTGTTCGCAGCGCTGCAGCTGCTCAGCCACCCTGGCGCTGTCTTTCGGACTGGCGAGGGCATGCAGGGTGCCAATTTTGAGCAGGGTTGCGGTCGAGGCGTAGCCGAACAGGCGGGCAAATCCTGGGTTGATGTAACAGAGCTGGCCCTGCTGGATGATGTAGATGCCGGCCAGTGACTGTTCCACCAGGGCGCGAAACAGCCCCTCCCGCTCGCGCAGGCCCGCTTCGGCCCGCTTGAAATCCGTGATGTCGCGAGAGATGCCGAAGATGCCTATCACCTGGCCGTCGCTGTCCTGCAGCGGCCCCTTGGTGGCGAGAAACACCCGCTCGCCGCCTGGCAGGGTCAGGTACTCCTCCTGGGTCTGTACCCGGTTGTTGGCGATCACCTGTTCACCCAGCGCCATCAGCATGCGGGCCTGATCGGGGGGAAAGATGGCCATGTCGTCCTGACCCAGCATCTCGCTGGCCGATTTGCCGACGAACTGGCTGGCGGCGCGGTTGAACAGGATGTATTTGCCCTCTCTGTCCTTGGCGAAGATGGCATCTTCCGAGCTGTCGGCGATGGCGGAGAGCAACTGCAGCGCCTGCAGGCGGCCGGCCTGGGACTGGCGAACCTGCTCGGCCATCTGCAACCGGGTGTGCTGGCGCAGCAGCACGATGCCGGTGTTGGCGATAAGCAGCACCAGCAGGCCAATGAGCCCGATCCAGATGCTCTCTTTGAGCTCCGCCCGGGTGAGTTCGGCTTTGTCTATCTTGGCCAGCAGATACCAGTCGGTGCCCATGACCGGCTGTACGGCGCCAAATACCGGCGTGTTGCGGTAATCCTTGCCAAAGAAGAGCGCCTTGCCCTCTTCATTGCGACTCTGCTGCAGGAACTGGACTGCCAGCAACTCCTTGCTGCTGACAGGCAAATGCAGGGTGAGAGCCGAACCGGGGCGATAGCGCACATCGTTGAGAAACTGGATCTGATCGCCGCTGCGGCGAAACAGCAGGGCCTCCCCGCTGCTGTCCGGCACCGGCCAGGATTTGAGAATGTTGTTGAGCCAGTCACTGCGGCTTATCTGCAGCACGATGAAAGGCGACTTGTCGCCCGCCATGGGGAGCGGGGCGATAAAGTCGAGGCGGGATTGACCCTGTTCGTCCAGATAGGGGCCGACCCGGGTGATGCTGCCGCTTTTTGCGTCCTTCAACGCCGCGCGCAACTGGGCGCTCAGGCCGCTGGCATCCGGGGTGTGCCACAGCAGGTTGCCCTCTGGCGAGAGCACGCTGGCAGCACTGAAGCGGCGAATGGAGATAAATTCGTCCAATTTGGTCATCAGGTTGGCATGACCGGCCCGGGTGGCCTGGGCTTCGCGATAGAGCGCGGCATATAGCGGGTTTTCAAACAGGATGTGGGCGTCAAATTCCCGGGCGCTGAGCCATTCGGTGATGCGCTTGCTCTTGAGATCGGCAATGGTCTCGAGCCGGGCGGCCTCTTTGTCCTGGGTCAGGTTGATGTTCTGGGCGATGGCCATGGCGGTCAGGGCCAGGATCAGGCTGTTGAGCAGCACGAACGGCAGCAGCTGGCGCCGGGAAGGGGTGGTGGTCACCGTCGGCTGGTCGATGCGCCGGCGCAGCATGGTATAGAGCATGGTGGCGGTGATGAGGATGAACAGCCACCCCTTGATGGTGCTGGCCAGCGCGAACTGGGCCGGGGTGCTGAACAGCCACTCCACCGCCTTGTCGGAGAGCAGGATCCACAGGCTCGCCACCGCGGCATAGGTGAGCACGACATTGAGCACATGGGCCCGGGTCAACGAGGGCTGCTCAGCCATGTCTGGCCTCATTGTCATCCTGGTAGCGCTCGGCGATGGCGACGAACTGCTCGAAATGGTTGTCAAACGCCGTCACCACATCCGGGTCGAAATGCTGGCCGCTGCCGGAGAGGATCAGGGCGCGGGCCTCCTCATAGGGCATGGCTGCCTTGTAGACCCGCACATTGATGAGCGCATCGAATACGTCTGCCAGTGCCATCAGGCGGGCCGAGAGCGGAATGGCGTCCCCTTGCAGGCCATCGGGATAGCCGCTGCCATCCCATCTTTCGTGGTGCCAGTGGGCTATCTCCTTGGCCAGGGTGAGAAACGCCAGCGGCTGTTCGATGTCCCGTTCGGCCTCTTCGATGGCGTCGCTGCCGAGCTTGGCGTGGGTGCGCATGATCTGCCACTCCGCCGGGGTCAGCTTGTCCGGCTTGAGCAGGATCTGATCCGGAATGCCCACCTTGCCGATGTCGTGCAGCGGCGCCGAGCGGCTGAGCAGATCGATGTAGCGGGGGGTCAGGGTGTCGCTAAAACGGGGGTGACTGGCCAGCGCACAGGCCAGTTGCCTGACATAGCCCTGGGTGCGCAAGATGTGATTGCCGGTCTCGGGGTCGCGGATCTCCGCCAGATGGGCGAGCGCCCGGATGGAGACTTGCTGGATGAGGTCGTTCTCGGTCATCCGGCGTGCCACCTCGGCCTCCAGCGCCGCGTTCTGATGCTGCAGGCCGTCGCGGGCCTGTTTGGCCTCCAGCTGGGTGCGTACCCGCGCCTGGACGATGGCCGGTTTGATGGGCTTGGTAATGTAGTCGGCGGCTCCCAGCGACAAGCCGTACTCCTCGCTCTGGGGGTCGGCGAGGGCGGTGAGCAGCACCACCGGAATGCGACTGGTGGCAGGGGTAATACGCAGCTGTTTGAGCACCTCATAGCCGTCCATGCCAGGCATCATCACATCCAGCAGGATGAGATCCGGGATTGTCTTGCCAGTGGCGATCCGCAGACACTTCTCCCCGCTCTGGGCGGCGAGCACCCGATAGGTGGGAGAGAGCAGGTCGGTCAGCACCATCAGATTTTCGGGTGAGTCATCGACAATCAGGATGGTGGCGGAGTGAGATGTAAACATAGGTCCTCCGTGACGTTGTCTCAGTGAATTCGAGTATAGAGTCAATTGTTACCAAGTAATAAGGACTTACCTCGATTTACCCCTTGATGAAGAGGCTTCCGGCCGGACGGCCCGGCAGGGAGCCTCTCTCTCAATCGACGTCCTGATGGCGACGCTGCGGCTTGCTTACAGGCTGCCATTTCCCCAGCAGGCGATGGCATCCCCTACCGAGAACTTGCCCTCCAGCAGGGCGCGGCCGAGGATGATCCCCTTGACCCCTGAACCCTTGAGCGCCTCGATGTCTTCGATGCCGCCAATGCCGCCGGAGGCCTGAAAACCGACGCTCGGATAACGGACGCAGAGATCCCGGTAGAGCTCGACGTTGGTGCCTGAGAGGGTGCCGTCACGGCTGATGTCGGTGCAGAGCACGTGCTTGAGCCCGGCGGGCAGAAAGCGCTCGATCAGCGCTTCTATGGTCACCCCGCTGTTCTCCTGCCAGCCGGCCACCGCGATATGGCGATTGCCCTGGGCATCAATGTTGACGTCCAGCGCCAGCACGATGCGCTCGGGGCCATATTTTTCCATCCAGCTGGCCACCAGATCCGGCGATTTGACGGCGGTGGAGCCGATCACCACCCGGCTGGCGCCGGCGGCCAAGAGGTCTGCCACATCCTGCTCGCTGCGCACGCCGCCCCCCACCTGCACCGGCGCTTCGGTGGCCGACAGCAGCTGGGCGATGAGGGGGAGCTGGCGCGCCTTGGCATCCTTGGCACCATCAAGGTCCACCAGGTGCAGTTGCACCGCCCCCTGGGAAACATATTCGTCGAAACGGGCCTGCGGGCTGTCGCTGTAGGCGGTCTTCTGGCCGTAGTCGCCCTGATAGAGCCTCACGACTTGGCCGTTAATCAGATCAATGGCTGGAATAATCATCCTTGTTACAGCTCCAAAAAGTTTTGCAGTAGGCGGGCACCGGCCGCGCCGGAGCGCTCCGGGTGAAATTGGGCGCCAAAGAAATTGCTGTGCTCTGCAACCCCGCCCACGATCGCGGTGAAAGGCTTGCCATAGTCACAGGTCGCCAGCGTTGCCTCGGTCACCTCCAGCGCATAGGAGTGCACGAAGTAGAAGTAGCTGCCGCTCGGGATCCCCTTGAGCAGAGGATGGCTCTCGTCGTGCTCAATCTGGTTCCAGCCCATGTGGGGCAGGCGCAAGTTGCCCACCTCCATCAGCTTGATCCTGCCCGGTACTATGCCAAGACAATCGATCAAGGCATGGGTTTTGCCATCGGCCGCCATGCTCTCTTCGGACGCCTCCGCCAGCATCTGCATGCCGAGGCAAAAACCCAGCAGCGGCTGCTTGGCGGCGCGAATGAGCGGCACCAGCCCCCGTTCGTTGAGATTCTTCATGGCGGCCACCGCGGTGCCGACGCCGGGCAGGATCAGCTTGTCCGCCTGCTCGATGTCGGCAGCCTCACGGGAGACCTGCGGCTGCACGCCGAGACGCTCGAATGCCATGCGCACCGAGGCCAGATTGGCACAGCCGGTGTCAATAATGACCAGCTTCTGCTTGCTCACATCCATCACAGCACTCCCTTGCTGGAGGGAAGCTCGCTCCCGTCCACCCGAATGGCCTGGCGCAGGGCGCGGCCAAAGCCCTTGAACAGCGCCTCCACCTGGTGGTGGGTGTTGCCGCTGCCCACCTTCATCTGCAGGGTGATGGCCATGGCGTCCGAGAGGGAGCGGAAGAAGTGGGGCACCATCTCGGTGGCCATCTCGCCCACGCTGTCGCGGCCAAAACCGCTCGGGCAGTCGAACACGAAGTAGGGGCGGCCGCTCAAGTCGAGCGCGGTGGCCACGTCCAGCTCGGTCAGCGAGGGGACCTGGGTGCTGTCATTGGCGCCGTCAACCAGGCGGGGGCGACCGTCGATCACCGCCTGCACCTCGTCCATCGCCAGCACGAAGCCGAAGCGTCCGATGCCGCGCTTGCTGCCAAGGGCCTGGCGCAGCGCCTGACCCAGGGCCAGTCCGACGTCTTCTACCGTGTGGTGATCGTCGATGTGCAGATCGCCGCTCACTTTGAGCTTGAGCCGAAAACCTGCGTGAGTCGCTATCTGATCCAGCATGTGATCAAAGAAGCCGATGCCGGTGGCGATCTGGTTGCCGCCGCTCTTGTCCAAGTCCACCGCAACCTGAATGCGGGTCTCCTTGGTGTAACGCTCCACCTCGGCCACGCGCCCCTTGGACAGCAGCTGATCACGGATGGCGAGCCAGTCGTGATCCTGCGGGTGGTAGCGAATACCGCGAATGCCCATGTTGTCGGCCAGCTGCAGATCGGTCTGTCTGTCACCAATCACGAAGGAGTTGGCAAAGTCGATGCGACCGGAGGCGAGATACTCCTTCACCAGCCCGAGGTGGGGTTTGCGGCAACTGCAGCCATCGGTGGGGAAGTGCGGGCAGATCAGCACCTGCTCCCAGTTCACCCCTTGTGATTCGAACAGGTGCATCATCAGGTCGTGGGGGGGCTGGAAGTTCTCCAGCGGCAGGCTGGCGGTGCCCAGCCCGTCCTGGTTGGTCACCATCACCAGCACGTAGCCGGCGGCCTGTAATTCGCGCAGCACCGGGATCACCATGGGCTCGAAGCGAAGCTTGGCGAGGGTGTCCACCTGCTTGTCGGTCACCGGCTCTTCAATCAGGGTGCCGTCGCGGTCGATAAACAAAAACGGGGTCTTCATCGCTACATCCTTGTCTTAAAAAGAGGGAGAGGGCAGGTCACGCAATACGGCCAGCACGGCATCCATCTCGCCCTGATAGCCGATGGTGACGCGAATGCTGTTGTCCAGGCCCGGCTTGCTGGAGAAATCCCGCAAGATGATGCCGGCGGCCTTCATGGCGGCAAAGATGGCGGCGCCATCCACAAAGCGCACCAGTACGAAGTTGCCCTTGTCCTCGAACACTTCCTTCACGCTGGGCAGGGTTGCCAGCGCGGCCTTGAAGGCGGCTTTTTGCTTGTTGAGCTCCACCACTCGCTCCTGCATCAGTTCCAGTCCCATGGGGGAGAGGGCCTGCGCCGCGATCTGGGCGATGGGCTCGGGGATGGGATAGGGAGCGATCACCTTGGCCAGCATGGCGATCACCTCGGGACCGGCCAGAGTAAAGCCGCAGCGGATCCCCGCCAGGGCAAAGGCCTTGGAGAGGGTGCGGGTCACCACCAGATTGGGGAAGCGGGTCAGCAGGTCTGCCACGGATGCCTCTGGGCAGAACTCGATATAGGCCTCGTCTACCACCACGATGGCGCGATCCCGGGCTTTTTCCAGCAGGGCGATGAGACCGTCGCGGCCCACTAGATCCCCGGTGGGGTTGTTGGGGGAGCAGAGGAACACCAGTTTCACGTCGGACAGGCGATCGGCAATGGCGGGCCAGTCTGGCTGGCGGCTGGCGGTCAGCGGCTGCTCGACGATGCCGACGCCACAGGTTTCGGCGCTGATTGCGTACATGCCGTAAGTGGGCGGGCAGATCAGGATCTGATCTTCACCCGCTTCGCAGAAGGTGCGGATCAAGAGCTCGATGGCCTCGTCGGCACCGCGGCTGACCAGCACCTGATCGGGATTGACCCCGGCGTAGGCGGCATAACCGTTCACCACCTCGGCCGGCTGGCACTCGGGGTAGCGGTTGAGACGGCTGCCCTCGATGGTGAAGGGATAGGCCTGCGGCGCCTCGTTGGCGTTGAGCCAGACGTGGCCCTTGCCGCCGATGCGGCGAGCGGATTGATAGGGGGTGAGGGCCCGCACCACGCGGCGCGCCAGGTTGGCAATGCTCATGACAAATCCTTCTGCTGTGCTGTTAGTTGGGGCGCGGCGGCCAGGGCGTTCAACCTGAGGGTGACGGCATTCTTGTGGCCATCGAGCCCTTCGGCCTCTGCGATGCGCTCGACGATGGGGCCAAGGCCGCGAATACCTTCGGCGCTCAGCTCCTGCACCGTGTAGCGGCGCTGATAATCGGCGAGGCCCAGGCTCGAGCAGGTGCGGGCATAGCCATAAGTGGGCAGGGTGTGGTTGGTACCGCTGGCGTAATCGCCGACCGACTCCGGCGTCCATGCCCCGAGGAAGATGGAGCCGGCATTCTCAAGCTGATCCAGTAGATCACGGGGAGCGCGGGTCTGCACGATCAGGTGCTCCGGTGCGTAGGCGTTGGAGATAGCGCAGGCTGCTGCCAGATCGTCACAGAGGATCACCAGACTGCTGCCGAGCGCCTGCGCGGCGATATCGCGCCGAGTCAGCTTGGCCAGCTGGCGTTTGATCTCGCCGTTGATGGCGTCGGCCAGCAGCGGCGAGGTGGTGACCAGCACTACCTGGCTGTCGGGGCCGTGCTCGGCCTGGGAGAGCAGATCCGCCGCCACGAAGGCGGGGTTGGCGCTCTCGTCGGCGATCACCAGCACCTCGGAGGGGCCGGCGGGCATATCGATGGCGGCGCCGCGCCAGTCGCGTGACACCTGGCCCTTTGCTTCGGTCACATAGGCGTTGCCCGGGCCGAAGATCTTGTCCACTTTGGGAATGGTCTCGGTGCCATAGGCCATGGCGGCGATGGCCTGGGCGCCGCCGATGGCGAACACCTTCTCGACCCCGCAGGCGCGGGCGGCGAACAGGATCTCGTCGCTGGCGGGGGACGGGGTGCAGAGCAGCACTTCACGGCAACCGGCCAAGCGGGCCGGAATGGCCAGCATCATCACGGTGGAGGGGAGCGGTGCGCTGCCCCCGGGTACGTAGAGGCCGACCCGGCTGATGGGCTGGGTGCGGAGCTCGCACACCACCCCGGGCTGAGTCTCCACCCGCACCACGGGTTGCACTTGGGCGGCGTGGAAGGTGCGAATGTTGGCGATGGCCGCCTCGATGGCGCCCTTGATGTCGTCATCGAGGCGCTCGCAGGCAGCCTCGATTTCGGCATCGCTCACTTGCAGTTGCTGGCGCGGAGCGCGCTCGAAGCGCTGGCTCAGCTCGCGCAGGGCCTCGTCGCCCCGGCTGCGCACCGCAGCGATGATCTCCCGTACCACGGCGCCGATGTCGGCTTCGTCACTCAGGGCCGGCCTGGTCAGCACGTCGGCCTGCTGGGCGGGGGAGAGGGTCTTCCAGATCAGGGTCTGCATGATGTCCCTTCCTTATTCCATCATTTTTTCGATGGGCAGCACCAGAATGGAGCTGGCACCCAGCGCCTTGAGCTGTTCCATGGTCTCCCAGAACAGGGTCTCGCTGGAGACGACGTGCAGCGCCACCTGGTTGGTCTCGCCCGCCAGCTGCATGATGGTGGGACGTTCGGCGCCCGGCAGCAAATCGGTGATGGCATCGAGCTTGTCCTTGGGCGCGTGCAGCATGATGTACTTGCTCTCGCGCGCCTGCTGCATCCCCTGAATGCGGGGCAGCAGGGTGTCGATGATCTTCTGCTTGGCATCGGACAAGGGGTTGGGCGCCTGTACCAGTACCGCCTTGGAGCGGTAGATCACTTCCACCTCTTTGAGGCCGTTGGCCTCAAGAGTCGCGCCGGTGGAGACCAGATCGCAGATGGCATCGGCCAGGCCCGCGCGGGGTGCTACTTCTACCGAGCCGCCCAGCATCACGCTCTTGAAACCGAGCCCTTTTTCGTCGAAGAAGCGCTTGAGCAGCCCCGGGTAGGAGGTGGCGATGCGCTTGCCGGCGAGGCTCTGTGGCCCGGTGTAGGTGACGTCGTCCGGTACCGCCAGGGAGAGGCGGCAGCCGCCGAAGTCGAGCTGCTTGAGGGTCTTGACCGCAAAGGGCTGGCCCTGGGAAGCGCGGATGAGCTGCACCTCTTCCAGCACGTTCTCGCCGATGATGCCAAGGTCGACCACCCCTTCCATCACCAGCCCCGGGATGTCGTCATCACGGACCCGCAGGATGTCGATGGGCATGTTCTCGACATGGGCGATGAGGCGCTGTTCGCGCAGGTTGATCTTGAGGCCGCAGCTCTTGAACAGGGCCTGGGAGTCTTGGCTCAGGCGACCGGATTTTTGCATGGCGATGCGCAGACGTTGTGTTTCCATTGCTCGATTTCCTTCTAGTCAAAAACGAAAAAGCCCTCGGAAGTCAGTGCTTCCGAGGGCTTATGAATCTTGCGGTCCTTTTGGAAGTCACCAGTTAAGTGTCTTCCAGCAGTCAACCTCCTGAAAGACTATTCGGGATGATGATGGTGGTGAGTCTTCAGGCTGGTGAACTGCATGTAATCAATCCTTTACAAATAAGATGTCGTAGTTGACGCCCGATTTAAACTACCTGCCTTGACGGAAAAAGCAACCTGAAAATGTGATTTGGTCGATTAAAGTTGAGAAAACGGTTTTCTGGTCGATAACTAGACAAGGTGAGCCAGAGGAGGCGACATCATGCCCAGTCAGGACCTGTTATTCCCCATTCTGCCCCGGGCACCGGCCGCCCCGAGCAGTGACGACATCAAGCGGGAAGTGACCCAGATCAGCCAGAAGCATCAGCTGCGCAAGACCAGCACCGACAACGGTGACTCCCAGCAGCGCCAGCAGCCCTATCCATCGGCCAAGCGTGATCAGCCAGCACCTGAAGAGGATGATCACAAACCGGATCCCGATCACCAGATCGATCTCTTCGTCTAGGCGCAGAATCAGTCCCGCTTTTGCCACACTTTTGGCATAATGCCCCCTTTTGCTGCGGGACGCCCTTTTGACCATCCAGACCCTGTTCAAGCCAGACGGCCCTCTGGCCAGCCATATCGACGGCTTCAAAGCCCGTGCCCCGCAACTGGAGATGGCCGAGGCGGTGGCGCGTGCCATCAAGGAGCATGGTCGCTTGCTGGTGGAGGCGGGCACCGGCACCGGCAAAACTTACGCCTACCTGGTGCCGGCGCTGGAATCCGGCAAACGGGTGGTGATCAGCACCGGCTCAAAGAACCTGCAGGAGCAGCTTTTCTACCGGGATCTCCCTACCATCACGGGGGCGCTCTCCTATACCCCGCCGGTGGCCCTGCTCAAGGGGCGCAGCAACTATCTGTGCATCGAGCGGATGAACCGGCTGCTCAGCGAATCCCACCTGCAAAAACCGGAAGTACTCAATGACCTGGTCAAGGTGAAGTCCTGGTCCACCGCCACCGACAACGGCGACGTGGGGGATATTCCGGGGCTGCAGGAGAACGCCGAGATCCTCGCGCACGTCACCAGCACCAATGAAAACTGCCTCGGTCGCGACTGTCCCTATTACGACGACTGCCATCTGGTGGTGGCTCGCCGCCGTGCCATGGATGCCCAGGTGGTGGTGATCAACCACCACCTCTTCTTCGCCGACATGGCGGTGAAAGACACGGGATTTGGCGAGCTGGTGCCCGAAGCGCAGGTCTACGTGTTTGACGAAGCGCACCAGTTGCCCGAGATCGCCACCAACTACTTCGGCAAATCGGTGGGCAGCCGCACCATTCTGGATCTGGCGCAAGATATCCAGCTCGCCTATCGGGCCGAGGCCCACGACATGGCCCAGCTCGGCAAGGCGGCCGACCGGCTCGCCATTGCCAGCCAGGATCTGCGGCTTGCCTTCGGGGTGGACGGTGGGCGCGGCAATACCCGTGACATGTTGCGCCAGCCGCTCTGGGGCCAGGCGCTGGCCCGCCTCAACGATGCCCTCGGACTCTGTTACGAGGTGTTGAAACTGGCGCTCGGGCGCGGCGAGCAGCTGGATCACTGTTTCGAGCGGATCAGTGAGCTGCGCACTCGGTTGGGAGAGGTATTGGCCATCAACCAGACCGGTTTCTCTTACTGGTACGACTGCTCGCGGCTGCACTTTACCCTCAACCTCACACCGCTGTCGGTGGCCGAGCGCTTTGGCGCCGAGGTGCTGCGCCCCGAGGTCGCCTGGGTGTTTACCTCGGCCACCCTGACGGTAGACATGCGCTTTGATCACTTCAAAGCCGAGCTGGGACTGGCCGGCAGTGCCGAGCTTATTCTCGACAGCCCGTTCGACTATAGCGAGCAGGCGCGGCTGTGCGTGCCGCGCTTTCTGCCTGAGCCCAATGCCTTTGGCCGTGGCGAGCAGCTGGCCAATTTGATGATCCCGCTCATCAACAAGACGCCGGGGGGCTGTTTCTTTCTCTGTACCAGCCATCAGGTGATGCGCCAGGTGGCCGAGGTGCTGCGCCGGGAGATCGGCCGTACCGTCCTGTTGCAGGGAGAGGACAACAAGCAGCGGCTGCTCAAGGAGTTCGTTGAGAATGGCCGCGCCGTGCTGGTGGCGACCAGCAGCTTCTGGGAGGGGATCGACGTGCGGGGAGCGGCGCTCTCCTGTGTTATCATCGACAAGCTGCCGTTTGCCAGTCCCGATGATCCGCAGCTTAAAGCGCGAGTGGATGACTGCAAGCTCAGGGGCGGCGATCCCTTCGCCGATATCCAGCTGCCGAAGGCGGTGATCGCCTTGAAACAGGGGGTAGGGCGGCTCATCCGTGACCGCGGTGATCACGGAGTATTGGTCATCTGTGATCCCCGCATGGTCAACAAGCCCTACGGCGCCACCTTTATCAAGAGTCTGCCCGCCATTCCACGGACCCGGGAGCTGGCGATGCTGGGAAATTTCTTCGAGCAGCAGGCGCTCGCCGGGCGGTGATCGCGTTTGCGCTGGCGCGGCCGCCAAGCCTTGCAACATTTTGAAAAACTGCTGGCACCGTCTGCTTGCAGATTATGTAATTGACTGATTTTATAGAGATTGGAAAGCATGAACGAGTTGAAGATCCTGGCCGTTGATACCGCCACCGAAGCCTGCTCCGCCGCCTTGCTGGTGGGGGAGCAGGTGTTCTCCCGCTGGGAGGAGGCGCCGCGGGATCACACCCGCAAGATCCTGCCCATGGTTCAGGCTGTGTTGGACGACGCCGGGATAACCTTGGATGAGCTCGATGCCATCGCTTTTGGTCGTGGTCCCGGCTCCTTTACCGGGGTGCGCATCGGCATCGGTGTGGCGCAGGGCCTGGCCTTTGGGGCCGGCGTGCCACTGATCGGCATCTCCACCCTGGCCGCCATGGCGCAAGGTGCCCATCGTCTGGATGGTGCCGAACAGGTGCTGACCGCCATCGATGCGCGGATGAACGAGGTCTATTTCGGCCGCTATGAGCTGGTCGATGGCCGCATGCAGCTGGTAGGCGACGAGGTGGTGAGCGACCCGGCCGCACTGGTGGAGGCGCGTGGCAAGCAGCCAGGCCGCTTCACCCGGGTGGGTACCGGCTTTGAGACCTATGGTGATGCGCTGTCTACACTGGCCGACGAGCTGGTAGCGAGTCAGGTACGTTTCCCGGCGGCAGAAGACATGCTGCCGCTGGCGCGCAGCGCCTGGCTGGCTGGTGAGGCGGTGGCGGTGGAGCGGGCGACCCCGGTCTATTTGCGTGACAAGGTGACCTGGAAGAAGCTGCCGGGTCGCGAATAAGGGCGGGAGTGGCAGGCATGTCGCTCACGCCGATGGGAACATGCCCCATTGCGGGTGGTTGACAGCCGGTTTCATCCGGCCAGAGGAGCGTGACATGTTGAAGCGTGCAATGGTGATCGGGGCCGCAGGGCTCTTGCTCGGTGCCTGCAGCTCGGTCCCGAAAGAGCTGGCCTATGAGCCCGCCAACCAGCTGGTGGCCTACCAGCCGGCCCTTGCCGGGTTGGAGGGCAAACCGGCCCGCTGGAGCGGGGTCATCTCGGCGGTACACAACAAGGCGGATCAGAGCATCATCGAGGTGGTCTATCTGCCGCTCAAGTCCAACGGGGTGCCGGAGCAGACCGAACAGAGTCCGGGCCGTTTTCTGGCCATCATGCAGGGTTTTGTCGACCCGACCCTCTATGCCAAGGGGCGCAGCCTGACGGTGCTCGGCACCATCGACAAGCCGCTCGACAGCCAGATAGGCGAGCACAAATACCGCTTCTCGGTGCTCAAGGTGACGGGCAGCAAGCTGTGGCCGCCGGTAAAGGAGGTAGAGGTTCGCTATGTGGATCCCTACTTCTACGACCCCTTCTATGATCCCTACTGGCCGAGACGGCCGCTGCGCCGCTAGGACCGGGAGTGAAGACCATGCTGCAGGAGCGCTTCCTGACCCTGGCCGATGGCCGTCGGGTGGCCTTGCTTGAGAGTCAGCCAGTGCCGGGTGAGCAGACCAGCAAACCCTTGCTGGTTGCGCTGCACGGCTGGCTCGACAACAGTGCGAGCTTTGTGCCCCTTGCTCCCTATCTGACCCACTTTCAGCTGGTCTGCATCGATCTGCCGGGGCACGGTCACTCGGATCACAAGAGCACGCCCTATGTCTTCGTCGACTGGCTGGATGATCTCTATCAGATCGCCCAAGCGGCGGGCTGGACGGCATTCACGCTGCTTGGCCACTCCCTCGGGGCCTTGATCGCTTCCGCCTATGCCGGGGTCTTTCCCGAGCAGGTGGAGCGACTCATCCTGCTGGAGGGGCTCGGGCCTCTGAGCCAACCCGACGAGGCGGTGCCGGAGCAACTGCGCCGCGCCATCCTGAATCGCAGTCGCACCCGTGAGCGAGCCTCCCTGGGCTTTGCGTCCATCGATGAAGCGGTGGCGGCGCGCTGCAAGTTGGCCGACATTGGCCCGGATTCGGCACGCCTCATCTGCGAGCGACAACTGGAAGCGCGGGCAGGGCGCTGGCACTGGCGCAGCGATCCCCGTTTGCGGGATCTTTCCCCCATGCGCATGAGCGAAGGGCAGGCCCAGGCGCTGATCCGGGCCATTACCTGTCCTGTGCTGTTTATCGCCGGTGCAGAGGGTTTTGCCAGCCTGCAGGCGCAGTGGCAACAGCGTCATGCCGCATTTGCCCACATAGAGCGGGTCGTTTTGGCGGGAAACCACCATTTTCATATGGAAAATTCGGCAGTGACCGCGGTTTGTATCGAAAAATTTTGTCAAATTCGGTAGAATCGACGGCTTTCAATAATTCCAGGTTTGTCTTCTCCCTCACATTTTTCCGTTGTTAATTTGCTGTTAATTGATGTTGCCCTATGTAAATATGGGCGGCATTAGAGTATGAGCTTAAAACAACTGCTTGAAATGGATGTGAACAGGGACGGAGGCAACACAGTGAGCGCACAGGTGCTAGTTATGCAGGAGAAGTTCGTGGAAAAAGTCTGGCTGAAGCGTTATCCAGAAGGGGTGCCCGCCGAGATCAATCCAGACCAATACAGCTCCCTGGTCGAAATGTTTGAAGAGTCGGTGAACGAATTCGCCGACCAGCCTGCCTTCGTCAACATGGGGCAGACCATTACCTACCGTCGCCTCGAAGAGCAGTCCCGCGCCTTTGCCGCCTACCTGCAAAACGAGCTCAAGCTCAGCCAGGGTGACAGGGTCGCCGTGATGATGCCCAACCTGCTGCAGTACCCCATCGCGGTGTTCGGCATCCTGCGTGCCGGCATGATAGTGGTCAACGTCAACCCGCTCTACACCCCGCGCGAGCTGGAGCATCAGCTCAAGGACTCCGGCGCCAAGGCCATCGTCATCGTCTCCAACTTTGCCCATACCCTGGAAAAAGTGGTCTACGACACCCCGGTCAAGCACGTGATCCTGACCCGCATGGGCGACAACCTGGGCCTGGCCAAGGGCACCCTGGTCAACTTCGTGGTGAAATACGTCAAGAAGCTGGTACCCAAATACAATCTGCCCCACGCCAGCACCATGCGCCAGGCGCTGGCCAAGGGCCGCTATCTGCAGTACATCAAGCCCGAGATCAACAACGACGATCTGGCCTTCCTGCAGTACACCGGCGGCACCACCGGCCTCTCCAAGGGGGCCATGCTGACCCACCGCAACATGATTGCCAACGTGGAGCAGTGCCTCGGCGTCTATGGCCCCATGCTGGAACGTGGCAAGGAGTTTGTGGTCACCGCACTGCCGCTCTACCACGTGTTTGCATTGACCGTGAACTGCCTGCTGTTCATGCGGATCGGCGGTTACAACCTGCTCATCAGCAACCCACGCGACATCCCGGGCTTTGTCAAAGAGATCAGAAAGTATCCCTTTACCTGCATCACCGGGGTCAACACCCTGTTCAATGCGCTGGTCAACAACGGTGAGTTCCAGTCGATGGACTTCTCCCGCCTGAAGCTGACCATCGGTGGCGGCATGGCGGTGCAGCGGGCGGTGGCCGAACAGTGGAAAGGGCTGACCGATACGCCGCTGCTGGAAGGCTATGGCCTGACCGAATGTTCGCCGCTGGTGAGCGTCTGCCCCTATGATCTGCTCGACTACAACGGCTCCATCGGCCTGCCGGTCTGCTCCACCGACATTCGTCTGGTGGATGATGCAGGTCAGGTGATCCACGAGCTTGGCAAACCCGGCGAGATGCAGGTGCGCGGCCCGCAGGTGATGAGCGGTTACTGGCAGCGGCCGGAAGCCACCGCCGAGGTGATGCAGGATGGCTGGCTCTGTACCGGTGACATCGCGGTGTGCGACGAGCAGGGCTTCTTCAAGATCGTCGATCGCAAGAAGGACATGATCCTGGTCTCCGGCTTCAACGTCTATCCGAACGAAATTGAAGACGTGGTGGCGCTGCATCCGAAAGTGCTGGAAGTGGCCGCCGTCGGCGTGCCGCACAAGATCTCCGGCGAGCTGGTGAAGATCTTCGTGGTCAAGAAAGATGCAAAGCTGCAGGAAGACGAGATTATTGCTCACTGCCGCAAACATCTGACTGCCTATAAGGTACCGAAACTGGTAGAATTTCGTGACGAACTTCCCAAGACCAATGTGGGCAAGATCCTGCGCCGCGTGCTGCGCGACGAGGAGATTGCCAAGCAGTAACCGGCGTGGCGCTGCCAAGCAGCCTGCCGTCGTTATGCAAAACCGTGGGTCAGCCCACGGTTTTTTCTTTTGGCCCTGATCAACGCGCAGGCACAGATGCACTATCAACTCATTTCACAGCAAGCCGAACTGGAGCAGTATCTCGCCTCCCTGGCCGACGTTCCCCTGGCCATCGATACTGAATTCGTTCGCACCCGCACCTACTATCCCCAGCTGGGCCTGTTCCAGATCTATGACGGTGAGCATCTGGCACTGCTGGATCCGCTGACGCTGGATCTCTCCTCCCTCTGGCAACGGCTTGGCCGGGCAGGGCAGATCGCCATCTTGCACGCCTCCGGTGAAGATCTGGAGCTGATCCAGCATCAGGCGGGCCATCTGCCCAACCAAATGCACGACACCCAGCTGGCCGCCGCCTTCCTGGGTTACGGGGTATCGGTCGGTTTTGGCGCCCTGGTCAACGAGTTTCTCGCGGTGGAGCTGGAAAAGGATCAGGCCCGCACCGACTGGCTGGCGCGCCCGCTGACTCCCCGTCAGCTCGAGTACGCAGCGGCCGACGTGTTTTATCTGCTGCCACTCTACGAGAAGGTGATGGCCAAGCTGCATGAAAGCGGCAAGTTCGCCTGGTTCGAGCAGGAGTGTCAGAACCACTCCGCCCGCAAGACCCAGACCAGCGATCCCCGCCAGGCCTATCTCGACATCGTCAATGCCTGGCAACTGGGGCGCCGTGAGCTGGCGATCCTGCGTGAACTGGCCGCCTGGCGTCAGCAGGAGGCGGTGCGCCGTGATCTGGCCCTCAACTTCGTGGTCAAAGAGCTGCACCTGTTCAAGGTGGCGGAGCGCAGACCCACCTCCCTGCGCGATCTGAACGAGCTGGGGCTGGCCCCCATCGAGATCAAGATCCACGGCAAGCGGATGCTCGACATCGTGGCCGCGGCCCAGCAGAGCGATCCCGACAGCTGGCCCGAGCCCATTCGTCGGCTGGTGGACTACCCCCAGTACAAGGCCGAGCTCAAGCGCATCAAGGGGATGGTGGAAGAGAAGGCCAAGGCCAGCAACATTCCGCCCGAGCTGGTGGCCAGCAAGAAGATCATTCACCAGTACTTCACCTGGAGCTGGCGCATGAGCGATGAAGAGCGCGCCCGGGCCGACAAGCCGATGCTGCTGCAAGGCTGGCGCCATGAACTGGTTGGCCATTTGCTGGCACAGTGATCACAAGATAAAAAAGGGGCCCTTGGGGCCCCTTTTTTTGCCGGTGTTACTGCAGCGGATAGCGGTAGCGAGCCAGGATCTGCCCGTACTCCGGGCTTTGCAGCAGGGTCCGGATCGCCTCATCAAGCCGTTGCAACTGCTGCGGCGTGGTGGTGCGACGACTCAACATCAGGTGGACCGGGGTCTGCTGGATGTCGAGCAGGGTGGTCAGCTGATCGAGGGGGAGCCCGGCCAGATTGAGCTGCTGCAATCCCATGGGGTCCATGACAACCCCCTGGATCCGGCCAGCCAGCAGCAGCTTGATCAGCGGCTCCATTTTGAGCCTTACCAGCAGTCGCTGCTGCATCTGGGGTGACTGCATGAAGGTGCGAAAATCGGTGCCGTAATCAAAATCACGCAGCAAGCCGATGGTGAAGTCCGGTCGGGAGAGCAAGTCGGAGAGCTGGGTTATCTCCTGCCAGCGCCCCTTGTCCTGACGGCGGATGAGCAGCACTGTCTCTTCATTGCGATAGGGCAGGGTAAAGCGGGCATACAGGTCGCGCTCGGCGGTCTGGTTGGCGGACATGGTCAGTTGGATGGTGCCGAATTCCAGCTCGCGCAGCACGCGGGCCCAGGGCATCTCGCTGTAGTTGGCGTGAAACCCAGCCCGGTTGAAGATGGCTTCCAGCAGGTCGATATCCAGCCCCTGCAGTTGCTGCTGTTCGTCGCGAAAGCTGAACGGGTGCCAGCTTGACCAGCCTACCAGCAACGACTCTTGCGCCCAGGCGGAGCAGCACAAACACCATAACAACAAGACTCTGTACACGGAGATGTCCCTGTTCAGCGTGGTTGTTGTTGATTATTGAATAGAAATGTCGGGCTGACCAGCCCGTAGGAGAGGATGCACGGACGTGCATCCCTCAGAGTTCGTGGGCGTGGAATCCCTTGCGATAGCGGGCTTCGCAGTGTGGGCAGCGTTGCAGGGTCGGGTCCTGTTCCAGCTGTTCGATGGCCAGCGGCTCCTCGCAGTCGGAACAGAGGCCATAGAGGCCCAGATCCATCTGACAGAGGGCGGCATCGATGCGCTTGAGGCGAGCCACGCTCTGCTCCACCTTGGGCAAATCGAGGCGGCTGGTCAGATCAACCAGTTGATCCCGCTCGCAGTGATCCACCTTCTCTGCCCACTCGTCACGCCGACAGGCTTTGAGCTGACCGATCAGCTCTTCTCTTACTTGCGCCCAGTCAGTCAGCAGGCGATCACGCCACACGGCCAACTGAGCTTGCGTCATTTCACACACACTAGCCCCCAACAGACGAATTACGAATCTGGGGCAGTATAGGGAAGCGACAGGATTATCAAGATGATATGCGTCAAGTAAAGGACGGTTAGATCACAGTTTTCGACGCCTGCAGCAAGGCATCCCGGATGGGATGGGTCTCCTTGAGTACCCGTATTTCCCCAAACAGCCGATCCGCCTCGGGATACTCCCGCTTGAGATAGCTGAACCACTGCTTGATCCGGCTCGGGTAGTAGTCCGCCTTCTCGCTCGCCAAGTCCTGCTCGGTGTAGCTCACCATCAGCTGCAGCACCTCGGCCCAGCTCATGTGGGCACAGCCGGTCTTCATCACGTTGGCCAGATTGGGCAGAGAGATGGCGCCGCGGCCTACCATCAGGGTGTCGCAGCCGGAGACTTGGGCGCAGGCGAGGGCATCCGCATGATCCCAGATCTCGCCGTTGGCGGTGACGGGAATGGGCAGGGCACGGCGAATGGCGTCCACATACTCCCAGTGGGCCGGCGCCTTGTAGCCTTCGCGCTTGGTGCGGGCGTGCACGGCCAGCTCGTTGGCGCCGCCTTGATGAACGGCATGAGCGTTTTCCAGATAGAGCTCCTTGTCATCGTAGCCGAGGCGGATCTTGGCACTCACCGGCAGATGAGCAGGCACCGCTCCGCGCACCGCCTTGACGATGCGATAGATGGTGTCGGGCTCTTTGAGCAGCACGGCGCCCCCCTTGCTCTTGTTGACCGTGGGGGCAGGGCAGCCGAAGTTGAGATCGACACCAGGGGAGCCGAGTTCGATGGCCCGCAGCGCGTTTTCGGCCAGCCATTCGGGGTGCTGGCCCAGCAGTTGTACCCGCACCGGGGTGCCGGCCCGGGTCTTGCCGTCCTGTTTGAGCTCGGGGCAGAGGCGATGGAACACCTTGGCCGGCAGCAGCTGATCGACCACCCGGATGAATTCGCTGACGCAGAGGTCGTAATCGTTGACGGAGGTGAGCACCTCCCGCATCAAGTGATCCAGCACCCCCTGCATGGGGGCCAAAATAACGCGCATAACCGGTTCCGAAGGGCAAACAGAGAAAAAAGAGCGCAGATTGTAGTGGTAACGGGGCAGGTTGTCAGCCGTCATGCCACGGGAATGGGCAGGTTCAGGCCATGACTGGTGTGCAAGCAGCGCAATTCAGGGCATCAATTGCCGTGATAATGGGAATCGTTGTCAACATGGGGACGGATCCTGTTAGGATGACTCAAGGGCATGCAAGAGGGGCTGCGATGAAACGTTGGTGTTTGATGGGGTTGGGCTGGCTGGCATTCGTGACCGGCATCATCGGCATCGTGCTGCCCCTGTTGCCGACCACGCCCTTCATGCTGCTGGCGGCGGCCCTGTTTGCCCGCTCGTCCCCTCGCTTTCATCGCTGGCTGCTGGCGCACCCCTGGTTCGGGCCGCCCATTGCCGACTGGCAGCAGTATCGCGGCATTCGCCGCCATGCGCGGCGGCGTGCCATCCTCTTCATTCTGCTCTCCTTCTCGGTGTCGCTGGCGGTGGTCCCCCTGCTGTGGGTCAGGCTGCTGCTCATTGCCATAATGGTGATCCTGCTCACCTGGTTAATGCGTCTGCCGGTGCTGGAGCCAGTTGCAATGGAGAAGTGAAGTCCCTAAGCTATTGCGGCAATAATGCTATGGAGTCGGCCTGTCATTTTTGCGTGACGGGCCTTTTTATTTCCCGCTGGCGGGAAGCTGAGAGAAACGACCATCTGCGTCGAAAAACAAACGGTCAAACCATGAATCCGGAAACCCTGAAATTTATCGAAGCGAGCATCAAGACCATTCCCGACTATCCGAAGCCGGGCATCCTGTTTCGCGACATCACCAGCCTGATCGAGAATGCCGATGCCTTCAAGGCCACCATCGATCTGCTGGCCAATCACTATCGTGATCAAGGGATCACCAAGATTGTCGGTACCGAAGCGCGCGGCTTCATCTTCGGCGCGCCGGTAGCCTACGCCATGGGTCTGGGCTTCGTGCCGGTTCGCAAGCCGGGCAAGCTGCCCCGCGCCGTCATCGAAGAGTCCTATGCCCTCGAATACGGCACCGACACCCTGCAACTGCACACCGACGCCATCGTGCCCGGTGACAAGGTGCTGGTCGTGGACGATCTGCTGGCCACCGGCGGCACCGTCGATGCTACCGTCAAGCTCATTCGCCGCGCTGGCGGTGAAGTGGTTGATGCCGCCTTCATCATCTCCCTGCCGTCCCTCGGTGGTGATGCCCGCCTGACTGCCGCCGGCGTCAAGGTGGTTTCTCTGGTCGAACTGCCGGGCGAATAAGCCTTCAGTCTCACCAAGCAGGCAGGTCTCGTCAGCCTTGCCTGCGTCCAGACCGGTGCCCGTACGGGCATCGGTTTGAAATTCAAGCGATCCCTCCCGCCCTGGCCGATAGCCGATACAGCCCGCCCCGCATTTGTGTTAGCATCCAGCCTCAATGCCTTGTCATCCCTGCATCGAGATCTATGAGCTATCAGGTTCTGGCGCGTAAATGGCGCCCCCATACGTTTGAACAAGTGGTAGGCCAGCATCATGTGCTGACCGCCTTGACCAACGCCCTGGATCAGGGACGGCTGCATCACGCCTATCTGCTGAGCGGCACCCGCGGGGTCGGCAAGACCACCATCGCCCGCATCCTGGCCAAGAGCCTCAACTGCGAGCAGGGGATCAGCAGCCACCCGTGCGGGGTGTGCGACACCTGCCGCGAGATCGATCAGGGCAACTTCGTCGACCTGCTGGAGATTGATGCGGCGTCGCGCACCAAGGTGGAAGATACCCGCGAACTGCTCGACAACGTGCAGTACCGACCGGCCCGTGGCCGCTTCAAGGTCTATCTCATCGACGAAGTGCACATGTTGTCGCGCCACAGCTTCAACGCGCTGCTGAAAACCCTGGAAGAGCCGCCCCCCTATGTGAAGTTCCTGCTGGCCACCACGGATCCGCAGAAGCTGCCGATCACCATCCTCTCGCGCTGCCTGCAGTTTCATCTGAAGAGTCTGGATCAGACCCAGATCGCCAAGCAGCTCGAATGGGTGCTGGATCAGGAGGGGCAACCCTTTGAACCGCGCGCCCTGTTGGCGCTGGCCAAGGCGGCCGACGGCAGCATGCGCGATGCCCTGAGTCTGACCGATCAGGCGCTGGCTCACGGCAATGGCAGCGTGCGCCTCGATAGCGTGCTGGCCATGCTGGGTACGCTCGATCATCGCCATCTGCACCAGCTGCTGGAGGCGGTGCTGCGCCAGGATGCACCGGCCACCATGGCCAAGATCACCGAAATTGCCACCCTGGGCCCCGACTTTGATCAGCTGCACGCCGAGCTGGAAGGCTTGCTCCATCGCATCGCCATGGCGCAGCTGCTGCCGGCGACTGTGCAGGAGCAGGGGGCGGACGCCGATGCCCTGCTGCAGCTGGCCCAGGCCATGAGCCCGGAAGAGGTGCAACTCTGCTATCAAATCGTGCTGGGCGGCCGTAAAGACTTGCCTTGGGCACCGGATGGCCGCACCGCGCTGGAGATGACCTGCCTGCGGATGCTGGCCTTCTCGCCCCGGCGTGAAGTACTGCACCCCGCCAGCCTGACGGCGCTACCCCCCGCCATGGGAGGGTTGGCGACAGAGGCGAGAAGTGGCGCAGCGGCGCCGGGAAAGCCCCAGGGGGCTGAGCCGGCCCCGGCTGCCAGTGCAGCGCCACAGGCTTCGTCTGCGGTTGCAGCCGCCGCGCCTGCCGCGACTATTGCCCCTGTGGTGATGGCCGAGCCAGCTGCTGTCGAGCCAGCTTTGGAGAGACAGGATAACGGCGCCGAGCTGGATCCGCTGTTTGCCGAGCAGGATGAGTTGCTGCGCGAGGCCGAGCAGATGGGCTACGAGGCGGGGACGTTGCCGGCCGCGTCCGGCGACCTGCCGGCAGAGCCGTCTGTGGCACCCCCTTCAGTGCCTGTCATGGCCGAGTCCAAGCCCGAATCAATCCCGCAGGCCGAGGTGGTGGCCGACGCAGAGGCCGTTCCCTCGACGGTCTCCAGCATGCAAAGCCTGCTTGGCAAGCGCAATCTGCTGCGCAGTCGTCTGCGCAGCGAACCGTCGGCGGCGACCACCTCTGTGCGCACGGCCCCCGCCAAACCAGCAACGGTGATGCAACCTGCCGCCGCCACGCCAGCCCCGGCTTTCGAGCCGCAACCGGCGCGGGTTGATGGGCAAGGGCAGGCGTCTGCCCGGCCAGCCCCGCAGACGGGGTATGACGACTTGCCGCCGCTCGATGCCTATGAAGAGAGCGGCAGCGACTACGAAGAGTATTTGAGCCAAGGTTTCAGCGATGCGTTTGCCAGCGCACCTCTGCCGGAGCGGACTGCCGAGGCTTTGTCGCCGGCGCCTGTTCCCGCGGCCGTGGCACGTCCTCAGTCAGACGATCTACCGCCCTGGGATCTGGACGGTAGTGCATCTCGGCAGGTTAGCGCTGCGCCTGTTGCGGCTCCTGTGACGGTCCCTCGCGAGGTCGTTGCCAGCGAGCCGGTGCCTGCGGTCTCGGTGATGGAGACCATCGACTGGGACGAGCTGGAGGGTGACAACCAGCCGCAAGCGGGAGAAGTGGCGGCCAGATTGATCCCGTCCTCCCTGCTGAACAGCTGTGGCGATCCCTGGGCCGAGCTGATTGCCCGCACCGGTGTCGGTGGTCGGCTGCGTCAGCTGGCCATCAACTCGGTCATGAGCCAGCAGGGGGACAAGGTGCTGTTGACCCTCAAACCGGAGCAGCGCCATCTGATTAGCGACAGGGCGCGCGCCGATCTGGCCGAGATCATCGGCCCCGAGCTGGGGCAACCGGTGCAGGTGGAGGTCACGCTGGGCAACGTGCCTAAGCAGGAAACGCCGCTGGAAATAGAGCACCGCCTCTATCTCGGGGTGCGTGAGCAGGTCACCCGGGATCTGGAGCAGGATCCCAACGTGCAATTTTTGCAGCAGCGATTTGGCGCCGTGCTTCACCACGACAGCATAGAGCCGCTGAGTCGCTGACAAACACCATGCCGGGCCTGGTGCCCGGTTGAAAAATGGTTTGGCTGTCCCCACTTAGGACGGGTAAACCCACGGCCCGGCGCTGGATGCCGGATTTCAAGACGAGAGACGACATATGTTTGGTAAAGGTGGAATGGGGAACCTGATGAAACAGGCCCAACAGATGCAAGAGCGCATGCAGAAGATGCAAGAGCAGCTTGCCCAGATGGAAGTGGTTGGTGAAGCCGGCGCTGGCATGGTCAAGGTCACCATGGCCGGCAGCCACAGCGTGCGCCGCATCGAGATCGACCCGAGCCTGATGGAAGATGACAAAGAGATGCTGGAAGATCTGGTGGCCGCAGCCGTCAACGATGCCGTGCGTCGCGTGGAAGAGCAGAACAAGAGCAAGATGGGCGAACTGACTGGCGGCATGCAACTGCCCCCCGGCTTCAAGATGCCGTTCTAAGCTCGGCCTGGCAGAGCGCGCCGTACCGCGTTTCTTGCGGATGACGGCGTGACCAGACAACACAGCGGATACAGAGATGTATCCGCTGTGTTTTTTTATCCGTTTTGCAAGGCGATAGCCGGTCTGGTTTGGTCGTCTGCTGGCGCGCAACTGTGAAGTGCTACCCCAGCTATGCAGGAGGGTACTCTCAAGGAAGGCAGCGTCCCTTCACCCAATAGATGGCTCGGGCATCCTTGTCCACCCTGGGGTGGCCTGTCGCCAGCAGCCGGTAAGGCTGCTCTGCCAGCAGTTGGGCCAGCTGAAAATGCGGGTCATCCTGGTTGATGAGCAGGCTGGTATAGACAGGGTCCTGGCAGGTCAAAATAGCATTGAGGCGGGCCTTGTCGACATTGGTTATTTGCCAGTTTCCATATACCGAGAATAATCCGCGTTCGGTTTCACCAAATTGCCAGCCGGCAATATTGGTGCGTTGTTTTATCGGTATTTTAAACAAGAAGTGCTGGGTGTCATCTTTCATATTCTTGGCAGCATCAATGGCGGGGTAGGCCAGAATAAACGTCAGCATAAACATAATACCGGCTGCGCTGGCCAGCAAGGTTGCGCCGTGTATTTCGCGCCAGCGCCACAACTGTTCTACCGCAAAGATAAGCAATATGGCCGCAAATACATGCCGCCAACCCAGCGTACTGATGACCCTGAGCACGTTATCGGGTATTTCCAGCGGCAACAGCGGCAGATAAAAGGGGGTCATCAGCAGCGCCAGTGCAAACAGGAACATGAACAAGGTCCAGCCACGGCCATAACCATTGAGCCAGCGAGGCCAGCAGACGCTCAGTTGGCCGATCATCAGGGCAAAGACCGGCATCAGTGGAAAGAGGTAGAGAGTCCGCTTGGTGGAGGCGATGCTGAGCAGCAGCAGGGTGCCCAGCGCCCAGCTCAGCAGAAACAGGCGGGAGGCACTCCACTGCTTCTGCCTGAGGGTCTGCCAGCACCAGAGCAGCACCAGGGGCAGCCAGGGCAGGGTGTATTCGGCCAGCCCGCCAAGATAAAAGAGGTATTCGCCGGGCTTGATGTGACCGAGTTCGGCCGAGCTGCCCGTCAACCTGCCCACCTGATTTTGCCAGAACCACTGCTGCCAGAGCGACTCCCCCTCGGGATGCTGCCACAGGGCCAGCAGCCAGCCGGCGATGGGGGCGACAAACAGGAGGGTCATGCCGAGGTGTTGCATCACGAAGCGGCCTCCCTCCTGGTGTGCAAGATGGCGTTTGAGTGCCGGCAAAAACAGCGCCAGCCAGCCGAAGAAGAGGGTGATGGGGCCGATGGGGCCCTTGACCAGAAAGCAGAGGGAGAGCCCAAGCCCCGCACACCAGAGCATGTGCTGGCGATCCGCCAGATACCATTCGGCAAATGCCCACATGGTGAAGGCGACGAAAAAGGCGAGGCTGGTATCGACCCGGATCCAGTGGCTGTTCATGATGAAGCCCTCCATGGTACCCAGAGCGATCACCGACCAGAGGGCGGCAGTGCTGGAACCCAGTACCCGCCTGGCCAGCAGGCCGGTGAACAGCAGGGTTGCCATGGCCCACAGAGCCCCCACCAGACGCAGCGCCACCGTGATGCCGAGGTTGTCGTGCAGCAGGGCAAGAAAGGGAATGGTGAGGATGTAATAGAGGGGCGGCTTTTCGATGAAGCTGCTGCCACCCAGCGTCGGGATGGCCAGTTCACGGCTGGTGAACATCTCCCAGGCGATGGCTGCCTCGCGAGGCTCGTCGGGCGTCCACAACTGGTGCCCAAACTGACCCATCAGGGTGATGGCCAACACCATCAGCAATAATCCGTACAGATGCGTATTCGGGGCTGTGCTAGTGGGCTGCATGAGGTCCTCTCGGCAGGCAAGGCTGCGCTTTGATAACGAACGGACTGACATCCGTGGTCTGAGAATGGGTCATGGTAATATCCATATTGATAAAGGCTCACCACACTAAAAAATCGATGTTCAATCTAGTATCACATATTCTGATGAATACTAATGAACAAGTTGTTACCAAATATTGCTTAAGAGGTTCACCTTTATTTTGGTGAGACATTTTGTCTTGCTTTGCTACTTGCAACATAAATGCATTGATTGCTTCACTTATTTTTTTATCTGTAGTCAGCAATGTGCTTGACGAGCCATGGATAAACATACCGGCCATATATTGATACCGCTTCTATGTTTTTATTTTTCATATCGGTTTTCTGGAGCTCGATATGCGCGACTCCTGATGGAAGGTGCACCAGGTATCGAGGCAATGGCGAAGGTAGGCAGAGCAGATGCATTGCGTTGGGATCTTTGCTTGACTGGAGACGTCAACAGCAAGTGAGGTGATAGCGTTTTTTGGATGTGCTCATTCTGCAGTCAGATCACCGCCAGCTGATCCACGGTGACCAAGACGTTGAGGATGCTGGTGGGGACGAAGGTCGAGATGAAGCGCTTCGAGTTGCCGAGAGTACCTTGCTGGTTGCCCGCAGATCTTTGGACAAGTTGCAGCCGATACGTGCGAATGGCGGAGTGCGTTGCGCCGGCGGCAGGCCCAGAATAACTGGGGCAACGGCCCGGCTGGCGGGATGATTTTGTCGCTGCAGTGCAACTTGTCGCAACAAAGGATGCAAGAGGAATGCTTTTGCGCACAATTGACCAGTGGTACTGGCCTGTTGCCTTGTTGCAGACAGAACCAACATCAGCGACAAAGATCATATAAAACATTAACTTGGATTTAAGATTTTCGCTTTCGAAGACGCTTATGTCGTTTCATCATTACTATTTATGGATCAGTTATAAAACCTTTGTTCATTTGACTACTTTTCGCGTTTCTCATTGCAGAGTAAGATGCCACTTCAATAAAAATAAGAATTAGGAGTTCGGGTGTGAAGGCATTAGTAAAAGAAAGGGTATCGCCCTATATAAGCCAGTTATATGAGTGCGGTATTAATGATTCTGACATTAAGTTGGTGGTGGATCAGTTCCGCTCCGACGTGTCGGGCAGCTCGTCGCTGTTCTTGTTGCGCGATGATGACAAGAGTGACGGCATCAAGCTCTTCGCGAGCGGCTTGACTGAGGCCCAGCAGCAGTTCTACGTCCAGCACCATCGCCAAGATGTGTGGTTCAATCACTATCTGGACAAGGGCTGCCAAGGGATCGTCAGCGCCAACACGCTGTCCAACTCGGCGGGTCTGCTGGCCAGCTTCGGCGCCCAGTTCGCGGCCGGTGGTGTCTGCCGGGTGAAGGGGCGGGGACTTAGCAGCCTGTGTACCTACCGGGCGGCCACCCAGGATGATTTCAGCGCCCAGGAAATATCTTCCCTTGGCGAAGTTTATTCTGGCCTCGCGGCCTGGAGCCAACATTATTGGAACCTGCTGGCCCTGGAAACCCAGAACTATCAGCTGCAACAGCTGGTAAAAAACCACAATAAACCCAGCGCCATCGTGGATGACAAAGGGCATATTCATTATTCCAACGTGGCCTTCAATCGTATTGCCGACGAGAACGTGGAGTTGCGGGCAGGCAATGGTATTTTCTCGCTGCAAAATAAGGAGCAGCAACGCCAGTTCAAAGAGATATTGAATGGCTTTGCCTATCTGCTGCCCGGTGCCAGCGCTTATATGTCCATTCCCCGTCAGCCCAATCTGCGGCCGTTGCTGATCCAGTGCACCCTGATGAGCGGTCTTAACCGCTTCGAGCGGTATGTGGAAGTGGTGCTGCGGGATCCCGAACACTCCTTCAACCCCGACATCGAAGCGCTGGCCAGTCTCTATCCGCTTACCATCGGTGAGAAAGAGTTGCTGGTGCTGATGAGCAAGGGCTACAGCAGCAACGACATCGCCGAGCTGCGCGGCGTCAAGGTGGAAACCGTGCGCTCGACCCTGAAGGGGGTCTTCAAGAAGACCGATTGCCACAGCCAGAACGAGCTCTTGCTGTTGCTGCAATCCATCTCCTGATCCATGCAAGCTATGCTTGGAGTGAGCCGGACATAGTGCCCGGCTCGCGCCTCCCGGCCGGGAGGCAGGTTGGGGGAATGCACGATGGAATCACTCAAAGCAAAGGATTACATGCAGACTCGGCCCATCACCTTCAGCGCGGAGATGATGGTGCAGGCGGCGGTGGAAAAATTTCTCAACAGCCGTCAGCTTGGCGGCCCCGTGGTGGATGGGCGGGGTCATCTGATTGGCTGGGTCTCCGAGCAGGACTGCATCGCCGTCATGTTGAAAGAAGCCTACCACTGCGAACAGGTGGCCCAGGTCAGGGACGTGATGCGCAAGGAGGTGTTGGCCGTCGGCCCTGATACCAGCATCCTGGAGCTGGCCGAGATGATGATGGGGCAAAAACCCAAGATCTACCCGGTGGTGGAAGAGGGACATCTGCTCGGGGTCATCAGTCGCCACGACGTGATGCAGGCCATCCACGCCCAGCTGGGAGCCTGCTTCGTGCGCAAGGCGCGGGCCTGAGCCCGCTTGATGGGGCACTGTTGTCATCCAAAGAGCAGGCATCTGGCCTGCTCTTTCTTATGGTGATGGTGAGTCCGTCATGAAGAACTGGCTACCCGGATAACGTCTCTTTCATCACCCTCGCGGCCGCTTTAAGGCTTGCACCCTCCGGTCTCGCTCTTTAGGATCTCTCCCAGCTATCGATATGGCCCTCTTGCCGGGCACTCTTTTAAGGAATTCGTACCTTGTCTCTCTCTATCGAGGCGCTGCGCCGCCGTCTCTCTGCCTGCATGAATCTCGACGCCCGCCGTCTCTCCAGCCGTCTGCACGGAGCCAAGAAGCTGCCCGATGGCAAACAGGTGGCCGTGCTTGAGACCATCGCCGCCGATCTGGATGCGGCACAGGCGCGTTATCAGTCCCGTCTGGCGGGCGTACCCAAGGTCACCTATCCTGACAACCTGCCGGTCAGCCAGAAGCAGGCGGAGATCGCCAAAGCCATTGAAGAGCATCAAGTGGTGATCATCGCCGGTGAAACCGGCTCGGGCAAAACCACCCAGATCCCCAAGATCTGTCTGGCGCTCGGGCGCGGGGTGAAGGGCTTTATCGGCCACACCCAGCCGCGTCGTCTGGCGGCCCGTACCGTGGCGGCCCGTATTGCCGAGGAGATGGAGTCCGAACTCGGCCACTACGTGGGCTACAAGGTGCGCTTTACCGATCAGGTGAGTGAGCAGACTCACATCAAGCTGATGACCGACGGTATTCTGCTGGCGGAGATCCAGAACGACCGGATGCTTACCCAGTACGACACCATCATCATCGATGAGGCCCACGAGCGCAGCCTCAACATCGATTTCATCCTAGGTTACTTGAAGCAGCTGCTGCCAAAGCGCCCCGATCTCAAGGTGATCATCACCTCCGCCACCATAGACCCGCAGCGTTTCTCCCGCCATTTCAACAAGGCGCCGGTGATCGAGGTTTCCGGTCGCACTTACCCGGTGGAGGTGCGCTACCGTCCGCTCACCAGTGATAAAAGTGAAGGGCTGGAGGAGCGCGACGAGCTGCAGGGGATCTTCGATGCAGTGGAAGAGCTGGCCCGCGAGGGGCTGGGGGACATCCTCATCTTCATGAACGGCGAGCGGGAGATCCGCGATACCGCCGATGCCCTGCGCAAGCTCAACCTGCGCGACACCGAGGTGCTGCCGCTCTACGCCCGCCTCTCCAACGCAGAGCAGAACAAGGTGTTCCAGCAACACGCCGGGCGGCGCATCGTGCTCGCCACCAACGTGGCGGAAACCTCGTTGACGGTGCCGGGCATTCGCTACGTCATCGATCCGGGCACCGCCCGCATCAGTCGCTACTCCTGGCGCACCAAGGTGCAGCGCCTGCCCATCGAGCCGGTCTCCCAGGCCAGCGCCAACCAGCGTAAGGGTCGCTGCGGCCGGGTGGCGGACGGCATCTGTATCCGCCTCTACTCGGAAGAGGATTTCAACGGCCGTCCGGCCTTTACCGATCCGGAGATCCTGCGCACCAACCTGGCCTCCGTCATCTTGCAGATGCTGGCGCTCGGCCTTGGCAACATGGAGGCCTTCCCCTTCGTCGAGCCGCCAGAGTCGCGCCATATCAAGGATGGCCTGACCCTATTGAAAGAGCTGGAAGCGGTGCGCGAGCTGCCCGCCACCGGCGATCGCGAAGCGAAACTGCAGCTGACCGAGACCGGTCGCCAGCTCTCGCGCATTCCCCTTGATCCGCGTCTGGCGAAGATGGTGATCAGTGCGGCGCAGACCGGCTGTCTGAGCGAGGTGATGGTGATCACCGCGGCCCTCAGCATTCAGGATCCCCGCGAACGGCCCATGGAGAAGAAGCAGGCCGCCGACGAGCAGCACCGGCGCTTTGAGGACAAGGATTCCGACTTCCTCGCCTTCGTTAACCTCTGGAACTATCTGAAAGAGCAGCAGGATGCCCTGGGCAGCAACCCGTTCCGCCGCATGTGCCAGAAGGAGTTTCTCTCCTACCTGCGGGTGCGCGAGTGGCAGGACATTCACTTACAGCTGCGTCAGACCGTCAAAGAGCTTGGTTTTAAAGCCAACCATGAACCGGCGGATTTCAAGACGGTGCACTGCGCGCTGCTGACCGGCCTCTTGAGCCACATCGGCAACAAGGATCTGGAAAAGCCCGAATTCCTTGGCGCCCGTAATGGCCGCTTCCACCTGTTCCCGGCCTCGGGTCTGTTCAAGAAGCCGCCCAAGTGGGTGATGGCCGCCGAGCTGGTGGAGACCTCGCGCCTCTATGCTCGCATCAACGCCAAGATTGAACCCGAGTGGGTGGAGCCGCTGGCAGGCCACCTCATCAAGCTGCATCACAGCGACCCCCACTGGTCGAAGAAAAACGGCGCCGTGATGGCCAAGGAGAAGGTGACCCTTTATGGTCTGACCCTGGTCAACGAGCGCACCATCAACTTCAGCCGTATCGACCCGGCGCTGTGCCGTGAGCTGTTTATCCGCCGCGCCCTGGTGGAGGGGGATTTCGAGACCCGTCACCGCTTCTTCAGTGACAACCGCAAGCTCTTGGCCGAGGTGGAGGCGCTGGAGCACAAGTCCCGTCGGCGCGACATTCTGGTGGATGACGAGGATCTGTTCCGCTTCTACGATGCCCGTTTGCCAGAGGAGGTGATCTCCGCCCGCCATTTCGACAAGTGGTGGAAAGAGGCGCAAAAGCAGGACGCCGAGCTGCTCAACTTCGAGAAAGAGATGTTGATGAAGGGGGATGCGGCCCACATCAGCGATCTTGACTACCCCAACTTCTGGCAGCAGGGGCGCCTCAAGCTCAAGTTGACCTACCAGTTCGAGCCGGGGGAGGCGGCGGATGGCGTGACCCTGCATATTCCGTTGCCGCTCCTGAACCAGGTGGAGGTGAAGGGGTTCGAGTGGTTGATCCCGGGGCTGCGCCACGAGCTGTTGGTGGCCCTCATCAAGTCGATGCCAAAGCCGATGCGCAAGAATTTCGTGCCTGCACCCAACTATGCCGATGCACTGCTTGCCAGCATCAACCCCGAGCAAGGGCCGCTGCTGGACGAGATGGAGCGCCAGCTGCGCCGCATGACCGGCGTGACCGTGCCCCGTGAATCCTGGGACTGGAATGCAGTGCCCGATCACCTGAAGCTCACCTTCCGGGTGGTGGACGACAAACACAAGAAGGTAGCGGAAGGGAAAGACCTGGAGGCCTTGAAAGAGTCGCTGCGCGGCAAGGTGCAGGAAACCCTGTCACAAGTGGCGGACGATGATATCGAGCAGTCCGGTCTCACCCTGTGGAGCTTTGGCGAGCTGCCGCAAGAGTACAGTCAGAAGCGGGGCGGGTTTGAGGTGAAAGCCTATCCGGTGTTGGTAGACGAGAAGGATTCGGTCGCCATCCAGCTGGTGGAGAGCCCGGTGGTGCAGCAGCAGCTGATGTGGGCCGGACAGCGCCGGCTGGTACTGCTCAACGTGCCATCGCCCATCAAGTACCTGCAGGAGAAGTTGCCCAACAAGGCCAAGCTGGGGCTCTATTTCAACCCGTTTGGCAAGGTGGCCGAGCTTATCGATGACTGCATCGCCTGCGGCTGTGACAAGCTGATTGAGCAGCACGGCGGCATGGCGTGGGACGAGGCCGGTTTCGAGGCGCTCAAGGAGTATGTTCGCGCCGAGCTCAACGATGCGGTGGTGGAGGTGGCCAAGCAGGTGGAAGCCGTGCTGACCCTGTCCCATGAGATCAAGAAACGGCTCAAGGGCAAGATGCAGCTCGACACCGCCTTTGCCATGTCGGATATCCAGCAGCAGCTCGGCAACCTCATCCACAAGGGCTTTGTCACCGAGACCGGCTGGCAGCGGCTGCCTGACTTGCTGCGCTACCTGCGGGCCATCGAGCGGCGCCTGGAGAAGCTCGCCATCGATCCCAACCGGGATCGGGTCTACATGCTCAAGGTGCACAGTGTGGAGTCGGAGTACAAGGCGCTGCTGGCCAAGATCCCCAAATTCCAGCTTATTCCCACCGAGGTGGCCAATATTCGCTGGATGATTGAAGAGCTGCGGGTATCGTTTTTTGCCCAGAATCTGGGAACTCCCTATCCGGTGTCGGATAAACGGGTGCTGAACGCTATCGCTCAGTGCTAATCTGCTGTAAAGGAGAGGGGCCGGTGCCGTGTTGCCGGCCGGTTGGACGCTGACGGAGGAGCAAGGATGCTTGGAATCTGGTTAGGGATGGCGATGGTCAACATCAGTGGCTATCAACCCATTGCCGAGCAAACCTGGGTGCAACTGAACCCGGAATACTACCCGCTGCAACGCACTCCGCCCGCCATGTTCGTGGCCTGGCGGGGCAATCAATTTCCCACCCTGGAACTCAAGAAGAAGAAGGGGCGCTGGCAGGTGCTGTTTCCGGCCAGGCTGGTGCCCCCATTCGATCTGTTCGAAGGGGAGGCCGAGCTCTCCAAGGCCTATCTGGCCAGGTTAAGGCGCATTGACGAGGCGGCCTACGGGCTGGCACCCGTTGCGGTTCCCCCTTACCAGCACCATGCGCAGCAAGAGGTGGCCACCCTTGGTGTGCCCTTCATGGCCGAGTTTGCCGCGCCGCAGCGACCAGGTCAGCCCCGTAGCAATAGTACAGAGGATGCCGAGCCCCTGCTGGCCGTTCTGAATCTGCGAGCAGCGGACTGGCAAGCGCCTGCGACGCTGCTTGCTCAAGCTAGTGAGGCGCAGGATCCCGCGCTGGTGTCACTGGCGAGCGAGCCGACCGGCAGTACCCTCACGCTGGCGGCGCCAGCGGCGGGCGGCAAACGGGTATGTCATCAGGTCGCGGCGGGGGAGACGCTCTGGCGCATCGCTGCCATGTTGGCCCAGAGCCGAACCGTGACGGGGGCGGCGGGAGATACCTACAGCTATCTGCTGGCCATCGTCGATGACAATCGGGCGCTGATGGGCAACGGCATTCGGGTGAAGGCCGGAGACACCCTGTATTGTCCGGCGCCACAGACTCTGGCCCGCTTCGATGCCCTGAGCCCGGCCCAGCGGCAGCAGCGCTTTGCCCGGTTGGAGCAGGGGCGTTAAGGTCTCTTGTCACTGTTCGGGGCCCGTGATAGTATGCGCCCTCGTTTTGCGAGGTGCTGACCGGTCGCAGTCAACACCATACATTCATCTATATGAGATAAACATTATGTCTTTCGTATTCCAAGCTGAAGTCCGTTCTGACCTGGGGAAAGGTGCGAGCCGCCGCCTGCGTCATGCTGACCAAGTTCCTGCCATCGTTTATGGTGCAGGCAAAGAAGCCCAATCCATCACCGTTGACCACAAGAAATTCATCCTGGCCCAAGAAAAGCCGGAATTCTACGAGTCTGTACTGACTCTGGTTATCAACGGCGAAGAAGTTAACGTGAAAGTGAAGGCTATCCAGCGTCACCCGGTACGTTACAAGCTGGTTCACCTGGACTTCGTTCGCGTCTAATCGACAACGAACGTTCCAGTAAAGAGGCCACCCAATTGGGTGGCCTCTTTGTTTTTACAGCATTTTTCCCCGATAAAAATAAAATACTCAAATAGCACTGTTAGTCTTTACTTGTAGGCATGATTGACAGCAACACACCAACTGTGATGCTCTGGCATCTACAAAGTATTCGAACAAGTCTAAATACGGGGTAATGTTGACCGTGATGAAGGGAATCATACGGGGATATTTCCTGCTGTTCACACCCATTCTGGTACTGGTTTTGGTGGGTGGGTATCTGCTGGGTGACGCACTGATCGAGCGTGAGCTCTACCGTGTACGCAGCGATGAGAGCACCTTCCTGTCGCTCGCCAGCGGTCGTCTCGACGACGAACTGGCGGTGCCGCTGCGCCATGTGCGCAGCATGTCTGAAGAACCCATCCTGCTCGAGGCGGCGGGTCGCAACGAGCGTGACAACATTGCCGCCCAGTTTACCGTGTTGATGAACCGCAATCCTGACTATGCCCAGGTGCGTTGGCTGGCGCCCGATGGCATGGAGTTGGTGCGCTTCAATCGTCAGGGCCAGCATCTGCAGCGCGTGCCTGATGACCAGCTGCAAAACAAAAAGGATCGTTACTATTTCCGCGATGCCATGGCGCTGCCCTGGGAGCGGATCTACGTCTCGCCGCTCGATCTCAACGTCGAGCAGGGGGTGATCGATCGCCCCTTCAATCCCATGATCCGTATTGCCAAGCGCCTGCGCCTGGGGGATCGCGATCTGGGTTTGCTGCTCATCAATGTGCAGGCCGGCCGTATGCTCAAGGTATTCGCCAACAGCAGTGGCAGGGCCGCCGATCACACCATGCTGCTCAATCAGGATGGCTATTGGCTGCGCAGCCCGGATCCGGCACAAGAGTGGGGCTTCATGCTCGAGCGTCCGGACCTCACCTTGAAGCAGTTTTCTCCCCAGGCCTGGCAGGCATTCCTGGGTGCTTCGAGCGGCCAGGTTGAGCTCGCCGACGGTCTGTGGAGCTGGACCACGCTGTACCCGGCACTGAATCACGATCAGCTGGCCTGGAAAGCTGCCTCCATGGTGCCACGCAGCGAGCTGCAGGCCATTCGCACTCACATCTGGGGGAGCATCTCGGCCACTTGTGCCATCTTGCTGTTGCTGTTCGGCGCCGCAGTAGCCTCGCTGGTGCTCAGCCGGCATCGGGAGCAGCTGGCGCAGCAGGAGGCGGCCAGGCTGGCGCGGGTCAAAGGGGATTTCATCGCCAACATGAGCCACGAGATCCGTACCCCCATGAACGCTATCATGGGGCTGGCCTACCTGCTCGAACAGGGGGGGCTCGACGATGGCCAGCGTGCCCTGGTACGCAAGATCCATCAGGCCGGGCAGGCTCTGCTCGGGATCATCAACGACATCCTCGATTTCTCCAAGATTGAATCGGGCCGGCTCGAGCTCGAGCAGGTGCCATTCAGCCTGGAAGAGGTGCTCGATCATGTGGCGGCCATCATGTCCACCTGCGTTGGCAACAAGCACCTCGAGCTGGTGGTGAGCAGCGCCCCCGAACAGGCCGCCCACCTGGTCGGGGACGCCCTGCGCCTCGAGCAGGTATTGCTCAACTTGACCGGCAACGCCATCAAGTTCACCGAGCGCGGGGAGGTGGAAGTCAAGGTTGAGCTGGAAGCCGAGCAAGACGGCATGGCCACTTTGCTGTTTCGGGTGCGTGACACCGGGATCGGCATTCCGCCCGAGCAGCAGGCCAACATCTTCAATGCCTTCTCCCAGGCCGACTCCTCCACCAGCCGCCGTTTTGGGGGAACCGGGCTTGGCCTGACCATCAGTCGCCGTCTGGTGAACCTGATGGGGGGCGACATCGGCGTCACCAGCGAACTGGGCAAGGGGAGCGAGTTCTGGTTCCGTGTCCGGCTGGAGCAGGTAGAGCGGCCCGAGGCTTTCCACGAGCGGTTGCAGCACGTCTCGCTGCTTATCGCCGACGATAACCAGGTGACCCGCGACACCCTGTCGATGACGGTGGGCTCCCTCGGCTGGCAGTCACGGGTGGTGGAGTCGGGCGAGCAGGCCTTGCACCATCTGCTGCGGCAGGGGGAGCGTTTCGACGTGATCCTGCTCGACTGGATCATGCCGGGTATGGACGGTCTCGAGACCTGCGTGGCCATTCGCCAAGCCTTCGAGCAGCAGGATCGCTCGCCCATCATCATCATGGCAACGGCCTATTCCCAGGAAGAGTTGATGCGCCGCCCCGGCTCGGAGCAGGTGGATCTGGTGCTGCACAAGCCGGTCACCGGCTCCAGCCTCTACAACGCGGTGGCACGCCTCATCCATGAGAAACGCGAGCATGTGGATCTGCTGGAGAGCGGCCAGCGCCGTCTGCGCCTGCCTGGCGTTCAGATACTGCTGGTCGATGACAGCGACATCAACCTGGAGGTGGCAACCCGCCTGCTGCAGCGGGAGGGGGCCGAGGTGCTCACCGCCATCGACGGGGAGCGGGCCCTGGCCTGTCTTGCCGACTCGGCGCAGCGTATCGATCTGGTGCTCATGGACGTGCAGATGCCGGTGATGGATGGCTACGAGGCGACCCGTCGCCTGCGTCAGCTGCCGGGGCACAAGGAGACGCCCGTGCTGGCACTCACCGCCGGGGTGTTCAAGGACCAACGCGAGGCGGCGCTGGCCTGCGGCATGAACGATTTCATCGCCAAGCCGCTGGACGTGGAGCAGCTCATCGCGACCCTGTTGCGTTACCTGCCTGATAGCGTGGTGCCGCTCACGATCAACGACGTGCCACCTGCCGTGGAGCCGGTGGCCGGCATTGACATCGATACCGGGCTTCGCAACTGGGGCGAGGCCTCCGTCTATCTCAAATACCTGCGCCGATTCCGCGATGACTACATGACGGTCGGTACCGTGCTGCCGGACTACATCGCCCAGCACGAGACTGATGCGGCCGCGAGCCTGACACACAAGCTCAAGGGGGTGGCGGGCAGTCTGTCGCTCACCGATGTGGCGCGCATCAGTGCAGAATTGAATGAGGCCATCGAGCAGGGGGGAGACACCAGTCAGCTGATGGCTCCGTTCCTTGAGGCGCTGGAACGGGCGCAGCAGGCCATCGACCTCTATGCCGGGCGCGAGCCGGGGGCCGTCAGCTCCCCGTTGGCGCAGGGTGAAGCGCAGGAGGTGTGCCTACACGCCCTGCGTGAGGCCCTTATGAGCGAGGATCTGGAACTGATTGAGCCGGCGTTGGGCCAGGCCAAGAGTTACTTGCCTGCTGAGCTGGTGAGCGAGATCAGTGCGGCCCTGGAGCTGTTCGACATCCAGCTCGCGACCTGCAAGCTGGAGGGGTATCTGGACAATCGGGAGGCACCTGGATCATGAATCGACCGCGCGTGTTGATCATCGACGACGAGCCGAGCAACCTCGGGCTGTTGCGGCAAATCCTCAAGGAGGAGTACAGCCTCTTTTTTGCCAAGGGCGGCGAAGAGGGGTTGGCCGCCGTGGCGCGCCACGAACCGGCCCTGATCCTGCTTGACGTGCGCATGCCTGACATGGAC
Organism: Aeromonas sp. QDB34; assembly: GCF_027705405.1. NCBI lineage: Bacteria > Pseudomonadati > Pseudomonadota > Gammaproteobacteria > Aeromonadales > Aeromonadaceae > Aeromonas > Aeromonas sp. QDB34. Next base: position 588,714 of record NZ_JAPDBT010000001.1, on the reverse strand, counting down.
GGCTACGAGGTGTGCCGCAGGCTCAAGGCCGATCCGGCCCATGCCGGGATCCCGGTGCTGTTCATCACGGCGAGCGACAACCCGGACAGTGAGAGCCAGGGGTTCGAAGCGGGCGGGGTGGATTACATTTACAAGCCGGTCTGCCCAAGCACGGTGCGCGCCCGGGTGCGTACCCACCTCTCGCTGGTGCGTCTCGATCAGCTCGAACGCAGCTACCGCACCGCCATCGTGATGCTGAGCGAGGCGGGCCACTACAACGACACCGACACCGGGGTACATATCTGGCGTATGGCTGCCTACGCCAGAGCCCTGGCCGATGCGGCAGGCTGGAGTGCGGATCAGTCCGAGTTGCTGGAGCTGGCGGCCCCCATGCACGACATGGGCAAGATTGGGATCCCCGATCACATCCTCAAGAAGCCCGGTCCTCTCACCGAAGAGGAGTGGGCCATCATGCGCACTCATCCGCGCATCGGTTACGAAATCTTGAAGCGCTCAGACGGGCTCATCTTCCGCATGGCGGCGGAGATTGCCCTGCATCACCACGAAAAGTGGGATGGCTCGGGTTACCCCGCAGGAGAGACGGGCGAAGGGATCCCCGAGGCGTCGCGGATAGTGGCCATCGCCGATGTGTTTGATGCCCTGAGCGTGCGTCGCCCTTACAAGGAGCCCTGGCCGTTGGAGCAGGTGCTGGCGACGATGCGTGACGGTGCCGGCCAGCACTTTGATCCCCGGCTGCTCGCCTGTTTTCTCGAGATCATGCCGGAGATCTTGCGCCTCAAGGCCCAGTGGGACACCCGCGAGGAGCGGGGGATCACCAGATAGGTTGTGTCAGGTAGGGATTGCTTGCCTGCTCGCGGCCGAACGTCGAGCTGGGACCGTGGCCGGGGATGAAGACGATGTCATCGCCAAGGGGCAGCAGGGTCTCGGTGATCGACTTGATCAGCGTCCCGTGATCGCCACGGGGAAAGTCGGTCCGACCTATGCTGCCGGCAAACAGCACGTCGCCCACCCAGGCAAGCCGCTCGGTTTGAGAGAGCAGCACCACATGGCCCGGGGTGTGGCCAGGACAGAAGTACACCTCCAGCTCGCATTGACCCACCTTTACCTTGTCACCTTGCTCAAGCCAGTGATCCGGCGTGAACGCGGAGGTATGGGCGAAGCCGAACATCTGGCTCTGCTGGGGCAGCATGTCGAGCCAGAACGCATCTTCTTTGTGGGGGCCGGTGATGGCCACCCCGGTTTTCTCTCGCAACTCGGCAGCGGCACCCACGTGATCCAGATGACCGTGAGTCAGCAGGATATGGGTCAGGGTCAGCCCGCGTTTGGCGATGGCGGTCAGCAGCTTGTCTGCTTCGCCGCCCGGATCGATGAGGGCGGCCTGATGGGTCTCGTCACACCAGATGAGGGAGCAGTTCTGGGCAAACTGGGTGACTGGGATCACCTCGAATTTCAACATATGGGGTCCTCTTGATGGGCCGCTGATTCAGGCGTGCTGCTTGGCAAAGAAGTCGAGGCAAGCCTGCTTGTCACCCTGGAAGAGGATGCGCTCGCGCTTGTTGCCAAGCTGGTAGAGATACATGGGGTCGTAGTAGCGGGTCAACAGCAGGGTGATCCAGGCCAGGTGCAGCGAGGTATCACCGCTGCTGGCCTGCTCGGTGAGCGCACTCTGCATCAGGGCGTCCAGCTCGCGGTGGGCCTGATCGCCAAGCCGGCGTTTGAGTCTGGCCAGTGCATCGGTGAGGTAGGCGGCAAACAGCGGCCAGCCCTCTTCGGCGCCAAACATCGCCTGATAGCGCAGCCAGAGATCGTGCACATAGTCCTGGCGGATCTGTTCGGCGCGCTCTTCTTGCGGCACCTCGACCACCACCAGCGGCGCCTGGCTCATGGCATCGAACAGTGGATTGGGCAGGCAGCAGCGGCCGATGAGACGGCTCTCGTCTTCCACCACGAACGCTTGCTCGCCCTGATGGCGACGCTTGAGCAGCTCGATGGCCAGGTTGTTTTCAAAGTTGATGTTGCTGGGCTGGCCGCCGGGTAGCTGGCCAAACGACGACCCCCTGTGATGGGCATGGCCTTCCAGATCCAGCGCCTGGGCCACCTCGGCCAGCATGTGGGTCTTGCCGGAGCCGGTCATGCCGGTCAGCACGGTCCATTGGCACTCTGCCGCCGCCCCATCGAGCGTGTCGATGAGGAAGCGGCGCAGATCCTTGTAGCCGCCAGCGATCCGCGGGCGGGTCACCCCAGCTTCATGCAGCCACTGCTGCACCGTTTGCGAGCGCAGGCCGCCGCGAAAGCAGTAGAGCACGGCATCCGGCTGCCGGCGCAGCTGGGCCAGCCAGCCCTCGAGGCGTTCGGTCCGCACCGTGCCACCGACCAGTTGATGGCCCAGTGCAATGGCGGCCGCCTGCCCCTGCTGCTTGAAGCAGGTACCGACCTGGGCCCGCTCATCATCCGTCATCAATGGCAGATTGGTCGAGCAGGGGAAGGCCCCCTCCTTGAACTCGATGGGAGCGCGCAGGTCGATGAGCGGAACGTCATCCAGAAAAATCCGGGCGTAATCCGTGGCCAGTGGCAGTGCACTCATTGGACAACCTCGATGAACTGGTTGCCGGTGCGGGCCTGCAGCTGGCCGATGGGGGAGAGGGTCAGCCCTGCCTGTGCGGCAATGGCGAGGAGCTCGGCTTCACTTTCTTTACCGACGGCTACCAGCAGGCCGCCGCTGGTCTGCGGGTCGCACAGGATGTTGCGGGTACGGTCATCCATGGCGTCCAGCTTGTCGCCATAGGAGTCGAAGTTGCGCAGGGTACCGCCCGGTACGCAGCCCTCACTCAGGTAGTAATCCACCTCATCCAGCAGCGGCAGCGCCTTGAAGTCCAGACGGGCACTGACGCCGGAACCTTCGCACATCTCCAGCAGATGGCCAGCCAAACCAAAGCCGGTCACGTCGGTCATGGCATGCACACCGGGCAGTTCGGCAAAGCGCTGGCCAATCTTGTTGAGGGTGCACATGGCGTTGGGGGCCAGTTGCTCGTGCTCGGGTTTGAGCTTGCCCTTCTTCTGGGCGGTGGTGAGGATACCGATGCCGAGAGGTTTGGTCAGATAGAGGGTGTCGCCCACCTTGGCGGTGTCGTTCTGCTTGATGGCATTGAGCGGCACGATACCGTTCACCGCGAGGCCGAAGATGGGCTCGGGGGCATCGATGCTGTGGCCGCCGGCCAGAGAAATACCCGCTTCGTGACACACCTGACGGCCGCCGTCGATTACCTGCTGGGCCACTTCCGGCGCCAGGGTGTTGATGGGCCAGCCGAGGATGGCGATGGCGACGATGGGTTTGCCGCCCATGGCGTAGATGTCGCTGATGGCGTTGGTGGCGGCGATGCGGCCGAAGGTGAAGGGATCATCGACGATGGGCATGAAGAAGTCGGTGGTGGAGACGATACCCTGACCGTTGCCGATATCGACCACGGCCGCGTCATCCTTGCTGCTGTTGCCAACCACCAGCGTCGGGTCGTCAAAGCCCGGGATCTGGCTCTTGAGAATGGTGTCGAGCACCTTGGGAGAGATTTTGCAGCCGCAGCCAGCGCCGTGGCTGTATTGGGTCAGACGAATGGAAGACATACTTTCCCCTTGTGTGTGCAAACTTGTGTGTACAAATAAGTGCAGCGGCTTTGTGGAGCCGTCAAATGTGCGCGTATGCGCGCGAAATTCGGGTGGCCTTGGCTGGCTTTGAGCGCAGCGATGTCAGGCAGCCGTGCAAGGCAGTCTGGCAGGACGGGGGAGGAGAGGCGACAGATGCGCCGGCGCAGCCCCGCCAAGGGCCACAGGACGGGCCATTATGCCACAAATGGCCGCTCTGGTTCGAACTGGAATTCACACAAAGCGCAGGGAATTGGCGGGTTTAGAGGAAAGGGTCAGCCTTCGCCATGACTCTGACAAGGCTCTCCCCAATGTAGCCCCGAAGGCAAGCCATGCTGCCATCGGGGCCATCTTTTGGTGGGGAACTTAGCCGGCTTGCTCCATCACCGGCTGGCGAGTCTTGCCGAGCCGGCGCAGGCGCCGTTGCAGCGGCCGCTCCAGCAGGGTGTAGCTCAGCGACGAGAGTCCGATCAGCACCGCCAGCATCAACATGGTGGCCAACACACCCAGCAAGGGGTTGGTCTGGGCGTACCACCACTCGGTGAGCCCTGGCGCCAGATAGTGGACAAGTTCGCAGCCGGTGAGCAACACCAGGGCGTGCAGCAGGTAGATGGAGTAGGAGAGATCCCCCAGCCAGTTGGTGACGCGGTTATCCAGCAGGCGCAGCAGCGGGCTCTGGCGATCGCCCTGGCAGGTGGCAATCCAGATCAGCAACACGTAGGCGCTGATCAGCAGCAGGGTCAGCTGCGGCGTCATGGTGAACTGCATCAGCGTGAAGGGGAGCAGAAAGGCGAGCAGCAGCGGCAGATCCCGCTGCATCATGGGCCACTGGCGGGCGGCCTTCACCTTCGGCAGCAGCCAGAGGCCGAGCACGAATTCACTCACCCCGCGCCCGATGGCCAGCGCACCGCTGGTGACATCCAGGGTACCCCGGCTGTGCACGATAAAGGCCAGCACCGTCAGGGCCAGCAAGGGGGCGAGGTTGCTCCAGCGGCTGCGGGTGACGGCGAGGGGAATGAGCAATGGGAACAGCAGATAGCTGATCCACTCAACGCTCAGCGACCAGGCGGCGAAGTTCCAGGTCAACCCGTGATCGGTCACCACCTGCAGCAGCAACAGGCTGCTTGGCAGCGCCTCGGCCGGGGTAAAGGGCGAGCCGAAAGGAGGCATTCCTTCCCACTCCCACATCTTGAACAGGGGGCCGGCGTAGAAGCCAATCCCATGATGGGCCTTGTAGAGCTCCCAGCCCACCAGCAGCAGCAGAGTCACCAGATAGAGGGGATAAACCCGGGTCAGCCGCAGCCAGAGGAAGCGGCCATAACCGATAGTGCGGGGCGTGCGGGCGAAGGCCTTCCCGTAGACGTGGGCCAGCACCAGTCCGCTCAAAATAAAGAACAGATCAACCCAGAGGTAGCCGTTCTCGATGAGTTGGGTGTGGCCGGCGATCGATTCCATCCACTGGGGAAAGAGCAGCAAGCGGGCGTGGAACAGCACCACCATCAGGGCAGCGATGCCCCGCAGCGGCGTCAACAGCGGCAATGATTGATTCATGACGGGATCCTTGATGATGTTCAGCTTGGCCTGACATCGATTTTTGTTGTGGTGCCGCTCATCAACCCTGATGAGTCGGCTGCCCCGGCTTGGCGGCCACAGGCGGGATCACCCTACCTAAAAGAGAGCCATACGGGTGTGATTTTCGTCATGAATGCGCATTTATCATCCAAAAACCAGCAAGGGATCAGTGCTGCAGCGAAGGTGAAGAGGGGATCTAGACTAGGGAAGTCATCCATCAGCGTGCGAGGAGCCTCCCGATGAAACTCTATGCCCATCCTTTCTCATCCTACAGCCAGAAGGTGCTGATCGCCCTCTACGAGAATGCCACCCCGTTCGAATACCGGAATCTCGAAGAGCCGGCGGCCAACGCCGAACTTGCCGCCCTCTGGCCACTCAAGCGCTTTCCCGTGCTGCTGGATGACGGTCGCTGCATCCTCGAGAGCAGCACCATCGTCGCCCATCTGCAGGCGCACCACCCGGGCCCCGTCTGCCTGATCCCGCCTGGTGATGCGGGCCTGGAGGTGCATATGCTGGATCGCGTCTTCGATAACTATGTGATGACGCCGATGCAAAAAGTGGTGCTGGATGCGCTGCGCCCGGTCGCGGATCGCGACCGTTATGGCGTAGCGGAGGCCCGCGAGCTGCTCGATCAGATCTACCCCTGGCTCGATCAGCGGCTGGCAGGACGCCACTGGATTGCCGGCGCTGGCTTCACGCTGGCCGATTGCGCCGCCGCCCCCTCGCTCTTCTACGCCGACTGGGCCCACGAGATCCCCGTTGGCTATGGTCGCCTGCGTGCCTATCGCGCCCGGCTGCTTAGCCATCCCTCCATCGTGCGGGTGGTGGAGGAGGCCAGGCCATTTCGGCACTACTTCCCGCTGGGCGCGCCGGCGCGTGATTGAGCGGGATGATTTGTTGCGGGCGGGACATTGCCGCCCCGGACAATGTGCGAGGCGGACAGGGCATGGCGGGATCAACCGCAGGGGAAAACAGCATTATGCGCTCAGGTGAGTGAGTATGCGTTTGTGACTGATATTTTCCCGAGGAATTTTTAATATTGATGCGTAACATTTCATGTTTTTGCATAAAACAAATGCCGGGCATGTCTCTGCTGGCGGGTTGTGTATGCCATGCCAGGGGTGAAAGAGAGATGAGAAGCGGGCTAACGAGGCGGCAATTCCAGATTGAGGATGGCTGCAGTCAGTCGAAGAGGATTGTTGGGGGCACCCATCGCTGCTGGTGGCAGAGTCAGGGTGAGGTTATCTCTTTGGCGGCCGCATAAAAAAAGCCCGCTTTGAGCGCGGGCTTTTTGATGGTTTGCCGGACCCAGTTCTGGCCCGGATCTGGAGCCGGGGAGAAGGGGTGGCCAGCGCTGGTCTGCTCGGCTTAGCGGGCGCGCACCACCAGCCCCTTGAGGTAGAAGCCTTCCGGATAGGCGGTGCCGATGGGGTGATCGGAGGCCTGGGACAAGAGCTCCAGGATCTGGGCGTCGCGGCCGGCATCGAGCGCCGCATCGGCCACTATCTTCTGGAACAGGCTCTGTTCCATCAGGCCGGAGCAGGAGTAGGTCAGCAGCACGCCACCCGGCGCCAGCAGCTGGAACGCCAGCATGTTGATGTCCTTGTAGCCACGACAGGCGCCTAGCAGTTGGGCCTTGCTCTCGGCAAACTTGGGCGGATCCAGCACGATGACGTCGAACTTCTCGCCCTTCTCGCGGTATTCACGCAGCAGCTTGAACACGTCGTGACGGACGAACTGGGTGTTGCTGGTATCCAGCCCGTTCAGTTCGGCGTTCTGGCGGGCGATATCCAGCGCATTCTGGGAAAGATCGACGTTGACCACTTCCTTGGCGCCGCCCTTGAGGGCGTAGACGCCAAAACCACCGGTGTAGCAGAAACAGTTGAGCACCCGCTTGCCTTCGGTGTACTTGGCGGCAGCCTGGCGGTTGTCCCGTTGATCCAGATAGAAACCGGTCTTGTGGCCGTTGCGAATGTCCACCAGGATCTTGACTCCGCCATTCTCCTCGATCACCACCGGCTCGGTCGGGGTCTCGCCATAGATTACGCCGGTGCGCTCTTTCAGCCCTTCCTTCTTGCGTACCGCCACGTCGGAGCGCTCATAGATGCTGCACTCGGGGTAGAGGGTACGCAGCGCTTGGGTGATCAACTCGCGCTGGAACTCGGCCCCGGCGGAGAGAATTTGGCACACCAGAAAATCGGCATAGCGGTCGATGGTCAGACCCGGCAGGCCGTCGGATTCGGCGGCGCAGAGGCGATAGCCGGTGAGGCCCTGACGCTTGATGAGCCCGTCGCGGGACTCCTGGGCGTATTTGAGGCGACGGATGAAGAAGTCGAGATCGACGGTTTCATCTTTGTCGAAGGTCCAGACCCGGGCACGGATCTGGGAGCTGCCGGACCAGGCACCGCGGGCGAGCCACTTGCCATCCTGGGTGTAGATCTCGACGGTATCGCCATCGATGGGGTTGCCCTGTACCCGCTCGATCCCCTTGGAGAAGATCCAGGGGTGGCGACGCAGCAGGGATTTTTCGCGGCCTTTGACGAGATAGATGGAAGCGCTCATGGGGGTTGCCAGATGGTCAAAAGAAAAGGGGCCACATTCTATGTGGCCCGCTGGCAAAACTCAAACAACCTTGGCAATAGCGTCAGGCTCTGGGAGCTTGTTAATCAGATTTTTAGCCCTTTCAATGCCTGTGCCAGCTCGGTGGCGGTGGCCTTGAGGCCGGCGGTGCCGGCCACCGAGGCGCTGGCGGACTCTTCCACCTGGCCCGCTTCGTGGCGCACCTGATCCAGATTGCGGGTGATCTCCTCGGCCACCGAGCTCTGCTGCTCGCTGGAGGTGGCGATCTGGGTGCTCATCTCCAGCACCGCATCGCTGTGGTTGCTGAGTTTGTCGATGTCGAGCCCCACTTCGCTGATCAAGGCCTGGCTGCTGGCGGCGCGACCTACGGTTTTCTCCATGATGTCGTTCAGCGCGCCGGTACCGGCCTGCAGCTCTTCGATCATCTGCTGGATCTCCACCGTGGCCTGCTGGGTGCGGCTGGCGAGGGTGCGTACCTCGTCGGCCACCACCGCGAAGCCGCGACCCTGCTCGCCGGCGCGGGCTGCCTCGATGGCGGCATTGAGGGCCAGCAGGTTGGTCTGCTGGGAGATGGCGTTGATGACATTGACCACTTCGTTGATGCGATTGGCATTGTGGGTCAGCCGTTCCACCGCGCCGGAGGCGTTGCCGATCTCGTCGGCCAGGGTACGGATGGCGGCGATGGTGCGAGATACCCGGGCGGCGCCGTTGGCTGCCTCTTCGCTCGACTGGCGGGTCTGCTGCAGAGTGTCGTTGGCGTTGCGGGCCACTTCGCGGATGGCGGCGGACATCTGCTCCATGGCGGCGGCCAGGGAGTCCATGTGCTGGCGCTGGGAGCGGGCCATGCTCTCACCCTCGCTGGCGTGATCGCGAAACTCGTCGGCGGCCAGGGTGAGCGCCTCGGCGGACTCTTCCACCAGTTGCACTATCTTGTGTTGGCGGTCGGTGAACCTGTCGATGCTGCCTGCCAGAATGGAGAACTCGTCGCGCACCGGGAAGAAGTTGAGGCGAAAGGTGAGATCGCCATCCGCCACGGTCTGCAGCGCCTTGTTGGTGGAGTAGAGCGCACCGGAGACAAAGGTCATCAGGTAGTGGGTGACCAGCGCCAGCAGGGCAGCCAGCACGGCGATGATGGTGAGCGTGGTACCCTGACCATCCCACATGGAGTAGCGGGAGGCATCCAGAGTACCGGTGATGACCCCGGCTTGACCGGCGCTGGCGCCATATCGATAGATGTCGCCCTGCTGGGTTAACCCTGTGTTGCCGGTCGGGCTCAGGGTGAGCTCGGCCGGCAGGGTGAGACCGGCGTGCTGGCTCGATAGCTGGGCGCTCAGTTCGACCCGCTGCTTGAGCTGATCCAGGCGCAGCTGCATCTGTTGCTGGTGACCGTCTGCCAGCAGATACCAGCTGAGAAAGGCGATGAACAGCAGCGGGCACCAGAAGGTGATGAGAAATTTTTCGCTGATCGTGAGGTGAATGAGATAACGGTCAACCCACCGAAACTTTACTTCTTTCATAATGGTATTGCGTCCTGCAAGGGGATGAGAGTGTCGCGCTCATTATCGCCTTGGGGGGAAATTTCTTAAGGGGAAGGTGTGAGAAATGGGAGAGCAATCGTTTGTCGTGCGAGTGTGGGGCCTGGTTCAGGGGGTGGGGTTTCGTTACTTCACCCGGGAGCGGGCGCTGCAACTGGGACTGCGGGGCCACGCCTACAACCTGGAAGATGGCTCGGTGGAGATCCTCATCTGCGGGCCGGAGCAGAGCGTGCAAATGATGCTGGGTTGGCTGGAGCGCGGGCCGCGTACCGCCGAGGTGACCCGGATGGAGTATGAAGCGGCGCCGCCACCCAAGGGGAGCGGCTTTCATACCAATTGAGCGCCTTGCCACGCCAATGACGCCGAACCGCCATGAAAAACGGGAGCCACACAGGCTCCCGTTTGCATTGATGGCACTCTGAGTCAGCCGGCCTGGGCGGCATCGGCGATGGCCTGGGTCTTGGCCAGCACCGCCTGCAGGGCGGGGCGTTTGGCCAGACGATCCCGATAGGCCGCCAGCTTGGGTGGAATGGTCTGCTCGAAGCGGGTGGCCCACATCAGGGTATGGGCCAGCAGCAGATCGGCGATGGTTACCTGCTCACCCAGCAGGTAACCCTGCTCGGGCACCCAGGATTCGGCGATGGCCGCCGCCTTGTCGAACTCCCACTTGGCGGTGGGGAAGATGGCCGGCAGGCGCTGGGCCTCGGGCAGGGCGAAGCGGTGCTTGCCGATGGTCCACAGCGGCTGCTCCAGCTCGCAGGTGATGAAACTGACCCACTGGGCGTGCAGCGCCGAGGCCTGGGTCCCTCTGGCCGGCAGCCAGTTCGGGCCATATACCTCGGCCAGGTACTGCATGATGGCGGCGGATTCGGTCAGCACGAACTCCCCGTCCTTGAGCACCGGCATCTTGCCGCTCGGGTTGAGGGTCAGAAACCAGTCGCTGCGGTTCTCGCCCTTGGCGAAGTCGAGAAACTGGAACTGCCATGCCACGTCCAGCTCTTCCAGTAACCAGGATACGCGCAGGGCCCGGCTGACGGGGGTGCCATATAAGGTGATCATGCTTGCTCCTTGCCTGATGAAGGGGGCCATGGGCCCGAAGTGAATCGCCAGTCTAGGCAAATTACCCAGGTGCAACAAGCACCGAAAGGGTGAAGCGCGCACCACCCAGGGCGGTTAGTGGGGAGAGGAAAGAGGGAAGAGGGAAGAGGGGAAATAAAAAGGGAGGCCGCAGGCCTCCCTTGATTGCTTGATGACCGGGCTGCGTTTACTTGACGCGCATGCCGGGCTGGGCGCCGTCCTGCGGCTCCAGGATCCAGAGATCCTTGCCGCCCGGGCCAGCCGCCAGCACCATGCCTTCAGACATGCCAAAGCGCATCTTGCGCGGGGCCAGGTTGGCCACCATCACGGTCAGTTTGCCTTCCAGATCTTCCGGGTTGTAGGCGGACTTGATGCCGGCAAACACCTGACGGGTCTCACCGCCGATATCCAACTGCAGCTTGAGCAGTTTGTCCGCTTCCGGTACCGCTTCGGCCTTCTTGATCAGCGCTACCCGCAGGTCAATCTTGGCAAAGTCGTCGTAGCTGATGGTCTCGCTGATGGGATCGTCTACCAGCGGGCCGCTCGCTTTCGGTGCCTGCTCCTTGGCCAGATCTTCCTTGGACGCGTCGATCATGGCTTCGATTTTGGCCGGCTCGATACGGGAGAACAGCGCCTTGAACGGGGCAAGCTGATGGTTGGTTAGCGGCTGGGCGACACCGTCCCAGCTGAGGGTTTCCCCCAGGAAGGCTTCGGCACGCTCGGCCAGCAGCGGCATCACCGGCTTCAAGTAGGCCATCAGCACCCGGAACAGGTTGATGCCGACGGAGCAGACCGCCTGCAGCTCGGCGTCAGCGCCTTCCTGCTTGGCGATGACCCAGGGAGCCTTGTCATCCACGTAGCGGTTGGCCTTGTCGGCCAGCGCCATGATCTCGCGGATGGCGCGGCTGAACTCGCGGCTCTCGTAGGCCTCGGCGATGGCAGTGCGGGCGTTGGCGAACTCGGCGTACAGCTCGGGCTCGGCACAGGTTGCCGCTAGCTTGCCGTCGAAACGCTTGGCGATGAAACCGGCGTTGCGGGAAGCGAGGTTGACCAGCTTGTTGACCACGTCGGCGTTGACGCGGGCGACGAAGTCATCGAGGTTCAAGTCCAGATCGTCGATGCGGCTGTTGAGCTTGGCGGCGTAGTAGTAACGCAGGCACTCCGGATCCAGATGGTTGAGATAGGTGGAAGCCTTGATGAAGGTGCCCTTGGACTTGGACATCTTGGCACCGTTGACGGTCACGTAGCCGTGCACATTGACCTTGGTCGGCTTGCGGAAACCGGCGCCTTCCAGCATGGACGGCCAGAACAGGCAGTGGAAGTAGGCGATGTCCTTGCCGATGAAGTGGTAGAGCTCGGCCTCGGAGTCCGCCTTCCAGTAGCTGTCGAAATCGATGTCGCCGCGCTTGTTGCACAGGTTCTTGAACGACGCCATGTAACCGATGGGGGCGTCCAGCCAGACGTAGAAGTACTTGCCCGGGGCGCCGGGAATTTCGAACCCGAAGTAGGGGGCGTCACGGGTGATGTCCCACTGCTGCAGGCCGCTTTCGAACCACTCCTGCATCTTGTTAGCCATCTCCTCCTGGATGGCGCCAGAGCCGCGCACCCACTCTGCCAGCCATTTTTCAAACTGCGGCAGATCGAAGAAGAAGTGTTCGGAGTCCTTCATCACAGGAGTGGCGCCGGAGACGGCGGATTTCGGATCGATCAGCTCGGTCGGGCTGTAGGTGGCGCCGCAGCTGTCGCAGTTGTCGCCATACTGCTCCGGGGACTTGCACTTGGGACAGGTGCCCTTGACGAAGCGGTCCGGCAGGAACATGGACTTTTCCGGATCGAACAGCTGGGAGATGGTGCGGCTCTTGATCTTGCCGCCGGCCTGCAGACGGCCGTAGATCAGCTCCGCCAGCTCGCGGTTCTCGTCGCTGTGGGTGGAGTGATAGTTGTCAAAACTGATGTTGAACCCGGCGAAGTCGGCCTGGTGCTCCTTGGAGACGGCCGCGATCATCTCTTCCGGGGTGATCCCCAGCTGTTGGGCCTTGAGCATGATCGGGGTGCCGTGGGCATCGTCGGCACAGACAAAGTGCACCTGGTGACCGCGCATTCGCTGATAACGAACCCAGATATCGGCCTGGATGTGTTCCAGCATGTGGCCAAGATGGATGGAGCCATTGGCATAGGGAAGGGCGCAGGTTACCAGCATTGTACGAGGATCAGTTGCCATATAGTCGTTCTTGATGTGCTTGTTGGGATGATAGAGTGCCGTGCATGTTACCCGAATTGGGGGTAGCCTGCCTAGGGTTGTGGCTCGTCCGCCCTGCCGGCACACGCTGGTCGACCAGCAGGCAAGCCACTGATTTGTGTGCGGTAACCGTTCACCTCAAGATAAAGACAAGATAATGAGGAGTTAATGGTGATTGATTCAGTAAAACAGATCCTCGCCGAATTTAAGCCAACTGGCTGGGGCAAGGATCTGGTGGCTGCCGGCTTCGTGCGCAGCATCGACAAACAGGGCTCGACGCTGACCATCAAGCTGGTGCTGCCCTTTGCAGGCCACTCCCTGTTTGAGCAGATCAAGCAGGAGTTTGACGCCCGCCTGCGCAGCGCCAGCGGCGCCACCCGTATCGACTGGGTGGGCGAAATCGAGGTGGCCAGCCTGCCGCGAGCGCAAGGACTGGCGGCAGTGCAGGGCATTCGCAACATCATCGTGGTCGCCTCCGGCAAGGGCGGGGTGGGCAAGTCCACCACCGCGGTCAACCTGGCGCTGGCGCTGCAAAAAGAGGGGGCGCGGGTCGCCATTCTGGATGCGGACATCTATGGCCCCTCCATTCCGACCATGACCGGGACCTTGAAGGAGCGCCCCGTCAGCCATGACGGCAAGCTGATGGAGCCGGTGATGGCTTGCGGCCTCAAGAGCAACAGCATCGGTTATCTGGTGGCCGAGCAGGATGCCACCATCTGGCGTGGCCCCATGGCGAGCAAGGCGCTGGCCCAGATCCTCCACGAGACCCGCTGGGGTGAAGTGGACTATCTGGTGGTGGACATGCCGCCGGGTACCGGCGACATCCAGCTGACCCTGGCCCAGCAGGTGCCGACCACGGCGGCGGTGATCGTCACCACGCCGCAGGACGTGGCGCTGGCGGATGCCCGCAAGGGACTGGCCATGTTCAACAAGGTCAGCGTGCCGGTGCTCGGCATCATCGAAAACATGAGTTACCACGTCTGCAGCGCCTGTGGTCATCATGAGCCGCTGTTCGGTACCGGTGGTGGCCAGAAGATGGCGGAACAGTACCAGGTGGCGCTGCTTGGCCAGCTGCCGCTGCACATCGATATTCGCCAACACATGGACGATGGCTGTCCGACCGTGTTCGGCGCCCCGACCGGGGAGCTGGCAGAGGCCTATCTGAAACTGGCTCGTCGGGTGGGAGCTGAACTCTATTTCAGCGGTAAACCGATTGCGACCCCCCTCTATGCCATGGCGCTGGATGAATAATCGGCGGTCGACCGCCTGGGGTGGATTTGAGGGTGGGCATGGCTCACCCTTTTTTATATAATGGATCGGTTTAAACCATCCCCACTGCTCTTCTCTTTAGGTATTTTCAATGTCTGATACTCAACATTCGTGTGTGATCATCGGTATTGCTGGTGCATCCGCTTCCGGCAAGAGTCTTATAGCCCAAACCATCTATGAAGAGCTGGTGGCCGAGCTGGGAGCCGGTCAGATTGGCGTGATCACCGAAGATTGCTACTACCGCGATCAGACCCACCTGACCATGGAAGAGCGGGTCAAAACCAACTATGACCACCCCAACGCACTGGATCACGACCTGCTGGTCCAGCACCTGAGCCAGCTGGTACAAGGTGATGCGGTCAATATTCCCCAATACTCCTATACCGAACATACCCGCATGAGTGAAGTGACCCCGTTCGCACCGCGCCGGGTGATCATTCTGGAAGGGATCCTGCTGCTCACCGACAGCCGCTTGCGGGATCTGATGGATGCCTCCATCTTCATGGATACGCCGCTCGACATCTGCCTGCTGCGCCGTCTGGTGCGTGACGTGCAGGAGCGTGGCCGGACTATGGATTCGGTGCTCAAGCAGTACCAGAAGACGGTTCGCCCCATGTTCCTGCAGTTTATCGAGCCTTCCAAGCAGTACGCGGACGTGATCGTCCCCCGTGGTGGCAAGAACCGCATCGCCATCGATATGCTCAAGGCGCGTATTCGCCACATGTTGATTGGTTGAGAGATATCAAGCCGGGTGATGCCCGGCTTTTTTAAATGAACAATTTGTCAGGAGAGTCGCCCAATGCGTCTTTGTGATACCGATATCGAACGTCATCTGGATGAAGGCAAGATCGTCATTGAGCCCAGACCCGGTATTGAACGGATCAGCGGCGTCAGCGTCGACGTGCTGCTGGGCAACGAGTTTCGGGTGTTTCGCGATCACACCGCCCCCTATATCGATCTGAGCGGCCCCAGCAGCGAAATGGCCGACGCCATCGATCGGGTGATGAGCGATGAAATCCATGTGCCGGATGGCGAAGCCTTCTATCTGCACCCGGGTCAGCTGGCCCTGGCGGTGACCTACGAATCGGTCACCCTGCCGGCCGACATCGTGGGCTGGCTGGATGGCCGCTCGTCCCTGGCCCGCCTCGGGTTGATGGTGCACGTGACCGCGCACCGCATCGATCCGGGCTGGTCCGGTCGCATCGTGCTGGAGTTCTACAACGGCGGTAAGCTGCCGCTGGCGTTGCGCCCCAAGATGAAGATCGGTGCGCTGAACTTCGAGATGCTCTCCGGTGTGGCGGCGCGTCCCTATAACAAACGGGAAAACGCCAAGTACAAGAGCCAGCAAGGGGCGGTTGCCAGTCGCATCAATCAGGACTGAGATCGGATCGACAGTCGAGCCGTCGGCAATGTGTTAAAAGAGGGCGCCGCTGGCGCCCTTCTCCATTTGCTTCGGCAGATTGATGTGGCGAAGAGGGTAGGGCGAGGGAGTGATCTTGCCTGCCATTTGTACAAACAGGGCGATATGGTCGGTCGAAAATTGACGGAGCCGAGGTCGGTGAGAGTGATCTCTGCGGCATACCGATGATGAATTGTTCCCGTTTGGAGACTGTTTTTGTCAGGCAAGGTCTGTTTAATTAATCTGTGAAAAGCCGCATGGTGACTGGCTCTAAGCTATTTACAGACGGAATGCTCTTTTTTTTTCTTACTGAAATATTTCAACAACGGGTATGGCGTTACCAGCCTTCTGGCATAATCCGCCGCAACTCATAAACAGGTTCGTTTTTTATGTTTGAAATGTTTAGTGGTTTGGGTTTGTGGTGGTCAATCGGTTTGGTATTGGCCGTTTTTTTTGTGTTGGCCTATGAATTCATCAACGGCTTTCACGATACCGCCAACGCGGTAGCAACGGTTATCTATACCAAGGCGATGCCGGCACACATGGCAGTAGTGGCCTCCGGTCTGTTCAACTTTGCCGGGGTCATGATGGGTGGTCTGGGGGTGGCTTATGCCATTGTCCACCTGCTGCCCATCGATCTGCTGCTGGGGATGGACTCCACTCAGGGTCTGATCATGGTGTTCTCCCTGCTGTTTTCCGCCATCGTGTGGAATCTGGGTACCTGGTTCTTCGGGATCCCGGCGTCCAGCTCGCATACGCTGATCGGCTCCATTCTGGGGGTAGGCGGCGCCTATGCCTGGATCAGCCATCAACCGCTGCAGGAAGGCATCAACGTCGCGAAAGCCATCGACATCATGCTTTCCCTCATCATCTCTCCCACCGTCGGTTTCATCATCGCCGCACTGCTGCTGTTCGCCATGAAACGCGTCTGGCAGGGCAGCAAGATCCACAAGACCCCGGAAGAGCGTCTGCTGGTGGATGGCAAGAAGCATCCGCCGTTCTGGGCGCGTCTTACTCTGGTGGCGTCTGCCATGGGCGTGAGCTTTGTGCACGGTTCCAACGATGGCCAGAAGGGCATCGGTCTGGTGATGCTGGTGCTGATCTGCATGGCTCCTGCCTATTTCGCACTGGACATGAACAGCCGCTCCTATGATCTGGATCGCACCCAGGATGCCAATCAGCGCATCATGGAGATCTATCAGCGCAACCATGAGCAGGTTTCCAAAGTAGTGAACTTCAGTGTGCCTGCCCAGGCCCAGGAAGAGTTGATGACCCACTGTGCTGCCGATGGTGCCCTGCAGGCCATGGCCACGCTGGACAATCGTCTTGCCCAGGTGCGGACCTATGAAGAGATGGACCTGACCGACCGCCGTGAAGTGCGCCGTCTGCTGCTGTGTATCGACGATACCGCTCGCAAGGTGTCCAAGCTGCCGCTGCCGGCCAAAGAGCTGACAGACCTTGCCAAATGGCGCAAGGATCTGACTGCCACTGCCGAATATGCACCGACCTGGGTCATCGTCTCCATCGCGCTGGCGCTGGGTTGTGGCACCATGGTGGGCTGGCGTCGCATCGTCTACACCGTAGGCGAGAAGATTGGTTCCTCCGGCATGACCTATAGCCAGGGGATCGCCGCCCAGATCACCGCTGCCGCCTCCATCGGCGTGGCCAGCTTGACCGGGATGCCGGTATCGACCACCCACATCCTCTCCTCTGCGGTAGCGGGGACCATGGTGGCCAACAAGTCGGGCCTGCAGAGCCAGACCATCAAGACCATCCTGATGGCCTGGGTACTGACCCTGCCGCTGACCATGCTGCTCTCTGGTGGTCTGTTCCTGATCAGCCATCATCTGTTTAGCTGATAGCAGATACCAAAAGCATGTTGAGAAAGGGCCCTTGTGGCCCTTTTTTCATGGCCTTAAAAACGTGCGTGTGATGTCAGGCTCCTACCCGCCGGGTTTCCAGCCTGACCATCCTTTATATGCCATCAAACTAATTTTTCCATCGAATCAATTACTTCTCTTACCCACTAAGATCATCCCCACCCGTCAACTTGTATTCAAGATAGAGGGCGATGGCCGATTGGGCGTCTTTTGCGGTTTTTCCCCTGCTAGGGTGCAGCGATAGCCATGGAGTTGCTCGGCTAAGGTCGGCGCCTGCTATCTCATGGCACATGACGGCCTAAATTAGCAGATGGGATTAGCTGTGTTGACCGCGGTGGAAGAGGGCTCTTTGCCTACGCCGCTTGGCGGTATGTCTAAATTGCCGAAAGGATGGAAGGTCGAATGGTCAACCGATGCCGGCTGATAGAGGCATACACACTTCAAACCGACTTCGAGATGAGGTCATGCAGTTCAGGCCGTCAAGGATATATACACACTACGCGATATTTGTATCTGTGCCGGCTCTTATCTTATCCAGCCCGCCTAAACCAAGAGCCATACAGTCGCAGCAGCAGGAAGACAAACAAGGAGTGTGGATTGAGCCGCAGCGAGCCAATGGCTGTGGTTATTCAATATGATGAGAGAGACTTGGGGCTCTAAGTGCTAGTAGGTTGGTCGTGGCGTGGTAAAGGGACGGGCAATCGAGACGAGCTGACGGTGCTATGCCGCACCTAAAAAAAGAGCCACACAATGTGTGGCTCTTTTTGTCAGACTAGCGAGTCATCAAGGACGACCGGCCGGGCTGGTTGCAACGTTGACGGCAGCGGTGCTGCCGCCATGGCGACCTGAGCTTGCCACTTCACTGCGCACCAGCGGCGCATGATCAACCGGCTCGCGTACCGGCAGGGCAGGGGCTGCAGCCGGAGTTGCCATCGGAGCAGAGGCCTTGCGGGCACCGGCCAGCAGGCCACCACCGCGTTTGACTTGCTTGGCCACAGGGGCTGCTACGGCAGCGGCTACCGGAGCCTCGTCAGCGATGACAGGCTCAGCGACCGCAGCTGGCTGTTCAACTACCAGAGGGGCAGCCTCGGCTACAACCACTACTGGAGCCGCTTCTTCAACTGCCGGTGCAGCAGGTGCAGCTTCAACCACGGCAGTCTCGATGGCCGGAGCCTCGACAGCAACGGCTTCCGCAATGACCGGGGCAGCAACTTCTGCAACCACTGGCTCGTTTTCTACCGCTACCTGGGCTTCTTCAGCAACTACCGCTTCGGTTACTACTGGCTCTGCGGCCATGACTTCAGCCTGCTCGTGAGCCTCGGCCACAACGGCTTCAGGCACGACATGCTCGGTCAGTGCAGCAGAGGCCTGCAGGGCGGCGGCAACCGCTTCAGCACTTGGGATGGTGATGACAGGAACTGCCGGCTCTTCCACTTTCACCTGGGCGGCATCTGCCTGGGCAGCAGCAGTCAGGGTAGGGGTAGCGCCTTCGGCAGACTGCTCTTCATCTTCACGCTGGCTGCGGGCATCTTCATTGATGCGCTTGCGACGTTGGCCTTCGATACGCTGATTGCGCGGCGTACGACGGGAACGACGCTGGCCTTCAGCCTGCTCATCGTGCTGCTCTACTGCGTCGGAGGCCTCTTCGGCAACAACCGGAGCATCGGCGGGCAGGGCGGCAACGTCGCTGGCCGGGGCATCGACCCGGATCTGCTTGCGCAGTTGACGGCGTTCGCGGCGCTCAGCCACTTTCTGCTCTTTTTCCAGACGCGGCTCGTCGTTGACCATGGTGGTGGTATCGACAGTTTCTACCGCTTCAACGACCACTTCGGCACGAGGTTCACGCGGAGCACGGGGCTCACGAGCCGGGCGCGGGGCGCGGGGTTCGCGTTCCTGACGCGGCTCACGAGCCTCGCGAGGTTCACGTTCCATGCGCTGTTCACGCACTTCGCCACGGGCTTCACGCTCCTGACGCGGCTCACGCTCTTTGCGGGGACGACGGTTGCGGCTTTCACCGCCTTCACGGTTGGCACCCGCTTCCCGCTTCTCTGCGGTATCGGCAGGGCTGCGGTTACCACGGTTGTCATCACGACGACCACGCTGACCACGGCTGCGGGTTTCATCGCGCTGATGACGATGACCCTCATCCTTGCGTGCTTCGCGCTGGGCTGCCGGTTTGTCGGCAGGAGCCTTCACGTCGGCAGGGGCGGTGTCGGAACCGAACAAGCCGGAGATGGCTTTGAACAGTTTGCCAAACAGACCAGCTTCGGGCGCGGCCGGTGCAGCAGCAGGAGCAACGACCGGGGCCGGCGCGGCGGGGGCCGGCTGGGGCGCCTGGACAAAACCTTGCAGCAGCGGTTGTTCGCGCTCGATCACCTGAGCCTGCTTCGGCTGGTAGACCGGCTTGGCAATCTCGGTTTTCAGCTCGTAGCTGGCCGCTTCCGGGATCTCGTTCTGACGGATGCGGGTTACTTCGTAGTGCGGGGTTTCCAGATGCTGGTTTGGAATGATGTAGACACGCACATCATTGCGCTGCTCCAGGCTGGCGATGGAGGCACGCTTCTCGTTGAGCAGATAGGCGGCAACATCGACTGGCACCTGACCGTGAACCTGCTCGGTGTTGTCCTTCATGGCCTCTTCTTCGATGAGACGCAGAATGGACAGCGCCAGTGATTCGTTGTCACGGATCACACCCTGGCCCTGGCAACGAGGGCAGATATGGCTGCTGGACTCGTTGAGGGAGGGACGCAGACGCTGGCGAGACATCTCCAGCAGACCGAAACGGGAGATCCGGCCCAGCTGGATGCGGGCACGGTCCTGATGCACCGCTTCACGCAGACGGTTTTCCACTTCGCGCTGATGACGAACCGGGGTCATGTCGATGAAGTCGATGACGATCAGGCCACCCAGGTCGCGCAGACGCAATTGACGGGCAATTTCGTCGGCCGCTTCCAGGTTGGTTTGCAGCGCCGTCTCTTCGATATCGCCGCCCTTGGTGGCGCGGGAGGAGTTGATATCGATGGAGGTCAGTGCTTCGGTCGGATCGATGACGATGCTGCCGCCGGAGGGCAGACGCACTTCACGCTGGAAGGCCGACTCGATCTGGCTCTCGATCTGGAAGTGGTTGAACAGGGCAACTTCACCCTTGTACAGCTTCACGCGATTGAGGAAATCGGGACGAACCAGCTCGATATGCGCCTTGGCACGCTCGAAGATGACCGGGTTGTCGATCAGGATCTCGCCGACATCGCGACGCAGGTAGTCACGGATGGCACGCACGATGACGTTGCTTTCCTGATGGATCAGCACCGGTGCAGAGCGGCTCTGTGACGCCTTGTGGATGGAATCCCAGTGGTTGAGCAGAACGTTCAGATCCCATTCCAGCTCTTCCGGGGATTTACCCACACCGGCGGTACGCACGATGAGGCCCATGCCGTCCGGCACGGTCAGGCCGCTCAGGGCTTCTTTCAGTTCAGTCCGTTCATCACCTTCGATACGGCGGGAGATGCCGCCGGCGCGAGGATTGTTCGGCATCAGTACCAGGTAGCTGCCGGCCAGACTGATAAAGGTGGTGAGGGCTGCACCCTTGGTGCCACGCTCTTCCTTGTCGATCTGGACGATCACTTCCTGGCCTTCGCGGACCACTTCTTTGATGTTGGGACGACCCTGATAGGAGTAACCGGAGGGGAAGTAATTGCGGGCGATTTCCTTTAACGGCAG
The DNA here is from genome assembly GCF_027705405.1 of Aeromonas sp. QDB34. Classification (NCBI taxonomy): domain Bacteria; kingdom Pseudomonadati; phylum Pseudomonadota; class Gammaproteobacteria; order Aeromonadales; family Aeromonadaceae; genus Aeromonas; species Aeromonas sp. QDB34. The sequence goes on along the minus strand of NZ_JAPDBT010000001.1, from coordinate 567,807 downwards.
GAAACCGTGGCGCTCGGCGCCATAGTCGACAAAAGCAGCTTCAAGACTGGGTTCTACGCGGGTGATTTTGCCCTTGTAAATGTTCGCTTTTTTCTGCTCGTGTCCCGGACTTTCAATATCCAGATCGTAGAGCTGTTGTCCGTCAACCAGCGCTACGCGCAACTCTTCTTCCTGAGTCGCGTTGATTAGCATTCTTTTCATTGAGTTCTCGTTATTTTGTCATTTTGATTTCCTCCACAGGATCCTGCCGGCGCCGGCCTCGGGTCTTCAGCATACTGGGGCAACCTCCCGGTTGGGGTATGCATGAGGCGCAAACTAAGGGCACTCTGGTCCGGCCTTCTCGAGAAGGCATGAAAAGGATACCGGTGTGGAGACAAATTAGCGGTTCTGTTTGCGTTCTCCATGCGCTGTACCTCGCACCCGGGAACCGTCATGTTCTTGTATACACGGTGTTTCGGGATTGGGTGGCATAAATTTTGGCCACTTAGTACAAGGCTTGAACACAATGACAAAACCTTGTTTATTATCCCATTTAAACCACTTTTATAGCAAGGCGCCATTTTTCAACAAAGCATGCAGCCAAGGGCCGCCGGCAGTGTTAAAATCCGCGCCATGACACAGATACATCAACAAGTGCAGCTGCTCACCATCGAAGCTGAGCATGAAGGGCAGCGCATCGACAATTTTCTCAAGACTCAGCTAAAGGGCGTCCCCAAGAGCCTGATCTATCGCATCCTTCGCAAAGGGGAAGTGCGCGTCAACAAAAAGCGCATCAAACCGGAATACAAACTCTGCACTGGCGACGAGGTACGGGTCCCCCCCGTGCGGGTTGCCGAAAAGAACGAATTGCCCTCGGCCAATCTCGGCAGCATCCAGCGTCTGGAGAGCCAGATCCTGTTTGAAGATGACGCCATGATCGTGCTGAACAAGCCGTCCGGCATGGCGGTACACGGCGGCAGCGGCCTGAGCTTTGGCGTGATTGAAGGGCTGCGCGCCCTGCGCCCGGAAGCCCGTTTCCTCGAACTGGTGCATCGGCTCGATCGCGACACCTCCGGCGTACTGCTGGTTGCCAAGAAGCGCAGCGCCCTGCGCAGCCTGCATGAGCAGCTGCGGGTCAAGACCATGCGCAAGCAGTACCTGGCGTTGGTGCGTGGCCAGTGGCAGCCTCACGTCAAGGTGGTCAATGCGCCGCTGCGCAAGAATGACCTGCAATCCGGCGAGCGGGTAGTGCGGGTCAGCAGCGATGGCAAACCCTCCGAAACGCGTTTCCGGATTGCCCGTCAGTTTGCCGAGGCCACCCTGGTGGAGTGCAGCCCGATCACCGGTCGTACCCACCAGATCCGGGTGCATACTCAGCATGCGGGTCACCCCATCGCCTGTGATGACAAGTATGGAGAAGCCGCATTTGACGATAAAATGCGCAGCCAGGGGCTGAAACGACTGTTTTTGCATGCCTGGAAGCTGAGCTTCATCCATCCGGCCGATGGCCGCGAGATGCAGGTGGAAGCCCCGCTGGCCCCCGAACTCGACGACGTCCTGAACAAGTTAGCTCGCTGATGCAGACCATCCGGCTCGCCATCTTCGACTGGGACGGTACCCTGATGGACTCGGTGGGCCGGATTGTTGCCTGTGTGGCGCACGCGGCTGGCGATTGCGGCGAGCTCGTGCCCACCGCCGTCGAGACGCACCAGATCATCGGTCTCAGTCTGGAGGTCGGTATCCCCCGGCTGTTTTCCCTGGAGCAGGGGAGTGAACGAGCCAACGCCCTGATCGCCCGTTATCGCCACCATTACGTGCATGACAGTACACCTAGCCCGTTGTTTGCTGGGGCAAGGGAGCTGCTGCAGCATTGGCATGAACAAGGGGTGGCCCTGGCGGTCGCCACCGGCAAGTCCCGGCGTGGATTGGACCGGGTATTGGATGAAACCGGGTTGCGGCCGCTCTTTGCCGCCACACGTGGGGCGGACGAGGCCAACTCCAAGCCCGATCCCCTGATGTTGACGCAAATTCTGGATGAGCTGGGCATTGCCCCGCACCAGGCGGTGATGATCGGCGATTCCATCCACGACATGGCGATGGCCGAGGCGCTGGCCATGCCACGGATCGGGGTGAGCTGGGGCGTGCACGACCGTGCGCGCTTGCTGGCCCATCATCCGCTGGCGGTGGTCGATACCATGGCGGAGCTTCAGCGATTGCTGAGTTAGCCTTGCGATATGACCGATGAATAAACGAAAAACGGGAGCCTTGGCTCCCGTTTTTCATGGCTGGCATGCAGCTCCCATCAGGGCAGGGCGATACCGTGGCAGCCCAGCAGCTCGATCAGGCCGATCAGCGGCAGGCCGATCAGCGCATTGAGATCGCGCCCTTCCAAGGCCTTGAACAGCACGATCCCCATGCCTTCACACTTGAAGCTGCCCGCACAGTCGAGGGGCTGTTCAGCCGCTACATAGCGGCGAATGGCCGCCTCATCCAGCTGGCGAAAATGAACGGTGAAGGGTTCTATCAGCTGTTCGGCGCGGCCAGACGCGGCGTCCAGCACGCACAGGCCGGTATAAAAGGTGACGCTGCGCCCCTGGGCCGCCATCAGCTGGGCCACCGCTCGCTCGACCGTTCCCGGCTTGCCCAGGATCCGACCATCACAGACGCACACCTGATCCGAGCCGATGATCAGCCCCTGATCATGCTGATCGGCGATGGCACGGGCCTTGGCATGGGCAAGGCGAGCCACCAGCGTCTGTGCATCTTCACCGGGCAGCACGGATTCATCGACAATTGGCGCGGCACACTCAAAGGGGAGGCCCAGCTTTTCCAGCAGGGCTTTGCGGTAACGGGAGGTGGAGGCAAGGATCAGGGGGCGCGACATGGCAATCAGGTATCCAGGTTCAGAAACGGGCAGGTGTGGATGGTATCGCCCCCGTGCGGCGAGGGCAAATATCGCCGCCATTCTCTTTTCCAGCATGTCGAGATTGGAAAACACCGCTATCGGCTTATTCATCCGGCCTGACGCTATAGTGCCCCGTCGATGCTACCCATTCGCTGAGGAGTCACCATGGGCCGTTACATGCTCTGCTGTTTTTTGATGATCACGCTCTACCCGGTGGGGATCGATCTCTATCTGGTGGCGTTGCCCAACATAGGCGCCAGCCTTCAGGCCAGCGAGGCTCAGCTGCACACCGCGTTTTCCCTCTATCTGCTCGGCATGGCCGCGACCGTCCCGCTGGCCGGCCTGCTGGCGGATCGCCACGGCCGCAGGCCGGTGATCCTGAGCGGGGCCGGCTTGTTTATGCTGGCGTCGCTACTGGCCGGCAGCGCCGACGACACTGCGCAGTTTCTGCTGGCACGGGTGTGCCAGGGGGCAGGGGCTGGCGCGCTCTACATCATGACCTTCACCGTGCTGCGAGACGTGTTGCCACCGGCCCGGCTGGCGGCCGTGCTGTCGGCAATCAATGGGGTCATCTGCGTGATCCCCGTGCTGGCGCCGCTGCTCGGCTATCTCATCCTGACCGGCTTCCCATGGCCTGCCATCTTTCAGGCCATGGCGCTGCTCGGCGGCGTGGTGCTGCTGATCAACCTGCTGGTGCTGAAAGAGAGCCTGCCGGCGCACCCTGAGCCATCCTCGAGTGCGTCAGCAGCCCGCTTTGCCTTCTTGCGAGTGCCGCAGTTCCTCTGGATGTGTGGGTTGAGCAGTGCCGGCATGACCTGCATTCTGACCTACGTCAGCACTTCGCCCATGATCCTGATGACCCAGAAGGGGCTGGCAACCGCAGAGTATGCCCGCATCATGATGATCATGGCGATGATCAGCATGATCACCTCCTTCTTCGCCCCCTTGTTGCTGCGTCGGCTTCACAAGCACAACTTGCTTGCACTGGCCCACGGTGGATTGGGGTTGGCGCTGCTGCTGATCCTGGCCTCTCATCTTGAGAGCTCCTGGGGCCTGTGGCTGCTGCTGGCGGGCTTTGCCTTCACTTGCATCGGTTTTTCCGCGAGCTTCGGCATCGCCATGGGCGAGGCGCTGGCCAGTTGCCGTCATCAGATAGCCCTTGCCAGCGCCACCCTCTGTCTTGCCCAGATAACCGTGAGCGCCGGCTATATCTGGCTGATGGGGTGGCTTGGCTGTGCACCCAGCACGCTGCTTGCCTGTGCCCTGCTCGGCACCGTGTTACTCTATCTGCTCTTTCGCGCCCTGGGGCCGGTCTTCGACAGCCCCGCCCACGGCGCCCCGGTCATGGAGAATCCCTGAGCATGCGTCCCTTGATCGACCTCGATCTCAATTTGTTGGTGGTATTTCGGCTGTTGCTGCAAGAGCGCAGTGTCACCAAGGCTGCCAAGAAACTCAATGTCACGGCACCCACCGTCAGCAAGGCGCTGGCGCGGCTGCGCGACTGGTTCGACGACCCGCTGTTCCTTCGCACTCAGCGGGGGCTGGAGCCTACCAATCTGTCGCTCACCCTGGAGGAAGAGCTCAAGGAGTGGTTCCAGCTATCGGGCAACATCGCCTCCCTCTGCGGCAATGCCATCCCGGCGGGGGCCGCGTTCAGGCTGGTGCTGGAATCGCCCTTTTACATCAGCTTTCTCAATGATCTACCCATGGTGATTTATGAAACCTATCGCAAATCGACCATCCGGATCATGAACTGGGACCATCACTCCCTCAACGACATCATCAATGGCGATGCCGATCTCGGCTTCTGTGCGAGGGAAACCCACCCCAGCTCGCTGGCCCGGGTCAATCGGCTGCCCTATTACATCGATCACGAGGTGTTGTTCGAAGACAGGCCCATGGTGTTTTTGCGCAAGGATCACCCGCTGCTGCCCCGCACCTGGAACCTCGACAACTTTCTCGCCTATCCCCATGTCAGCGTGGTGTGGGAGGCGAGCGATGCCTGGGCGCTCGACAGCCTGCTGGATGATGAGGGGCTCAGCCGGCAGGTGCCGATCCGGGTCTCCAGCTTCGAGCAGGCGCTGCATATCGCAGCCCAGTCTGACCACGAACTGATCGCGGTGGTGCCCTCCTATTGCGCCAGCTATGCCCGCCAGCACCACAACAATCTGATCTCCTTGCCGCTGCCGCTGGATGAAGCCCTTTATCGGCAACTCGACATCGCCTTCATCCTGCTCTGGCACAAGCGCAACAACCACAACACCAAGGTGCTGTGGCTGCGCGACGAGATCAAACGACTCTACCACCAGCATATCGGGGCAACGGGCGCGGGTTAACCCTGGTCAGCACCTCGCAGGGCCAGAAAAACGGCTATAAGCATAGGAATGGGCAAGGCGGGGTCATGGATGATGAGAGTCGGGATATGGCTGTTATGGTTGCTCTGCGTGCCGGCTTGGGCACAGGGCTGGCACCTGCAGGCGGGGGAGGCGGGCATATTGCTGTGGAGCCGGGCTCATCCTCCCGGCGCCTTTCTGGCTTTGCGCCTGGAGATGAACGTGGCCGCTCCGCCGTCGGCGCTGCTGGCCGTACTGCGTGATACTGCCCGCCATCAGGAGTGGCTGCCCCAGAGCCTGGAGGTAAGGGTGCTGGCCAAACCGGCGCCCGATGAAGATCTGGTCTATACCCGGCTCTCTGCGCCCTGGCCAGTGCAGGAGCGGGAGCTTATCACCCACTCCCGCCTGCAACGCCTGCCAAATTGTGCTCTGGTGCTGACGGTATGGGCCGCCCCTGATGCTCTGCCGCCTTATCCCGGTCGGGTGCGGATCCGCACCAGTGAAGGACGCTGGGAGGCGGTGCCGCAACTCAACGGCACTACCCTGATACGCCTCGAAACCTATACCAACCCGGGTGACAACCTTCCTGGCTGGCTTATCAACCCTATTGCCGCCCAGGCGGCGCTGGACAGTTTTCGGGCCATTCGTCGCCTGATGGAGGCCATCCCGCCCGAACCTTGCGCTTGTCCCCATATGCGGCAGGGGCGCCAAGTCGGGCTGTGCGGCAACCATCCATGAACCCCGTGGGGGCAGGGGAGTGGTTGAGTCACCTGCGCTGTGAAATGCTGCTGTCAAGGAGTGAGCCGGATCCCCACCGTCAGCACAAATGCGGCCAGGATCCGGTGTTGGATCCGTTGGTTTATGGCATAATCAGCCACCGGTGAGCACAAGTTCCGCCATGTGCGGGGGTTGTGAGGTTAAAATCATCGGCGGTAAGGACTTTTTCCTTTGACTATCAGTTGTTGGACCTATAATATTCGCGCCCTATGCAAAAGGTGAAGTTGCCCGTAAAGGTTGATCCAGTCCGTAGTGCCTCGAAGCTGCTCGATTATGTCGGGATAGTGGAAAAGTCGCAGATGCCCAGGCTGGAGGAATCAACCGCAGGCTTGCAGAGTGATATCGATGTATCGCTGCACTTTGGCAAAGATGTCCAGAAGTTGACCGTTATGAAAGGCACTGCCCATGCCAAGGTTGACCTGGTTTGCCAGCGTTGTGGAGAAACATTCGAGCATCTCTGTGAAGCTGAATTTATCTACACTCCGCTGTTCGAGAGAACAAACGAGGAAGAACTGCCGGAAGCTTATGAGCCCATTGAGTTGGACGAAAACGGCGAGATTGATCTTCATCAAATCCTGGAGGATGAACTCATCCTCTCGTTGCCGCAGGTGGCCATGCATCCCATGGATGCTTGCCCGCGCGGTAACATGGAGATGACCTGGGGTGAAATCGAACCTGCTGATGAGCGGCCGAATCCCTTTGCAGTTCTTGAAGAGCTTAAACGTAAGTGAATTTAGGAGTTAGCCTACAATGGCCGTACAACAGAACCGTAAAACCCGTGCCAAGCGTGGCATGCGTCGTTCCCACGATGCGCTGACCACCGCTGCCCTGACTGTTGATCAGACCAGTGGCGAAATTCATCGTCGTCACCACGTGACTGCCGATGGTTTCTACCGCGGTAAAAAGGTAATCGCTTAAGGATTGCCTTTGTCTACGCAAACTGTCGCGCTAGACATCATGGGGGGAGATATTGGCCCCTCGGAAACAGTGCCTGCCGCCGTGCAGGCACTGTCTCTTTTACCCCAGTTAAAACTGATCCTGGTTGGTGACCAACACCAGACCACCCTTCTTTTGCAGCAACATGGCTTGCTGAATCACCCCCGCGTTCGTTTCGTGCATGCATCCCAGGTGGTTGGCATGGGCGACAAACCTATCGTGGCGCTGCGCACCCTGAAAGACTCCTCCATGCGGGTCGTCCTCAATCTGGTGAAAGCTGGCGAGGCCGATGCCTGCGTCAGCGCCGGCAATACCGGTGCGCTGATGGCCATGGCCAAGTGCGTGCTCAAATCCCTGCCCGGGGTCGACCGACCCGCCCTCATCAAGGCGCTGCCCACTCTTTCCGGCAAACGTACCGTGATGCTGGATCTTGGCGCCAACGTCAGCTGCGATGCCGATACCCTGCTGCAATTTGCGGTGATGGGGGCCGTGGTGGCTGAAAAGGTGGAGGGCATTGCCACTCCCAGGGTGGCCCTGCTCAACGTGGGGGAGGAGGAGATTAAGGGCAACGATCTGGTGCGCCACAGTGCCGAGTTGCTGCGCCAGTGCCAGGCGCTCAACTTCGTCGGTTTTGTCGAAGGGGACCGGATCTTCAGCGGCGAGTGCGACGTGATCGTCTGCGACGGTTTTGTCGGCAACGTGGCCCTCAAGACGGCGGAAGGGGTCGTGCGGATGATGGCCCAACTGGCCGGATATCCCCGCAAAAAACGCAGTTTTCTTGGTCGTATTGCCGGATTTATGTTCAAACGGCGTTTTTCTTACCTGAACCCCGACCAGTATAACGGTGCAAGTCTGTTAGGATTGCGCGGCATTGTGGTAAAAAGCCACGGGCGGGCCGAACGGCGCGCCCTGTGTAACGCGATCCTGCTGGCCACGCAAGAGGCCAAGCATCAACTTCCATTGCAAATAGCAGATCGCCTTGAATCTGTCTTTTCCGACAGGGATCTATAAGAACTCTATGCATAGCAAAATTTTGGGTACTGGCAGTTATCTGCCGAACTCGGTACGTACCAATGCCGATCTCGAACAGATGGTGGAAACCAGCGACGAGTGGATTGTGGAGCGTACCGGGATCCGTGAACGTCGCATTGCCGGTGCCGATGAAACCGTCGCCACCCTGTCTCACCAGGCTGCTCTGCGCGCCTTGGACGCGGCGGGCCTGACCGCTGCCGATCTCGACATGATAGTGCTGGCCACCACCAGTGCCGAGAACGCCTTCCCGGCCGCCGCCTGTGAGTTGCAGGGCCTGCTCGGGGTGCAAGGGATCCCGGCTTTTGATGTGGCCGCTGCCTGCGCCGGCTTTACCTACGCGCTCTCCATCGCCGATCAGTTCGTCAAATCCGGTGCTGCCCGCCACGTACTGGTGGTCGGGGCCGATGTGCTGTCACGCATGTGCGATCCGGAAGACCGCGGTACCATCATCCTCTTCGGTGACGGGGCAGGGGCCGTGGTGATCGGCGCCAGCGACACGCCGGGCATTCTCTCCACCCATCTGCATGCCGATGGCCGTTACGGCGATCTGCTCAAGCTGCCGCAGCCGCGCCGCGGTATGCCGGGGGCCGAACTCGAAGCCTACATGTACATGAAGGGCAACGATGTGTTCAAGGTGGCGGTCACCCGTTTGAGCGAGATCGTCACCGAAACCCTGGCTGCCGCCGGCATCGCGCCGAGCGAGCTGGACTGGCTGGTGCCTCATCAGGCCAACTTCCGCATCATCAGCGCCACCGCCAAGAAGCTTGGCATGGGACTGGACAAGGTGGTGCTGACCCTCGACAAGCACGGCAACACCTCTGCCGCCTCCGTGCCCATCGCCTTCGATGAAGGGGTGCGTGACGGCCGGATCAAACCGGGCCAGCTGGTATTGCTGGAGGCCTTCGGCGGTGGTTTTGCCTGGGGCTCGGCGCTGGTTCGCCTCTGATCGTGGTCGGGATGAGCAATCTGGCTCATCCTGCCGCTCTCATTTTTGTCTTATCTAAAGGAATCAATGATGACCCAATTTGCCATTGCCTTCCCGGGACAGGGCTCCCAAACCGTCGGCATGCTGGCCGAGCTGGCCGAACAACATGCCGTGATCAAGGAGACCTTCGCCGAGGCGAGCCAGGTGCTGGGTTATGACCTGTTTGCCCTGGTGATGGATGGTCCGGCCGACGATCTGAACAAGACCTGGCGCACCCAGCCCGCTTTGCTGACAGCCTCTGTCGCGCTGTGGCGCCTGTGGCAACAGCAGGGTGGGGCAACTCCCGCCGTGATGGCTGGCCACAGCCTGGGTGAGTACTCCGCCCTGGTGTGCAGCGGTGCACTGGCCTTTACCGATGCGGTCAAACTGGTCGAGCTGCGTGGTTTGGCCATGCAGGAAGCCGTGCCGGAAGGCACCGGCGCCATGGCCGCCATCATCGGCCTGGACAATGACGCCATCGCCGCCAACTGCGAAAAAGCGGCACAAGGACAGGTGGTCTCCCCGGTCAATTTCAACTCTCCGGGCCAGGTGGTCATCGCCGGCCACAAAGAGGCCGTCGAGCGTGCCAACGTGCTGATGAAAGAGTCCGGCGCCAAGCGTGCACTGCCGCTGCCGGTCTCCGTGCCTTCTCACTGCGCCCTGATGAAACCTGCCGCAGAAAAATTGGCAGCTGCGCTGGACGGGATCGAGATCAAGGTTCCTGCCATCGCTGTCATCAATAATGTCGACGTATCCTGTGAACAGGATCCGGCCGCCATCAAACAGGCTCTGGTGCGTCAGCTGTTCAGCCCGGTTCGTTGGACCGAGACTGTCGAGCGGATGGCCAATGAGGGGGTTACCCTCGAGATCGAGATGGGACCGGGCAAGGTATTGACCGGGCTCGCCAAGCGCATCGACAAGCGCGTGGAAGGTATTCATGCCAACGATGCCGCCTCTTTCGAGCAGGCGCTGGCCCAGATCAAGTAAACAGGAGCAAGTAATGAGCTTTACCGATAAGGTTGTGTTGGTGACCGGTGCCAGTCGTGGCATCGGCCGTGCAATTGCCGAAACTTTTGCGGCCCGTGGCGCCAAAGTCGTCGGCACTGCGACCAGCGAGAGCGGCGCCGAGGCGATCAGCGCCTATCTGGGTGAACAGGGTTGCGGCATGGCACTGAACGTGACCAGCCAGGAATCCATCGAAGCCGTCTTCGCCGCCATCAAGGCGCGTTTTGGCGACATCGACATCCTGATCAACAACGCCGGTATCACCCGTGACAACCTGCTGATGCGGATGAAGGACGATGAGTGGAACGAGATCATCGACACCAACCTCACCTCCCTGTATCGACTGAGCAAACCGGTGCTGCGCGCCATGATGAAGAAGCGCAATGGTCGCATCATCAGCATCGGCTCCGTGGTGGGCACCATGGGCAACGCCGGTCAGGTCAACTATGCGGCCGCCAAGGCGGGGCTGGTTGGTTTTACCAAGTCGCTGGCCCGTGAAGTGGCCTCCCGCGGCATTACCGTGAACGCGGTTGCCCCCGGTTTCATCGAGACCGATATGACCAAGGCGCTCAATGAAGAGCAGCGTGCCGGCATCATGAGCCAGGTGCCTGCCGCTCGTCTGGGCGATCCAAAAGAAATTGCCGCTGCTGTGGTATTCTTGGCATCGGATGATGCCGCCTACATCACTGGCGAAACCCTGCATGTTAATGGCGGGATGTACATGGTGTAATCAATTTGTCGTGAGATCTGTTCAAATTTGCGATAGTACGCCGAAGTTTGGCGAATTTCGTGGTTTGACCAGCGGCAAGCCACTTGCAAACTCACGTCAATTGAATAAACTACCCCAACCAGACGCAATAGCGTATTTTTAAAGGAAAATTCAGGTCATGAGCAACATCGAAGAACGCGTAAAGAAAATCATCATCGAACAACTGGGTGTTAAAGAAGAAGACGTTAAGAACGCTGCCTCCTTCGTCGACGACCTGGGCGCTGACTCTTTGGATACCGTTGAACTGGTAATGGCGCTGGAAGAAGAATTCGATACCGAAATTCCTGATGAAGAAGCCGAGAAGATCACCACTGTTCAAGCGGCTATCGACTACATCACCGCTAATCAGGAATAAGTTCCTGTTCTGAAAGAAGCGGCCCAAGGGCCGCTTCTTTTATGTTTACCCCTTTTCAAAACACCTCTCGGAGACTACCTCAGTGTCAAAACGCAGAGTCGTGGTGACCGGCTTGGGGATGCTTTCCCCGGTAGGCAACACTGCCGAATCCAGCTGGCAAGCCCTGCTCAACGGGCAGAGCGGCATTTCTCCCATCGAACACTTTGATGCCAGCGAGTTTGCGACCCGTTTCGCAGGCCAGGTCAAGGATTTCGATCCCGAGCAGTACGGTATCAACCGCAAAGAAGCTCGCAAGATGGACCTCTTCATCCAGTACGGTATCGCCGCAGGCATACAGGCGCTGGATGATGCCGGTCTCGTCATCAACGAGGCAAATGCCGAGCGCGTCGGTGTGGCGATCGGTTCCGGTATCGGCGGCCTGGGTCTGATTGAACAGAACCACAGCAGCCTGGTCAACGGCGGCCCCCGCAAGCTGAGCCCCTTCTTCGTGCCGTCCACCATCATCAATATGGTGTCCGGTCATCTCTCCATCATGAAGGGTCTGCAAGGGCCGAACATCGCCGTGACCACCGCCTGTACCACAGGTACCCATGCCATCGGCATGGCCGGCCGGATGATCGCCTACGGTGATGCGGACGTGATGGTGGCCGGCGGCGCCGAGAAAGCCTCCACCCCGATGGGGATGGGCGGTTTTGCGGCAGCCAAGGCGCTCTCCAACCGCAACGACGAGCCCACAAAGGCCAGCCGTCCGTGGGATAAAGATCGCGACGGTTTCGTGCTGGGTGATGGCGCTGGGGTGCTGGTGCTGGAAGAGTACGAACACGCCAAGGCCCGCGGCGCCAAGATCTACGCCGAGCTGGTTGGTTTTGGCATGAGTGGCGATGCCTACCACATGACGGCGCCTCCCGCTGACGGCAACGGTGGCGCCCGCGCCATGCAAAATGCCATCAAGGATGCCGGCATCGCCCCCGAGCAGGTGGGTTACATCAACGCCCACGGCACTTCCACCCCCCTGGGTGACGTGGCCGAACTGCGCGGCATGAAAGCGGTGTTTGGCGAGCATGCCAAATCCCTGATGATCAGCTCCACCAAGTCTATGACCGGTCACCTGCTGGGTGCCGCCGGTGCCATCGAGGCGATCATCACGGTACTGGCGCTGCGCGATCAGATGGCGCCGCCCACCATCAACCTGGACAACCCGGATGATGAGTGTGATCTGGACCTGGTGCCTCATGTTGCCAAGGCTGGCAACTTCGAATATGCCCTCTCCAATTCCTTCGGTTTTGGTGGCACCAATGGCTCACTGATCTTCAAACGCGTATAATTCGCCCTGGGCGGATAGTATGGGCCCGATACGACAGTATCGGGCCTTTTTTATCGGAGGGATCCTTTTGCTGATCAATGGAATACCGACAGACAGCGTTTCCGCCATGGATCGTGGCCTGGCTTATGGCGATGGCCATTTCACCACCTTGCTGGTCAAGGATGGTCGCCCCGTCTGGTGGCCGGCTCATCTGGCACGGCTGCAGCAAGCGAGCGCCAGACTCGGCCTTGCCGAGCTGGACTGGCAACGCCTTGGCGACGAGGTCGCCGGGATGGCTCGCGACCAGACGCTGGCGGTGATCAAGGTGATGCTGACCCGAGGCAGTGGTGGCCGGGGGTATGATGGCACTGCCTGCCATGCACCGACCCGGATCCTGTCGCTGGCCGCTTACCCGGCTCACTATTCAGCGTGGCAGCAAACCGGTATTCCCCTGCTGGTGTGTCAACAACGGCTGGGGGATGCCCCCATGCTGGCGGGCCTCAAGACCCTCAACCGGCTGGAGCAGGTGCTGCTGAAAAGCGAACTTGCGGCGCGTTCGGGAGTCGAAGGTATAGTCTTGAACAGCCGGGGATTTCTGGTAGAAGGGGTCAGTGCCAATCTGTTTTGGCGCCGTGGCAGAACGGTATTCACGCCGGATCTAACCCACTGCGGCATAGACGGCATCATGCGGCGCCATGTGATGGCGATGCTAAAACAGATGAGCATTGAACTGCGTGTCGTGGAGGCTCCGCTGGAGTCACTGTGGCAGGCCGAAGAGGTATGGCTGACCAATACCCTGATGGGCATAGTGCCGGTGACCGGCATCGGGGAGACCCAATATGCCAGTCCGGTATTGATCCGCCGCTTACAGGAGCGTTTGGTCATTGAAGTTTAATCGGCTTTACACCCTGCTCGCGGGCGCGGCGCTGACAGTCGCCGTGGCCGGGGGCTATGTACATTACAAATGGCAGCAGGTGGAGACGCTCACCAACAAGGGGCCGACCCGCCTCTTTACCGTCGAGAAGGGGGCCCATGCGGCGCGCCTGATCGCCGAACTGGGGGAGGGGGAAACCAGCCCCTGGGCGGTGCGGCTCTGGCTGCGCGGTCACCCCGAGCTGGTTGCCATCAAATCCGGCACTTATGAAATCAAGGAAGGGGCTCCGCTCAAGGAGACTCTCTCCCTGTTCGCCTCCGGCAAGGAGTTCCACTTCAGCCTGACCTTCGTCGAAGGATCCCGTTTTGAGGATTGGCTGAAGCAGCTGGCCAGCGCCCCTTATCTGGAGCGCTTGACGGTGGAGCAGAGCGAAGCGGATCTGGCCCAGGAGCTTGGCATCGACAATGGCAAGCTGGAGGGGTGGTTCCTGCCGGAAACTTACGCCTATACCACCCATGCCAGCGATATTTCCATCCTGCGCCGCGCCTATCAGGACATGCGAGCCTTCCTGCAGCAGAGCTGGGACAAGCGCCAGGCCAATCTGCCTTACAAGACCCCTTACGAGGCGCTGATCATGGCCTCGATCATCGAGAAAGAGACCGGTCAGCCGGAAGAGCGGGCCCAGATTGCCTCGGTATTCGTCAATCGCCTGCGCCTTGGCATGAAGTTGCAGACCGATCCCACCGTCATCTACGGGGTGAAGGACAAGTATGATGGCAACATCCGCCGCAGCGACCTGACCGATGTGAACCCCTACAACACCTATGTGATCGACGGCTTGCCGCCCACGCCCATCGCCATGCCGGGCAAGGCTTCCATCGAGGCGGCGCTCAACCCCAAATCGACCGACTACCTCTATTTTGTCGCCAAAGGGGGCGGTGCCCACTACTTCTCCAAGACCCTCGATGAACACAATCGGGCGGTCCGCGAATACATATTGAAGAAACCCTAATGTCTAAATTTATCGTGATTGAAGGACTGGAAGGAGCAGGGAAGAGCTCCGCGGTGCGTTATGTGACCGACTATCTGCATGGCCACGGCGTGGCGCGGATCGAGTGTACCCGTGAGCCGGGTGGTACCCCGCTGGCCGAGCGGATGCGGGCCATCGTCAAGGAGGTGCACGACGAGCGCCTTACCATTGAAGCCGAACTGTTGCTGATGTACGCCTCCCGGGTCCAGCTGGTCGAAACCCGCATCAAGCCGGCGCTGGCCGACGGTGTATGGGTGGTGGGCGATCGCCACGATCTCTCGTCCCAGGCCTATCAGGGGGGGGGCCGTGGTATCGATGCCAATCTCATCGGTGCCATCAAACGGGCCGTGCTCGGTGACTTCAAACCGGATCTGACGCTCTATCTCGACATCGATCCAGCCATCGGCCTGCAGCGGGCCCGCCACCGCGGTGAGCTGGATCGGATCGAGCTCGAGCAACTCAGCTTCTTCGAACGCACCCGCCAGCGCTATCTGGAATTGGCTGCCGCCGATGAGTCAATCAAGGTGGTCGATGCTGGCCAAGCGCCGGAGCAGGTGAAGGCGGCCATCGAGGCTGCACTGGCCCACTATCTGAAAGATGAGCCCTCATGTATCCCTGGTTGATCCCGGACTGGCATGCCTTGAGTCAGACCGCCGCGGCCGGTCGACTCGGTCACGCCTGGTTGCTGCTAGGCGATCCCGGTCTTGGCAAGGAGCAGCTTGCGGAACAATTGGCGCGCTTGCACCTCTGCCATCGGCCCGAACGGGGTGAGCCCTGTGGCCAATGTCACTCCTGCCAGCTGTTTGAGAAGGGCCATCATCCGGATCTGGGCACCCTGACGACGGAGAGCAAGACCATCGGGGTCGAGGCCATTCGCGAGATCTGTTCGCGCCTGCAGAATTCGGCCCAGCTTGGTCGCGGCAAGGTGGTGATTATTCCCGATGCGGAGCGCATGACGGAGTCGGCCGCCAACGCCCTGCTCAAAACCCTGGAAGAGCCCGCCGGCGACAGCTTGCTGCTGATGATCGCCTCCCAGGTTTCCCGTTTGCTGCCGACCATTCTCAGTCGCTGTCACAAACATGTCTGCCAGTTGCCTGCCGAGGGTGAGACGGTGCGCTGGCTGGCCGAGCAGGGTCATCAGGCCACGCTGGCCCAGGTACGGATCTGCCAGGGGGCGCCGCTGCGGGTGCTGCGCTATATCGAAGAGCAGCAAGACAGTGCCCGCCGGGATCTGCTGGAGAGTTTTCTCGCGCTGGCACAGACGCCGACCCGGGCCAACCACGTGTGCGGTCTGCTGGCGAGCGATACCCAGGTCAGGTTACACTGGTTGCAGCTGTTCTTGTGCGATGCCCTCAAGACGCAGGCCGGTTGCGGCCATCATCAGCTGGCGATGCCGGATCTGACGGCGCTCAGCCAGCAACTGGCCGATCTTCATTCCAGCGAGAAGCTGCTGGAGGCAGAGCAACAGCTGGTCGAGCTGAAGATGGCCTGCCAGCCGGGGCAGCTCTCCAATCCTACCATCCATCTGATGAACTGGCTGACTCGCTGGTTATAGATCTCGCTACAAAGGTTTTATATGTTACTCGTTGATTCCCATTGTCATCTCGATCGCCTGAGTTATGGCAGCAAGCAGACCAATATGGCCGATGTGCTGGCCAAGGCCGCCGAGCAGGACGTGGGATATTTTCTGTGCGTGAGCGTCACCCAGGCGCAGTTCCCGACCATGCTGGAAGCGATCGCCCCTTATCCTCAAGTGTTTGCCTCCTGTGGCGTGCACCCTCTCAACCAGGAACCTGGCGTCGATGCCGCCTTGTTGTTGACCCAGGCGGCAGATGAAAGGGTGGTGGCCATCGGCGAGACCGGGCTCGACTACTTCTATTCGCCGGAGAACAAGGAAGTACAGCAGACCTCGTTCCGCGAGCATATCCGGGTGGCCCGCACCCTGAACAAACCCCTCATCATCCATACCCGCGATGCCCAGCAGGATACCCTGCAGATCATGCGCGAAGAGGGGGCCGAGCAGGTCGGCGGGGTGTTGCACTGCTTCACCGAGTCGCTCGAGATGGCGGAGGCGGCCATGGCGATGGGTTTTTATATCTCCATCTCCGGCATCGCTACCTTCAAAAATGCAGCTGATCTGCAGGCGGTGGTCAAGGCGCTGCCGCTGGAGCGACTGCTGGTTGAAACCGACTCACCTTATCTGGCGCCGGTTCCGCACCGGGGCAGAGAGAACGAGCCGGCCTTCGTGCGCGACGTGGCCCAGTTCATCGCGGATCTGCGGCAAATGCCGCTGGCTGAATTGGCGCAAGCGACCAGCCACAACTTCTTCGAGTTGTTCAAGTTGGCAAAGCGATAACAAACAACGCCCCGCATAGCGGGGCGTTTTACTATGACAATCAGCACTATCATGGCCCACCCAAAAAACGATCACTGCAGGTTGTTATCTCTCACTTGGTGTCGTGGGTACTGATAAGATCAAATCCACAACCCCTGATAAAACGGAGCAGGGTTGAGAGGGAGCTGAGGAATAAATGAGGGGGGCTGAAATAGGCTAAAAGCACTCTTCATAAGTATCGATAATATTCATTATCGATACTTGATAGATCTGCAAGATCCTGTAAGATCCAACAAAACTCCGCATTAAATCATAGAGTTAAGTGAACTACCCACACATCCAGTCCCAAACTCAGCAGGCTTTGCAGAGTGTCTTCGATCCTCAATTGAACAGCCGGGCCAGACGCTTCCTGCGCAGCGCCAAAGCCGACTCCACTCTCAATGCCTATCAGGCCGATACCCGCATCTTCGTGTTCTGGTGTCAGCTGCATGGGCTCGATCCGCTGCAGACCACCCATCATCACATCATGAACTTCCTGGCAGATCAGGCCGACGGCATCCTGGCTGACTGGGTCTGGCTGGACAAGGAAGAGGGGAAGGGGGAGCTGCGCAACGGTGAACCCCGCAAGCCCGCCACCCTGGTAAGACGGCTCGCCGGCATTCGTTATGCCTTCAAGCAGAAGGGGATCCACCCCATGCCGACCGAGCACGCGGAGATAAAGGAGATGATGCGGGGCATAGTGCGGCTCGGTGACAACCGCAAACGCAAAACGGGGGCACTGACCCTGAAACCACTGGCCTGTGTGCTCGACGAAATCGACACCGGCAATCTGGCGGGGCTGCGGGATTACACCCTGTTGCTGCTGATGTTCAGCGGCGCCTTGCGACGCTCGGAGGCGGCAAGGATTGAGGTGGATGATCTCGACTTTGTGGGGCAGGGGATCCGTCTTCGGCTCAAGCCCAGCAAGCATCAGCTGCATGAAACGGAGATCGCCCTGGTGCCAGGTAAACAATATTGTCCGGTGTCGGCACTGGCGCGCTGGCTCAAACAGAGCAGGATCAGCGAGGGCGCCCTGTTTCGCCGCATGAATCGCTGGGGTCAGCTCATGCCAGAACCGCTCGGTCCGCAGGGTATCAACCTGATGATCAAGCGGCGTACCGGTCAGGCCATCGACGATCTCCAGGTCAGCGGCCACAGTCTACGGCGCGGCTTCATCACCTCGGCGGTCACTGCCGGCAAACCGATGAACAAGATCATCGAGGTCACCCGTCACAAGGACATCCGCACCTTGCAGGAGTATTTCGACGATGCCCACAAGTTCTCGGATCACGCCCTGGATGGCTTGCTGTAATATAACCGCGTCACTCATATTTTTATGTTAAATGATATCTTGTTGATCCAATGATATATTTGCAGCGCACTGAGCTCACCCCATCTAGAGGGGAGAGGAGAGCTAGGCTCCTCACGTTCGCCAGTGCACGGTGAAGAATCGATGAGAGATAACAGGCTATAAAAATCAAAGTTGCAAGGTGATATGAGCCAGGAAATGAAAGTGAGCAGTGCGCAAGACAACGCCGAGCGGCAGCGCCAGCACGTGAAACGCAAGCAGGAAACTCACAGCCGATTGCAATGCTGGATCAGCAATCGCCACGCCGAACGGTTGGCCATGCTGGGGTTGCAGCTCGAAGACAGCCAGGCCTCTCTCATCGAGCAGGCCATCGATCTGCTCTATCAACATGAGCTGGAACAGGAACAAGCAGTACCGCATGTCGAAGTGCCAGAGCCGGCAGAGGTGCTCGAGTAAACGCACCGGCGGCATGATGCTTCATTGCGACATGCGAACGGCGAGCATAAAAAAAGCCAGGTACGAATTCCTTGTACCTGGCATAGGGGAATTGGCTCCTTGCAGAGCCGTGCGCTAACTGGTGTTCGGATAGCCTTAAGCTTAGACAAGGCTCGAGGCTTTTCAAGATCCACGCAAAAGTTCAACCGGAGTGTGGGTTTTCCTGCTCCGGCCACACTCGTTACACGAACAGATTGTTGTCGCGCACCAGCTCGCGGGGCAGGGCATTCTTGACCCGGCTGCCCACCCATTTCCCCATGCCCAGGGTATGACCCTGATAACGGACGATCACCTCGCCAGTGCCGGCGGCTTGCTTCGGCCACACATCCCGCCCCATCATGAACTCCCGTGCATCAGCAATGCCGAGCTCGACGAATCCCTTACTCGCACCGTCACCATAGGCCAGCGCCCACTCATGGGTCAGCCGGTAACCTTTTTTGAAGGTCTCCGCCAGTTTCAGCCCGATGCGATCGAAACGCAGCTTGCCTTGTACCTGTTCGAACAGCTGAGGGAAGAGCCAGATCTCCTCGCTGCGGCCAAACAGATTGCCCTGCGGCACGACCCCGAAGGCGGCTTCAATCTCGCGCAGCATGGGCTCTGACTCCTTGGCCGGCAGCGGCGAGAAGGGAAATTTGCCGAGCTTTCCTGGTTTGAACATGGTGTTGGGCACGGAGTGGTGCTTGCGCAATCTGGCAACGAAAAAGCCTTCACTGTCGAAGATTTGGGGCCAAACATGCAGGTATCCTTCCGGCGTGCAGGCCTGCTCTGCAGCAGGGAAGAGATCGGCCAGCGAGTCAAAGCTGAACGCATCGCCAAACTTGTCCAGCAGTGACTGACAGACGGCCTGGTTCTCCTGCAGGCTCAAGGTGCAGGTGGAGTAAACCAGTACGCCGCCCGGTTTGAGGGCATGAAAGGCACTCTCCAGCAACCCCTGCTGCACCGCGGCAATCTCGTCGATGCTCTCGATACTCCAGTTACGCAAGGCATCTTCATCCTTGCGCACCGAGCCCTCGCCGGAGCAGGGGGCGTCGAGCAGGATGGCATCGAAGGTTTCCGGCAACCACTGGCCGAATACTTTCGCATCGAAATGAGTCATGCCTACGTTGGTCACGCCGCAGCGCTGCAGATTGGCGCTGAGCACCTTGAGCCGGCTACTGGAGTATTCGTTGGCAACCAGCATGCCCTGGTTGTTCATCAGGGCCGCGATCTGGGTGGTCTTGGAGCCGGGAGCCGCCGCCGCGTCCAGCAGCATACCATCGCGCCGGGTCTGCTCGCAGGCAAACAGGGCGGTGACCGGCAGCATGGAACTCGCCTCCTGAATGTAGAAGAGCCCGCTCAAATGCTCGGCGGTGTTGCCAAGGGGCACACTCTCGTCTTCGCGGCTGAGCCAGAAGCCGGTGTCGCACCAGGGCACAGGATCGAGCAGCCAACCGAGCGGCTGCATCCGTGCCACAAACGCCGCCACCGATATCTTCAGGGTGTTGACCCGGATGCTGCGCCGCAGCGGTCGTCGACAACTGGCCACGAACTCATCCATGGAGAGGTGCGCCGGCATGATGGCCGCAATATGGCGCAAGAAGTGATCGGGAAGATAGGTGTTGTCGTGCACGGTGCAGTCTCGTTGACCGAAAAAGAGGGGCGACATCTTATCACAAGGGTAGGAATATTCTGAAAGCGCGACGGGTAAAAACAAGCCCGGCACAGTGCCGGGCTTGAGTGAGCGTGAGTGAGGGGAGCGATCAGGGCTGGATGCGGGGGCTCCACTCCTGCCACTCTTTCTCTGCCTTGGCATGCAGCGGGTAGCTGTGACCGGCCTTGACGGTCGGTCCCATCTCTTTCTCCGGAGTGTTGAAGGCGATACCGCCGGCGAGCAGGCTCTGCACCGTCTCCACCTCGATGGTGCCGCCGGTCAGGCCGATATCCGCCTTGACCCCGGAGACATTCCAGAAGCGGGAGTTGGCCCGCACCAGATGGGCGTACTCCTGCTCCACGTTGACATCGATCAGCACCTCGCTGCCATCGCGGGCCAGCGCTACCTTGGTCACGCTGCCCACCACCATCTTGCGAAACAGCAATGGACTGCCGACGCTCAAACCGTTGACCGACGCGCTCTTGAGGGTGAGCGCCAGACCGGCCGGGCCGCTTTGGCTGAGGGGGAAGCGATCCTTGCCAGCACCCTGACCGGGCTGCGCCTCCACAAAGGCGCCCTTGATCAGGGTATCGAGGTGGGCCACGCCGCCCAGCCCCAGCTTGGCCTGGACCAGGGTAAAGCGGGCACCAGACTGCAGGAAGCGCGCGGCATACTGGCCATCCAGCTCGGCCTTGAAGATCACCTGGCCCAGGGTCGGCTCCAGCTCAATCTGTTCAATCTTGCCGATGTCGACCCCGCGGTAGCGGATCGGGCTGCCGACCCCGAGTCCCGGGTTGCTGTCGGCCACCAGGGAGAGGGTCCGTACCTTGGCCTTGGCCTGCTCCTTGCTGTCAAACAGCTGGTGACTGCTGCGACCCGTGCCGAGCCGATCGAATTCGATGGCGCCGCGCAGCAGGGTGGCGAGGTTCCCCACCTTGACCTGCACGCCATCCACCCGCACCCGGGTATCCAGCGCCGGCTTTTTCCAGAATTGCGGCTGCTGCTCCAGCAGGGGGGCATAAACACCGGCGATCTCAAGCTCGATCTCCACCCCCTCCTTGGCGGCGCGCAGCGCGTTGACCTTGCCAGCCTCGAGCCCCAGATAGAGCACGGGGGAGCCGATGCCGATGCCGTCAGCCTGCTCCGCCTTCAACACCCAGCGACGGGGCTTGGCATCCCGGGTACCGAGCAGGGCCAGCTCCTGGCTGGGATAGAGCCGGTTGACCCGCTCGCCGGCGGGGGCCTGCACCAGCTTGATGCCGCCGCCAATCCAGGCGCTGGCCGGGCTGGTTTCCACCTTGATGCCGCTCAGGTCGGCATCGATCTGCAGCGGCGCCGCCCGATAGAAACGGGCCCGGTTGAGCAGATGCTGATACTGGCTCTGCACGACCAGGGCCACGCTGGCGTTGCCACCGCCATCCAGGGTGAGCTGGCTGATCTGGCCCACCTGCAGACCCTTGTACCAGAGCGGCGCCCCTTCGTTGAGGCCGGCCAGATCGTCGGCCTGCAGCACCAGCTTGATGCCACCCGGTTGTTCTTTGCTGCTCAGCGTCATGGCCTTGACCCGCTCGCCCGCCACATAGTCGAGGCGAATGGCCGGGCCCGCCAGCAGGCGATCCGCATGCTTGATGCCACCGGCGCCGAGGGAGACGCTCTCCCACACCAGACGGCTGTTGCCGGTGATCCGAAACGCCTGTTCCGGGTTGATCAGCGCGGTCACCACCCGGCCCTTGTCGGTGAGGCGAATGGGGTCGATGCGGCCGATCTCGATGCCTTCGAACAGGATGGGCATCCCCTCCTTGATGGGCAGATCCCCCGCCTGGATGGCGATCCGCTCACCGCGGGCCGCCTCGGCCAAGCCTTTGTAGAGGGTAAAGACCTGGCCTTTTTCCGGCTCCGGAGAGTCCTTGGGAGAGTCGAAGGCGATGCCGCCGCTCAGGATGGAGGTGAGACTACCGGCCTCCACATTGACCCCGGCCAAGCTGAAGGAGCCCTTGATGCCGCTGATGTTCCAGAAGCGGGTGTCGGCCTTGATGAGGTGCTCAAAACGCGGCTCGATCACCAGATCCAGGATCACGTTCTGGTTCTCTTCGCCAAGGCGGGTGTTGATGACGCTACCCACCTCGATGCCGCGAAAATAGAGTTTGGCGCCGATGCCGACCGAGCCGAGCGAATCGGCGGTCAGGTGCAGCATCCGTCCCTGGGCCTGATAACCGGGGGGAGGGCCATCCAGCGCGTCGAACTCCTCCTGCAGCGGGTTGTTGTCCCGCCCGGGCTGCAAGTTGATGTAGTTGCCGGAGACCAGGGTATCGAGGCCGGAGATCTCGGTGAGCGATGCCTTGGGGCTCACCAGCCAGAAGTCAGAGCCTTTGCGGATGAGCGGGCGAGCCCGGCTGTCAATCTTGGCCAGCACGGCTATCTTGCGGCCATCCTCGGCCAGCTCCAGCTCCTGCACCACCCCGATGGCGACCCCCTGATAGCGCACCTGGGTCTTGCCCGGCAGGATACCGTTGCCCTGGGCGAAGTTGATGCGGATCAGCTGGCCACTGCTGGCAAACTGCTGGTAGATGAAGCCCCCCGCCAGCAACAGGGCGATAAAGGGCAGCAACCAGACGGGTGACAACCAGCGACGCTTCTCAATGACGGGTTCAGCCCCGATCATACCGACTCCTTAATTGGCTGAGATAAACAGCAGTTCAGATAAAGACAAACAGTTTCAGGCATATGTGATGGCCGACCCTAGCGGGCCGCCTTGTCCCACAGCAGGCGCGTATCCAGCATGCGAGCCGACATCATGGTCAGCACCACCACGCCGGCAAAGGCGGTGGCGCCGGGGCCGGCCCGCACGTTGAGCAGCACGCCGCGATCCACCAGGGCCACCATCAGCGAGATGACGAACAGGTCCAGCATGGACCAGCGGCCGATGAAATCGATGATGCGATACATGATGAGCTGGCGTTTGCGGCGCACCGGCTTGGTTCGCTGCAGCTGCCAGCAGATCCAGCCCAGCCCCAGGATCTTGCCCACCGGCACTATGATGCTGGCGGTGAGGACGATGGTGGCGATGCCCGACATCTTGCTGCGATAGAGCATCATGATACCGCTGAAGATGGTGTCGGACTGCAACAAACCTTTGTTGTAAAAATGGGTGATGGGCAGCAGGTTGGCGGGCAACAGCATGAAGCTGGCCAGCGCCAGCAACCCCCAGGACCAGGCCAGGGAGTGGGGGATGCGCACCTGCAGCCGGCTGTGACAACGAGGGCAGACGCTACCCGCCTGATAGCGTACCAGCAGGCCGCAGGTGTGGCAGCGGCAGAGCCCCAGTTCACGGGCGCTGGTCTGGGACATGATCCGGCTCCTCCAGTGGTACTCGCTCCCAGTAGGGGGCCGGGTCAAACAGGATCAGCAGGGTCAGGTTGAGCAGCATCAGGATCCCCAGGCTCAACAGACCGCCGCCGAGACGCACGTCAGCGATGTCGATCAGCTTGAACAGGGCGACCAGCAGGCTGACGATGTAGACCTCCAGCATGGCCCAGTGACGAAACACCTCCACCGCCTTCAGGGTCGGCGCCAGTATGTGCCAGCGTTTGGCAAGGCCCGAGGCCAGCGCAAAAATCCCGAGCAGCAAGCCCACCGGCGCCAGCACGGCGCACCAGAACACCAGCCCCGCCACCCAGATCTCGTGCTCGAGCAGCAGCACCATGATGCCCTTGAGCAGGTTGGCGTCCGAGTTGACGCCGGCCAGGCGCAGGTAGATCAGCGGTTCGAAGAAGGCGGACGGGAGCAACAGGAAGCCGGTGATGGTCAGCGCCATCAGTTGGGAGGGGCGAAATGCATAACGCCCGTACAGATGCTGATGACAGCGGGGGCAGTGGGCGTGGCGCCTTAGCGGCAATAACTTGCGTTCGATCAGCAAGTCGCAAGCCGGGCAGACGATCACGGGATTGAGATCCGACATTACGATTCAACCTGTTGAAGGAATTGGTGAAATTTACCCTAAAACCCGCGTCCTGTCTTGCCTGGCGGGGGCATGCCACGAAAGTATGATTGACGTTAACGTAAACGTGATATTAGATGGTCTCACCAGACAAGTGAAAGGAGTCATGATGTCCAGCCTTACCCCCTCGGCAGGCCTGCGTTTTCGCACCGCCCTCGCCAACGAACGCCCCCTGCAGATCGTCGGCACCATCAATGCCTACATGGCGCTGATGGCGGAGCGCAGCGGCTTTCAGGCCATTTATCTGTCAGGCGCCGGTGTTGCCAACGCCTCCTATGGCCTGCCGGATCTCGGCATGACCTCCCTCAACGACGTACTGATAGACGCCGAGCGCATCACTGCAGCCACCCGTGTGCCACTGCTGGTCGACATCGACACCGGCTGGGGCGGGGCATTCAACATCGCTCGCACCGTGCGCGCCTTCGAGCGGGCCGGAGTGGCCGCCGTGCACATGGAAGATCAGGTGGCCCAGAAGCGCTGTGGCCACCGGCCCAACAAGGCGGTGGTCTCGCAGGAGGAGATGTGCGATCGCATCAAGGCGGCGGTGGATGCCCGCGAGAATGGCGAGTTCGTCATCATGGCCCGCACCGACGCGCTGGCGGTGGAGGGGATTGGCCCGGCGCTGGAGCGCGCCGCCGCCTACGTGGCCGCCGGGGCCGACATGATCTTCGCCGAGGCGGTGACCGAGCTCGGTCAGTATGACCTGTTCAAGCAGGCGGCCGGGGTGCCCATTCTCGCCAACATGACCGAATTCGGCAAAACCGAGCTATTCGACAAGGAGGCGCTCGCCGCCCATGGCGTCGACATGGTGCTCTATCCCTTGAGTGCCAGCCGGGCGGCCAATCAGGCGGCCCTCAACGTCTATCAGCACCTTCGCCAGGATGGCCATCAGCGGGCCGTCGTCGACACCATGCAGACCCGGGAGTCACTCTACGACTTCCTCGGTTATCACCACTACGAGCAGACGCTGGACCGTCTGTTTACATCCAGGGACTAGGAGGAAAGGCAATGGGACAGCAAAAACCGTTGGGTGGCGCCGGCCTGCGTGGCCAGAGCGCCGGGGAAACCAGCATCTGCACCGTGGGCAAGAGCGGCACCGGGCTCACCTATCGCGGCTATGACATCCAGGAGCTGGCCGATGGCGCCCAGTTCGAAGAGGTCGCCTACCTGCTGCTCAAGGGCGAGCTGCCGGACGAGCAGCAACTCGAGGATTACAAGCGGACGCTGCGCAGCCTGCGCACCCTGCCTGCCGCCCTGCTGGAGGTGCTCGAGCGCATTCCCGCCGATGCCCACCCCATGGATGTGCTGCGTACCGGCTGCTCCATGCTCGGCGATCTGGAGCCGGAAGATGGCTTCGAGCACGAGCATGAGGTGGCGGATCGGCTGCTGGCTGCCTTCCCGGGCATTCTCCTCTACTGGTACAAATTCAGCCACGACGGGGTACGCATCCCCCTCGACACCGACGAGGAGTGCATCGGCGGCCACTTCCTGGCACTGCTGCACCAGAAGGCGCCGAGCGAGCTGGAGCGCCGGGTAATGCACGTCTCCCTCATTCTCTACGCCGAGCATGAGTTCAACGCCTCCACCTTCGCGGCGCGGGTCTGCGCTTCGACGCTCTCTGACATGTTCTCCTGCGTCACTGCGGCCATCGGCACCCTGCGCGGCCCGCTGCACGGCGGCGCCAACGAGGCCGCCATGGCGATGATCGCCCCCTGGCAGGATGAGGCCCAGACGCGGCGCGAGCTGCTGGCCAAGCTGGCGGCCAAGGAGAAGATCATGGGCTTTGGCCACGCCGTCTATCGCACCTCGGATCCCCGCAACGTCATCATCAAGGGGTGGTCGGCCAAGCTGGCCGAGGCAGTGGGCGATGACCGGCTCTACCGTGTCTCCTGCGAGGCGGAGAAGGTGATGTGGGAAGAGAAAGAGCTCTTCCCCAACGCCGACTTCTTCCACGCCAGCGCCTATCACTACATGGGGATCCCTACCAAGCTGTTCACCCCCATCTTCGTCTGTTCGCGGGTCACCGGCTGGTGCGCCCACGTGATGGAGCAGCGCGAACACAACCGGATCATCCGCCCGAGCGCCGATTATGTCGGCCCGGCGCCCCGTCATTTCGTCTCGCTGCAGCAGCGATAAACATGGGCAGCCCTGTCACTCCCTTGCCTCACCCGACCCCGGCAGCACCGGGGTCGATGCGCGCAAGCGGGCGGGCAGGGCGCCGTTTCATCACCCTGTTTCATTCACAACAACGATAAGGAAGTCACGATGTCCGCCAACGTCGACGTCAACCACAGACCAGACCCCGATCAGGTACTGGTCGATATTGCCGATTACGTCTGCAATCACCCCATCACCAGCCAGGCCGCCCTCGACACCGCCCGTTACTGCCTGATGGATACCCTGGGCTGTGGCCTCTTGGCCCTGCGTTTTCCCGAGTGCACCAAACACCTTGGTCCCATCGTGCCGGGCACCGTCGTGCCCTTCGGGGCCCGGGTACCCGGCACCCAGCTCTGCCTCGACCCGGTCAAGGCGGCCTGGGATATCGGCGCCATCATCCGCTGGCTTGATTACAACGACACCTGGCTGGCCGCCGAGTGGGGGCACCCCTCCGACAACCTGGGTGGCATCCTCGCCACCGCCGACTGGCTCTCCCGGACCCGCGTGGCCGAAGGCAAGGCACCGCTCACCATGAGCGATGTGCTGACGGCCATGGTCAAGGCCCACGAGATCCAGGGGGTGCTGGCGCTCGAAAACTCCTTCAACCGGGTCGGTCTCGATCACGTGGTGCTGGTGAAGGTTGCCAGTACCGCCGTGGTGACCCACATGCTGGGCGGCAGCCGCGATCAGGTGATCGATGCGGTCTCCCAGGCCTGGGTCGATGGCCAGAGCCTGCGCACCTACCGTCATGCGCCCAATGCGGGTTCCCGCAAGAGCTGGGCTGCGGGGGATGCCACCTCCCGGGCGGTGCGCCTCGCCCTTATCACCATGAGCGGCGAGATGGGGTATCCCGGCGCGCTGAGCGCCCCCAAGTGGGGCTTCTACGACGTGCTGTTCAAGGGCAACCAGTTCGCCCTGCATCAGGGGTACGCCAGCTATGTGATGGAGAACGTGCTGTTCAAGATCTCCTATCCCGCCGAGTTCCACGCCCAGACGGCGGTGGAGTGCGCCATGAAGCTGCACGAGCAGGTGAAGGGACGGCTCGACGAGATTGACCGCATCGAGCTCACCACCCATGAGTCGGCCATTCGCATCATCAGCAAGGTCGGCGCCCTCAACAACCCGGCCGACCGGGATCACTGCCTGCAGTACATGGTGGCGGTGCCGCTCATCTTCGGGCGCCTCATCGCCGAGGATTACGAGGACGCCGTGGCCATCGATCCCCGCATCGATGGGCTGCGCGGCAAGATGGTGGTGCAGGAGGACAAGCGCTACAGCCGCGAATATCTGGAAGCGGACAAGCGCTCCATTGCCAACGCCATCCAGGTCTTCTTCAAGGACGGCACCCACACCGCCAAGGTGGAGGTGGAGTACCCGGTCGGTCATCGTCGCCGCCGCGAAGAGGGGATCCCGCTGCTGGTAGAGAAGTTCCACCACAACCTGGCCACCCGCTTCCCGGCCAAGCGGGCCGAGGCGATCCTGGCCCTTTGCCAGGATGGCAAGCAACTGGCCGCCACCCCGGTGCACGCCTTCATGGACCTGCTGGTGATCTGACCGCTTGCCTATCGGCGCACTCTGATAAACAAAAAGCGGGCCACTCGGCCCGCTTTGTCATGTCTGCCCGCATGGCTCCCAGGGTCAATCCAATACTGTGTCGTCGCCCGCCAGCAGCGCCTGCATGATGGCCGTCTCGCGGCTGGCGATGGTCTCGAGAAACTCGTTGGCTCGCCCCATGTGATGACATACCCGGTAACCCCGTTCGACAAAGGTAAACAACTCGCCCAGTCCCGCCAGATGGGCCGGCCCCGAGATCAGCCTCAAGGTTGCCCCGAGCAGCGGCTTTCTCGCCAGCCGATCCAGAGTCATCCCCAGTTCGTTGACCAGTTGCAACTGATGACGGCGGCGTACTTCTTCACCGACCTCCTGATAGGCGAGGGCATAGGCCTTGGCGTTCAGCCGCGCCATGCTGCCACCGCGACGCAGAGCCACCACCATCAGGTAGTCGAGCTCCTCGGAGAGGGCATCGAGTTCAATGGCCTGCGCCAGCACCTTGAGACCGGATTCCGGCAACAGTCGCTCGGCGGTCGGCATCACCCGCATCACGTCCGCATCCCGGCGGGCACAGTCCCCCGGCCCATAGAGATCAGTCAGGAAGAACTGCGCGGCCGGCCCGTAGCGCTTGCTCTCCAGCAGATCGCGGTGGGTGCGCCCCAGCCGATCGGCCTGCCATTGGCGCAATGCGTCCCTGTCTTGCTGATCCTGCGGATGGGTGCGCATCTGCTCGCGCAGCGCGGCCACCCGGTTGAGCTGGCGATAGAGTCGCGCCAGGGTACTCTCTTCATCCGGTTGCTGGTCATCGAATGGTTGTTGCTGTTGGGTCATCTGCGGCTCTCTTGACCTGTTTCCAATGGCCTGTCACGGATAGACATGACGACAGGCGGCACCTTGCCGAGGCTCGTCACGTGTTGCCGGCCCAGTGTAACGCGGCGGCAGCCCAGGCGGAATCGATGGAGCTTTTACTCAACAGGCTTTGTTAAGTGAGTCCCAAAAATGTTGCAAATGGCTTTCACTTGTTTGATTCATGTGTTTAATATCAATAAATGTTGTCATCGCTCAGAGAGTTAGCATGTTTCTATACGATCCCCTTGCCGGCAGCAGCCTGTCGACCATCCAGGTCAGCCGCCAACACCCGCTGGGCCTTGCCGGCGCCAGACTGGCCGCCGAAGCCATCGCCCAGGACATGAGCGAAGTGTACGAACTCGACTGCGAGTGGGAAGACGAGGAGGAGACCCGCTTGCTGTTTCGTGGCGCCGGGGTCAACGGCTCTTTGTTCCTCACCGACGATACCCTGTCGCTGGAGGTGCGCCTCGGCCTGATGCTGTTGCCGGTGCGCAGCGTGCTGGAGCAGGAGATCCTCGAATACGTCGATCAGCGCCTGCCTTGCCCAACCCGGCGCTGATGAGGCCAATAAATACTGATCCAGCGCAAGAAACAATCATGAAATAACCGATTCCACTATCGTTACCCGGCCTGATATTTATTATTAAAAGGGCCGATCACACTTTGTTTGTTTTATTTTAAGAGGCATGAAAACTGCCTCCCTTTTTGTCATGAAACATCATCTTGAATTAATCGCCGTGCAGTTTCACCAACATATAAGTGCTATTTGTTCATTCACTCCTGATCAAGCCAATTCATGAAACGGCAGGAGACAAATAACGCGAAACGATAGGGATAATACATGTCTGTGTGTGAACTCATCTCCTGTGTCGATACCGCCTGGCTGCGGATGGACCGGCCCAACAACTTGATGCAGATCGTCGGCGTGCTGATGTTCGACGGTCAGCTGGATGAATCCATCTTGCGGGAGAGCCTGCTGCACACAGTTCGGGTACAGCCGCGCTTCGGGCAGAAGGCCTGCCTGGAAGGGGGCGAATACTACTGGCGCACCGATCCCGACTTCGACCTTGACCTGCACCTCAAGCGGGTGATCCTGCCAGGCAAGGCCGGCAAGGCCGGCAAGGCCGAGCTGGAGCGGCTGGTGGCCGACTTTGCCTCCACCCCGCTCAACCACCAGCGCCCGCTGTGGGAGATGCATCTGGTGGATACCTCTCTGGGCGGCCAGGCGCTGGTGGTGCGTTTTCACCACGCCATGGGGGACGGCTTCTCTCTGGTGCGGGCCATGCTGACCATGATGGACGAGAGCCCGGTGGCGCCCCCCAGGCCGCAGCCCGAGCCGGTGGCCAATGACGACGGCGACGAGGAGCACGATCAGCAGGGCAGTCGCCTGTTGCGGGCCGGCCTCAAGTTGACAGGCCCCCTCTGGTCCAAGTACGTCGAGGTGCTGACCCATCCCACCAAGGCGATGGACTACCTCAAGACCAGCCGGGACGTGACCGCCGAGCTTTACACCATCGCCACCCTTTCCGACGATGCCAATACCCGGCTCAAGGGGGAGACCGGCAGCACCAAGCGAGTAGCCTGGTCAGAACAGATCCCGCTGCCGGACGTGAAGGCGGTGGGGCGAGTGCTCGGCTGCTCGGTCAACGATCTGCTGATCGCCGCCACCGCCGGCGCGTTTCGCCACTACCTGCTGGAGCAGGGCGACCAGACCGACATCGACATCCGGGCGCTGGTGCCGGTCAACATGCGTGCCCCGGATGACAAGGGGGCGCTGGGCAATCGCTTCGGGCTGGTGGCACTGGATCTGCCCCTCAACATCGAACATCCGCTGCAGCGGCTCTATGTGGTGCGGGATCGGATGCAGGCGCTCAAGTCCTCCCTGCAGCCGGCGGTGGTGCTCAACTTGCTGGAAGTGATGGGCATGGCGCCCAAGGCGGTGCAGCAGCAGGCCATCGACATTCTCTCGGCCAAGGCCAGCGCGGTCATTACCAACGTGCCGGGCCCGCAGCAGACCCTCTATCTGGCCGGCGCCCGCCTGCGTCAGCCGCTGTTCTGGGTACCCCAGGCCGGCGACATCGCGGTCGGCGTCTCCATTCTCTCCTATGACAACAAGGTGCAGCTCGGCCTCATCACCGACAAGAAGCGGGTGCCGGACCCGGATCTCATCGTCGAGCGCTTCGCCGTGGAGTTTGAGCAGTTGTTGTTGCTGGTGTTGATGGAGCCGGACCTGATCTACGATCCCGACATGCTGGATCAGCTGCTGCACGGCTGACCGCGCCACTCCTGGATGACGAGGAGCCGGCAAGAAAGGAAGCCTGCAAGAAAAAAAGTGAAAAAGAAAAGAGGCCAACCCGAGGGTTGGCCTCTTTCATTGCGACAATGGTACCTTACTCGTCCGCCAGCTCCTCACGGGCGGCTTCCACGTCGAGCCGCTCCATGGCATCCAGCGGCTCGCACGCGGCGGCCTCGCCGTAGAGCGCCTCGGCGGCCGCCATCTTGCTTTTGCCGTGCATCATCACCATGGCGTTGGCGTACTCCATGCGGGCGATGGCGGAGTGGGGGATGATGGCCAGCGCCGCCTTGAAGTGACGTTCGGACTCATCCTTCTTGGCGCCGTAGGTGATGCCACCGATCATGGCGCCCAGCTTGTCGATGATCTCCGCATGCCAGGCACCGAAAGCGATATGGGCTTCCGCGTGATCAGGTTCAAGGGTCAGCGCCTGCTCCAGGCTGCTCTTGATCTTGTCACCGATGCCGATGGAGAGCGCCTTGGAGACCGAGATCACCTGGCTGTAGCGACCCAGCGCCAGGGCGTGGAAGTACCAGGCGTTGACGTTGCTAGGCTGGCGTTTTTGCAGCTTCTCGGCGTTGCTGGCGGCCAGCTCGAACGCTTCGCGCTTGGCATACTTGTCATCCAGCAGGTAGCTGGCGTGGATCACCAGCGCCTTGTTCGCCACGTTGAGGCCATCCTCGCCGGCGCCCAGCCCCAGAGTGACGGCGCGGGCGAAATCACCGGCGTGATAGGCACGCCAGGCTTCCTGCACTTGTTCATCTTCGGGCCAGGGCTCGGCATCCCCCTGGTGCAGCCGTTCCCAATGCTGCGCAAGGCGCTCCCCGGCATAGTCATAGGCCGCATCCGGCCAGGGGAAGGGGGTGAAATCGGACAATTTGGGCTGTGAAGTGGTCATATGATTCTCCCTGTTAAAAACACAATCAAATACACGATGCTGTCAGTTCGCCGTGGTGGCGGGCTGATAATGGGTGGCGATGGCATCCAGATCGGCGCGGGCATCGGCGCGCAGCCGGGGGGCCACCAGCTGCATCACCTGAAACACCCCGAGCGCGATGTCGGCATCGGCCCGCGGATGCAGCGCCCGCTGGTAGGAGATCCAGAAGGTCCCGACCAGCGCGATGTTGGCGGCCAGCGCCGTCACCTGTGTCTCGTCGCCTTGCAGCAGGCCGCTGCGCCAGAGGCTGTGACAGATGGCTGCGGCGGTCTGCTCCTTGCGCCGCAGCAGGGCCGAGAAGCGCAGCTCCACCTTGTGGTTGCCGCTCATCAGGGTGCTGATGTCGTAATAGAAAAAACGGTACTTCCAGATGAGTTCGAACATCAGGTGCAAGAAGAACCAGATGTCTTCCGCCTCGTTCAGCGGCGGAGTAATGGTATCGAGCAGGTGGGCCATCTCCTGTTCGAACTCGCCGAACAGGGCGTTGACGATCTCCTCCTTGTTGTGAAAGTGGTAATAGAGGTTGCCCTGACTCATCTCCAGCTCGGCCGCGATGGCGGAAGTGGTGACGGTCGGCTCGCCCAGCAGGTTGAACTGGGCGAGGGCGGTGGCCAGGATGCGATCCCGCGTGCGCCGCTTGGGTTTGCAGTCCATGCTACTCCTTCGATTGCCGGCGACCCTTGCCGCCATAGCGGCGAGTCAGCCAGTGCTGCAGCTGGGTCAAAGAGGCATCCAGCGCGGCCACCGAGCCGGTGCCCGGGGTCAGCAGGGAACGCTGTTCATCGGCCAGCGCGCCCAGATCCAGTTCCAGCCCATGTCTGGCGAGAATGGGGCCAAGCTCGGCCCGTCGCTGCCACAGATCCTGGCGGGTATGCTGGAAGGCGTGCTCGCACAGATGGCGCCGATCCCGGTAACTGAACACATTGGTGAAGAACATCTCGCCGTCCGCCGAGGAGGGTTCGAACAGCAGGGCATCCGCGTCGGGATACTGGTGCTTGTAGCGATCCATCCCCACGTGCATGCGCGAGTGGATGATGGCGCGAAACGTCTGGGCCAGCACCACCGGCAGGCCGCGGTCCACCAGCTTGGCAGGGTGTTCGCTGGCCAGTCCCGCATCAAAGGGCACCAGCGGGTTAATGCAAAACACCAGATCGGCCCCCTCCTGCAGCGCCACCGAGGCGTGCAGCGTCTTGATCAACGCCCCGTCCACGTAGTATCGGCCATCGATGAGCGAGGGCGGGAACAGGCCGGGCAGGGCGGCCGAGGCCTGCACCGCGGCGGAGATGGGCACCTGGTCCAGCCCCGGGCTGCCGAAGGCCACAGCGCGGCCGGTATCGAGCTCGGTGGCGATGACGAACAGCCGGCTGGCAAGCTCACGAAAGTCGTTACTGCGACCGGGGCGGGAGAAAAACTGGGTGAGGATCCGATCCACCCCGCGGCTGTCGAACATGCCGGTCGGGATCGCTCGGGACAACCCCTGCAACGAGCCGAGCAGGCTCTTGTTCCAGGGCGAGGAGAGATAGTCGGCCAGACACGTCAGCACCAGCGGTGGCAACGAGGTAAGCCGGTCAAAATACTCCCCGAAGGCGGGACGCAGCAGGGTGGAGGGGTCGAAGAACTCGCCGGTGTCATCGCTTAACAGGATCCGCACCAGCTTGTCCGGCGAGATGCCGTTGGCCAGCGCCGAGGCGATCACCGCTCCCGAGCTCACCCCCACATAGATATCGGCCTGCTCGAAACGCAGCCCCTTGATACTGTCGGCCAGGGCGGCGCAGGCTCCGATCTCGTAGATCCCCCCCAGAGGTCCCCCGCCGGCGAGGGCAACCGCAATCGTGCTCATGATTTGCCTCCCTTCTCATGCAAAACCGGCCCAGCAGAGGGCATGGGCCGGTGGATCATTACGCAATCAGAACAAGCCGGTCAGCGGATCAGAAGAGCGTGGTTTCACTCTTCTCCTTGACCTCTTTGGCCACGCTCTCCACTTCCGTTGCCAGTGCTTTCACCTCTTCCTTCACCTTGGCGATGGGGGCGGCGGCTTTTTTGACCGGCGGCTTTTTGGCTGCAACCGGCTTCTTGGCAGCGGCGGCGGCAGGCTTGGCCTCGTCAGCCGGAGCAACGTCATCCAGGTCCTGGGCATCGATCAGCTGTTGTACCACCTCGGTCAGCTCGGCCATGCGCTTGGAGAGCTTGTCGATGTCCTTGCGGGTCGGAATGCCGAGGCTGGCGACGGCGCGGGCCACGCGCTCCTCGAACACCTGCTCCAGACGTCCCCAGGTACCGGCAGTCTTGTCGGTCATGGCAGCGATCTTCTCGTCTGCGCTCTGGCGGGTACGGGTTTGCAGGGCTTCCCCTTCCTGCACCAGGGCTTCGAAGATTTTACCGCCTTCTTCCTGGGCTTTGGCATAGGCACCCAGACCCGCCAACCAGATCTGCTGGGTTGACTCCTTGATGGTGGAGGTGAGTTGGTTGTCGGTCACCGAACTTGCCAGTGCTTTCAATTTTTTGGCCATGACAATCTCCTTGCTCGTGATATAGATGATGGTAATGACAACAACCTTGATATATTCGTTGTGGCATTACTTGGCTTTCATCTTCAGTCTATGGAGAAAAAATAGAGGGTTCTACCTAATAACGGAACAAGCAACCCTGGTAATTTTGGTCTGGGTCACGAAGAATGATATTCGAATGAATATTTTGCGTTAAAGCGTGATATATCTAACAGCAACTAACAGCCCAATCAGTAAGGGATATAAATACCATGGACTATTTCATCACGGGGGGCAGCGGCTTTATCGGTCGCCGGCTGATTAAAAAAGTGCTGCAGCGCCCGAATAGCCGGGTGCATTTCTTGATGCGTGCCGCCCATCTCGATCGGGTACCCGATCTGCTGGCCTACTGGGGGGTTGAGGCGGATCGCGCCATCCCCGTGGTCGGCGACATGACCCACCCGCTGCTCGGCGTGGGCAGTGCCGAGCTGGAGCCTCTCATCGGCAAAGTCGACCATTTCCTGCATCTCGCCGCCATCTACGATCTCAACGCCAAGGCGGGCATTCAACAGCAGGTCAATGCCGAAGGCACCCGTCAGGCCCTGCAACTGGCCGAGCGGCTCCAGGTCCGCTGTTTCCATCACTGCAGCTCCATCGCGGTGGCCGGTCTGTTCGACGGCCTGTTTCGGGAAGACATGTTCGATGAGGCCGAACACCTCGACATGCCCTATTTCCAGACCAAGCACGAGGCCGAAGGAATCGTGCGCAAGGAGAGCACGCTGCCCTGGCGCATCTATCGACCGGGCATCGTGGTCGGTGATGCCAACACCGGCGAGATGGACAAGGTGGACGGCCCCTACTACTTCTTCAAGACCATCCAGAAGCTGCGCCGCATGTTGCCGCCCTGGATGCCCGCCATCGGGGTCGAAGGGGGACGCATCAACCTGGTGCCGGTCAACTTCGTGGTGGATGCCATCGATCACATCGCCCATCTGGAAGGAGAGGACAACAAGGCGTTCCACCTGACCGATTCCCATCCCATGCGGGTCGGCGACATGCTGAGCACCTTCTCCCGCGCCGCCCATGCCCCTGAGCCGGCCATTCGCATCAATGCCGCCCTGTTCAGCTTCATTCCCCGCCATCTGATGACCATGCTGATGGCGCTGACGCCGGTGCGGCGCATTCGCGATGCGGCGATTGCCGATCTGGGGCTGCCCAAGGACATCTTCCGGCTCATCAACTATCCCACCCGCTTCGACAACCGCGAAACCCAGCGGGTACTGAAGGGGACCGGCATCGAAGTACCGCCGCTGCACAGCTATGCCTGGCGACTGTGGGATTACTGGGAGCGTCACCTCGACCCTGAGTTGTTCATCGATCGCACCCTGCGCGGCCGGGTCGAGGGCAAGGTGGTGCTGATCACCGGTGCCACCTCCGGTATCGGCAAGGCCACGGCAAGAAAGCTGGCCGAGGCGGGGGCCAAGGTACTGACCATCGCCCGGGACGAACACAAGATTGCCGAGACCCAGGCCGAGTTTGCCGAGCTCGGATTGACCCTGCAAGTCTATCAGGGGGATCTGGCCGATCTCGCCCAAGGGGAGGCGATCACCCGCCAGATCGTGGCCGAGCATGGCGGGGTGGACATCCTCATCAACAATGCCGGTCGCTCCATCCGCCGCGCCATCGAAGACTCCTTCGATCGCTTCCACGATCTGGAGCGCACCATGCAGCTCAACTACTTCGGCACCCTCAAGGTGATCATGGGGTTGCTGCCCACCATGATCGAGAAGAAGAAGGGCCACATCATCAACATCTCCTCCATCGGGGTGCTGACCAATGCGCCGCGCTTCTCCGCCTACGTCGCCTCGAAATCGGCGCTCGATGCCTGGGTGCGCACCGCCGCCTCCGAGTTTGCCGACAAGGGGGTCAACTTCTCCATCATCAACATGCCGCTGGTGAAAACCCCCATGGTGGCGCCCACCAAGGTGTATGAGCAGGTGCC
Source organism: Aeromonas sp. QDB34 (assembly GCF_027705405.1). Lineage (NCBI taxonomy): Bacteria > Pseudomonadati > Pseudomonadota > Gammaproteobacteria > Aeromonadales > Aeromonadaceae > Aeromonas > Aeromonas sp. QDB34. Next base: position 531,465 of record NZ_JAPDBT010000001.1, on the reverse strand, counting down.
CATGATGACGCCGGAAGAGGCCGCCGATCTGGTGTGCGACACCATCATCAACAAGCACGTGCGACTGGCAACCCGGCTCGGGGTATTTGGCCAGGTGATCCATGCCCTGGCACCGCGAGTGGCCCAGGTGATCATGAACACCAGCTTCCGCACCTTCTCCGATCCCAAAGAGGGCAACGAGTCCAAAGCCTCGGCCGATCAGATGGCGGTCTCCACCCTGATCAAGGGGATCCACTTCTAGGGGGACGACAGCGAACTAAGGTAGCAAAAACGGAAAGGGCCTGAGCAATCAGGCCCTTTTCATTTGCGGCTGCGGGCGGGAGAGCAGGGTCAACAACAAGGCCGTGGTACGGCGGGAGTAGAGCAGGGAGAGATGGCCGAGGGCGGCGAGCTCCACGTCCTCCATGCCATCCAGCCGTTGGCGGGACTGGGGCAGCACGAAGTTGTCGTGGCTGGTGCGCACCGAGACCCCGGGCACGCAGAGCGGCACGGCGGCAAAGCGCTGCAACCAGCCGGAGCCGGGCTCCATCTCGCGGGCATTGTCGCCCAGCCCCAGGGTCGCCAGTTGGCTGCCCTGATGGGGGGTGGCCAGGGTGATGAGCTGGGCCACCTTGTCACCGCCCGCCACCGCCAGATAGTCGCGGCACACCAGGCCACCCATGCTGTGACCGATCAGCACCAGTTGCGACGCACCGGTGGCGGCCAACACCTCGTCGATGCGCTTGGCCAAGAGCGGCACCATGTCGTCGAGATGGCCGAAGGGAGGGGTCAGAGTCACGGTCGCCACCGTGTGACCAGCGGCCTCCAGTCTGGCTCGTTGCACCCGCCAGATGCCGCGACTGCAGCCATAACCGTGGATCAGCAGCAAGGGCAGGGGGGAGGGTGTCAGCCTGTCGGGCGCCATCAGCCAGCGCTCGAACGGCAGCAACCAGGTGAAGGTCAGCAGATAGGCTGCTATCTCTCGCCCCACCATGGGCAACCATTCTCGCCAACCGATGGCAGGCACCGGGTAGAAGCGAGAAAAGCCCCAGGTCAGCAGCACCACCAGGGTGCGCAGCCCCAACAGGGCCACCACAACAAACAGGATGGAGAGCGGCGGCGAGAGGCCAATGACCAGATGGGCGATGCCTCCAAGGAGCGTCACCTCAACCAGCAGCAGGATCAGTAGTTGCTTTGTGATCGTCATGGCCCAATCATCCGACCAGTTTGGCATGGAAGTCAAATGACCCTTTCATCAATGTGATGACAGGCGCGCAATCACCCGTCGGCGCGGCAATAAAACACTTCTGCATGGGGTTATTTGCAATGCTGTATATCCATACATATACTTGTAATCACTATCAGAAGGAGGACGCCGCTATGGCCGTTGAGATCAAATATGTTGTGGTACGTGGGGGAGTGGAGAAGATGACCTTTGCCAGCAAGAAAGAGGCCGATGCCTATGACAAGCTGCTGGACACTGCCGATGAGTTGATGCATTTACTGGCGGGCGCGCCCGTTCGCCTTGAACCGGATCAGCAAGAGAGCCTGGCTTTTTACCTGGCGGAACAGCGCGATCTGCTGCAAAACGTGCTGCGCGGGGCCAAGGGGCAGGGGAGCGGCAAGTCGGAGTCGCAGGAAGAGCAGAGTGACGCAGGCAAGCCAAAAGACAAATCCCTCAAGCGTGTAGCGTGAGGAGGACACGGGGGAGGCTGCCTATCACAGGATGAAAACAGCCTCAATTTATGCATTGATGAGAATTTTAAAGCATTTATATGGATGTTTACCCCGAAAATTTTCCAACCAAGGTGCATATCCATTGAATAAATACACTGTGCAGTATCAGCTGTTGATAGCGATGCTGTTCGCTGTACAGCATCGACGTTCCATGCCCGCGTGATGCCGATAACCCCATTTATCGGCATCACCATCACGCAGGCCCCGAGCTGAGTCTCTCATCCACAAGCATCATCATGACCACTATGTTACTTCCACCTGCCATGCCGCTGTTCGATGGTCTGGCCTACCTGGAGGCGGGCAACCCCCAGGTCAATCAATATCTTGCTAACCTCAGCCTCAACGATGTGCCCGATGCCGGGCTGGTCTACGAGCTCGCCGTCGACTGGCTGCTGGAGCAGCGCAACAGCGAGAACAACTACAAAACCTATCGCAGCGAGCTGACCACGTTTTTGCACTGGTGCTTCGGCGAAATGCGCATCAGCCCCAAGGATCTGACCCGGCGCATCATGATGCGTTATCTCGATTACTGTCAGGCGCCGCCGGCAGCCCTGATCGCCTATCGCAACGTAGCCCAGTTCGTGCTCGACAAGGAGTGGGGAGAACGACTGCCCAATCCCCAATGGCGACCCTTCCTTGGCAAACGGGAGCTGGGCCGCGAGCTGCCATACCGCCTCAGCGAACAGGCCATGAAGACCAAGCTCGCCATTCTGTCTGCCTTCTTCCAGTTCTTGATCCAGGAGGAGTACATGGACCGCAACCCGGCGCTGTTACTGCAACGGGTGAAGCGCTCAATGCAGCAGGAGCCGGACGACCATGGTCAGGCCTTCAGCGAGCTGCAGTGGTCCTATGTGATGCAGGCAGCCGACCTGCTGGCGGCCGAATCACCCGAGCAGCACGAGCGCAGCCGCTTCCTGATAAGCCTGATGTACGCCTGTTACTTGCGGATCTCGGAAGTGGCTGCAAGGCCAGGGTTTACCCCGGTCATGGGGCAGTTCCGCCGTGATGGAAAAACCGGCGTCTGGGGCTATTTCATTCCCCGCAGCAAGGGTGGCAAGCGCCGCACCGTGGCGGTGTCCCATGCCTTGCTTGAGGCCCTCAAACGCTATCGGACGTTTCTCGGTCTCTCACCATTACCGGCGCCCGATGAGCAGATTCCGCTGTTTGTGCGCCACAAGGCTGCGGCACATGGCCGGGAACAAGGCGAGCTCAACGCCAACCTCGGGATCCGCCAGCTGCGTGATCTGGTGATGAGCGTCATCCAGACCGCCGCCGAGTTGGCAGAAAAAGATGGGTTTGTGCAGGATGGCGCCGAGATGCGCAACCTGACACCACACTCCATTCGTCATACCGGCATCACCCACGACATCAATCTCAATGGGCGGCCGTTATCACATGTGCAAGCCGATGCCGGCCACGACAGCATCGACACCACCTCCAAGTACCTGCACACCGGCAACAGTGAGCGCCACGAAAGTGCTAATCACAAACCGCTGGATCGGTTGCACGACTAGGCCTTTAAAGATGAGAGATAACGAAGAGGTAAGTTTAGGATCATGGCTGTGATGACCAGCGTTTTTTAACCGACATCACTCCGGACTCTTCCACACCCCAACACTGCGCATAATCTGTTGTCCTTATGTTGAGGGTTTGTCCCCTGCGATAATGCGCAGCAGCAGGGGACCTCGACGAGCGCGGAACGTGGGCCGCGAAGCGGCATCGTTCGAGCGACAGAGAGCCCGTAACATAAGGCGGGTTATGCGCGGTGTGCCTCGCTCGTTCACCATCCACCACTAGGCGTTATTGTCTATTAGGCTCACGTTCTGTGAGATAAAAATAGAGAGAAGGCCTAGATCGCGATTTTTGGTAACAGTTACCATAAATGGTGCTATTCTATTTTGGTCATAGTTACCAAAAAGGATTTTCAGATGCGCGACCCCCATGATGATGCCACCTCCGACCTGCTGCCCACGCCCCGCCGCCGTGGCCGCCCCAGCACCGGAACTGCACTGACCCCAGCCCAAAAACAGGCTGCCTATCGAGCTCGCCAGCGAGCCCGCTCCGTCACCGTGACATTTGACCGTGTGGCCATAGATGCGTTGGACTCACATATCCGTGCTCTAGCTTCTGGATATGAGGTACCAATACCATCAGAACAACTCAGCTCAATACTTGAATCACTTCGTCATGCTACATTGAACCAGTTAGTCTAATAAGCTCTTAATAGTCATAAGGTAAATAGATGAGTGATCTTCTTGGCTTTTTTAAAGACGAACATCAGCCGTTAAAACAATATTGGCTACTGATGAAAACAGCACCATTAGAGCGCTTAAAGCAAATGCAAAAAGGGCTGATATACATGAACAGCCTTGAGTATTTCAGCCATTTAAAAGGAGAGGAGGGGGCAAAGGTCAGAAGTGATGAGCTTGAATCTGTCTATGCTCAATTTCAGGCTGGTGTGCCATATAACAATCGTAGAATAGAAATTAATGTCAGCCATCCATCCTTTGGTGATTTCGATATTCCCAAGGGCACAAAGGTATCAGTAAGTGTGCCATCAGCTAAAAACGTATTCATTTTTTGCTTTATGTGCATAGGTGAGGATGAACATAAGAATATCCGCCATCTCGATGGTGACAAGCTCTACATAGACAAGAGGATGAGTCAGTTCGGATCACATACTCTGATAATTGAAAAGCCATCAGAGTTTTTTAAAAGGTATTCGAGAGCAATGCATAATATACAAGGAGCGCATATAAATCATTATATGGAGGGAGGCTGCGGAATGGTCGATTATAAAAAGATGGCAGAGCATCATGGTAAAATCGGCCTTTTCATGAAAGATATTGAGTACGAATGGCAACGGGAATACCGATTTGTCCTAGGGGCCCCAGACAAATATATGAATAATGCAGGAGCTCTAGAGTTAAACATCGGAGATATTAGTGACATCTCCTTAATCGTTGAAACAGAACTTTTAATAAACTCACCATTTACTGTAAAGAAGCGAGTCGCCTACCTAGATACAGATGGTCATTACAAAATTAGAAACTAACTTAATGGAGTGCGCATTAAAGCCGTCCGCGAGAGGGGCATCAGTTTGCCCTTCCGAGCCGGTCGGCCTGCCCAGCGGCAGAGAGCGCGACCCCGAAGGGGGCGAGGGGCGGGGTAGGGGCTGGCGGTAGGTTCTGCGGGGGTTGTGCTGATTGGGACGCCTATAATGTCCCAATCTTGTGCAGAATCTGCACCCAAACCAGTGATTTGTTCTGCTTTTTAGGTTTTTGGATGTTCTCATCCAGTGTTTTGTACTTTTGATTGAAGCCTCTTTTCCATTTGCATCCTGTTTGGTAGGATGTGCGTAGGGATTGGTCTAATCCCGCCCTCCTCGAGTCCGCTTCGGTCGCCTACGAGGTTGTAGCTCCCTCCTCGGGAAATGTCGCCCACCTGGGCCTATAGCACCCCTCGGGGTAAAAAATCGCGCGTTTATGCGCCACCGTTTAGCCCGGCTCCTGACCCAGCCGGTGTGAGCCGGGATTTTTTATCGTGAGGCTGGGAGCTATAGGTGTTCGTCGATTTCCTCAAATTTTTTATTCCGCTGGCCTATGACCAGCGCTACGCTATCGGCGCCACGTCTTTATATGATGGGGTGCGCGACTGCATCCTCGACCGCGACGATGGGCTCTGGCAGCTCGATTTCGCGGCGTTCTCAGAGCTCACCGGCACCCCACTACAGGCCCGCCAGGTGCGGTTTGAAAGTGGCAAAGCCTCTTACACCGACCTCACCTCCCACTGGGATTCCTACGCCTCCAGCGAGGCCTATCTGGCTGTGCGCACCGTGCAGGCCCGCCATAATATCGGTCTGCCCGCCGGTGTTGAGATCCAGTGCTCACCGGCCACTATCGCTCATATCCAAAACGTAATTTCCGACATAGACAGCCTCGAGCAGGCCGCCTGGATCATCCTGTCCGCGACCGAGCAAGCGCTGCCTGCCATCTGGCCGCACCTGCACCTCGAGGGTGCACTGGTGCTGCGGGTCGACTGTACCGATGCCCTCTATGCCGAAACTCCCGCCCAGGCCCAGCAGATCATCGACCGCTGCCGCCGTGTGGCCTATGGCCAGCGCAAATCCTCTGACACCGTGGGTTACCACACATCTGTTTATTACGGTGAAACGTCCGAGCTGCATCGCGGTGTTGCCTATCACAAGGGGCCCGAACACACGAAAAAGATCGCAGCGGCCGAAGCTGATCTGCGCCGTTCACCCGTCAGCGTGATGGCCAGGCGCCGTCTGGACTGCCTGAAAAACCCGGATTTGGTAGCAATGGCTGACCGACAGGTGCGCCTCGAGGCTCGCTGGCTGAAGCGGGGGATCACCGACCACCTGACCCGGCTGGGTTGCACCCCCGAGGACAATCCCTGGGATGGCCGTCTCCAATCGCTGGTTGCATTGGAGCGGGCCTACAACGCCGAACACAACACCGATAAATCTCTGAAAAAACACTCATTTATCAGCGCCTTCTGGGACTACACCTGGCACCCAGTGCTCGACGCCCTGACCGGGGGAGAGGAAAACATGGATCTCAACGACACCACCGCTATCGAGGCAAAACTGTTCGCCGTTTACCCCAGTCGGCAGGCCCGGGGAGTCCTCCAATTTTACAAATTGTTGCTCCAGTACGGCTGGGCCGACCTGAAAGCCAGCCCGGATTACAGCAAAAGCACGTTCTGCAAAAGGGTTCGCGACCTGGTCGCGCTAGGCGTATCCCGTGCCCAGCTCCAGCAGCTCAATGGCACCGCCGAGAGCCGCATCGATGCCGGGGCGGTCATCCCGATGGTGAGGGTACTCAGGCTCAGCCGCCTGGACGAACTGCCGTCTTGGTTCAAACCCACGCCTGCTGACTGGACGCCGTTCGACCCGACCACCCTGCGGGCCGTAGGCGACGGCATCCAGCCGGTGCGCAGCCGCGTTCCGGCACCGGCGCCGGTGTTCGAGATGCCCGCCGACGAGGAGATCGCGACATTCCTCCAGCGCGGTGGGTCGTTCCCGGACGATCTCGACTGGGACAGTGCCGCCGGTTTGGCCGCCCAGGAACGCCTGCGCCTGCCGTTTGCGCCCTCGCCAACGGCAGAGCAGCGCGAAAAATTCCATCTGCCGCCCCTGACCGGGGCGGGATCGCAATGCCAGCTGCGGCTGGTCTAAACACAGGACAAAACGATGACTCAAACAGCAGATTCTATCGGGGCCAGCGGCCTCTACCTGGTCGGTGAAATCGCCGGTGTAAAACAGGATGCGTTCACCAATGGCGGCAACCAGATCGTTCGCCATACGGTCGGTGTCCGGGTGACCTCAGTGGATGCCTATGGTGGCGAAACTGCTGAACTCGTCGAGGTCCGTCTACCGCAGGCCTCTGTCGATGCGGGCCTGCCGCGCCAGCTTGAGGGGCTGCGTGGCCAGGTGCTGTCCCTGCCGGTCTGGGTGCAGCCGTAACGGGCAAAAGGGGCGCGGGTTTTGCCCTCATGCTCGATAGCAAACAGCAAATTATGGGGCTCTGATGAGCTCGCTGGATATCCTGCTCAGTCTCACACCTGAGCAGGGTGTAGAACTGGCGGCCTCCGTGGCCGCTCTCTGGGGAACGGCCTGGGTGGTCCGGGTCGTAGCTAAAACACTGAAATAAAACAAAAATATTACAGGAGTCGAAAATGGAACAAACCGCTGATATTGGTGCACAACTGGTCTCTGCCGCTACCTCGGCGATGAGTGGCGGGACTGGTGCCGTGGTGGGGGTAGGGGCCGTCATTCTTGGTCTGACGGCAGCGGTAAAACTGCTTCATGTTGTCAAAAGTGCCCTGGGCCGCTAAGCCAACCGAGGCCCCGAAAGGGGCCTTTTTTATTGGTAACCGTTACCAAAATTGAGAGGGATTTTTCATGGGTTTGCTGGTTTTTTTCGCATTCGCGGGGGCACTATGGATCATTTTCGCCTGAAGCTGGCCGCCGTTCTGGTCGGCCTGACGCTGACAGCTCCGGCCTCCGCCCTGACCGTGCCGTTCGTCGATGGACGGACCGGCACGATCGAGACTCTAAACCGGGTCGTCGACGGCAGGGCCTCCGCCCTGGTGCGCTGGACCGATAGCCTCGGGAACGTGCGCAGGTCCGCCGTAGCTCTCCGGCCCATCGCTGCCCAGGGCGGGGCACTGGCCACCCGCATCCTCGGCGGGCGGCTGGTCGCATCGGCCTCGATCGCCCTGTTGCTGGCCGAGGCGATGCGGGGCTCCCTGACCCAGCTCTGGCCTGAGGTGCAGGTCGAAAACGGCGTAGCCATCCGCCCCAGTACGATGCCCGCCTGGCAACAGTGCGAGACGAACCTGGTCTCTGTCGCCGATGCAGGCGGGGCAAAACACAACAGTTATGCATATTTGCCATGTTACGCCTGGGGCAGTGCACCGACGCGGTTGGTGCTGCGTCTGCCGCCCGCGTATCCCTGGAACCCGGATCCCGCCTGGCTCCACGAGTACGGCGTCGGCAGCGACGCCCAGCGCGACGTTTGGTACGTCGAGGCCAGCAACCCAGCTGTGAGCGTACGGGGGATGAGGGAGATCATCAGGCCACAGCCTGAAAAACAACTGCAAATGCCCTCGGTATCTACCCAGCTGACCCCCGAGGAGCTCACCCAGGGGCTAATGACGCCCGAGGTGATCGGTCCGCTCGCACTGAACGACGCGCTCCCCGCTGAACTCTGGGAACCGCTGCGGGTCGAGGATCTCGAGCAGGATCCCGAGACCACCCAGCCGGGGGAGGGCGAGACTGAACTCCCTAGCGACACGTCGATGGGGGATGTCGACAGATCGGTTATTGATGTCCGGGCATGGTTCACCCCCGACAGATGGGGGTGGCTGCCGCGCAGCTGCTCGCTGCCGGGCCCCATCACCCCGATAGATCGCTGGCCGGAGTGGAAGGTCGATTTCTCCCAGTACGAGCGTGATTTTTGTCCGCTCATCGGCGCCTATGTGGTGCCAGCATCCGACCTCACGGCGATTCTGATTTTTTTGTCCATCGTGCTGCGTGTGCGTACAGGAGGGGCCTGATATGTGGGCTGCGTTAACCAGTACGGTGATCGGCAGCATCCTCGCCCGTGCGCTGTTAGCGCTGGGTGTGGGGATCGTATCGATGATCGGATTTTCGGAACTGCTCCAACTGGCCATGACCCGAATCCAGGGCCTGTTCGTCGGCATTCCCGCCGACCTATTGGGGTTACTCGGGTTTATGCACATGGACGTGCCGATCTCGGCGTGGTTTGCCGGTCAGACGGCGGCGCTCGCGCTCTCCGCTGCAACCAGGTTCCTGCCTAAATAAAGTAACAGTGACCAAAATGTCGGAGATAACGAGATGATCACTCTCATTACGGGCACACCTGGCTCGGGCAAAACTCTCAGGTGCGTCGAACTCCTCGCCGAGCTGCGCAACAGTGATGACGCCAAAACCCGCAGCCGGTTGATTTTCGCGAATGTGAACGGCCTTGCACCGGAAATCGGCGCCGTAGCAGAGTTCGACCCCCTGAAATGGATGGATCTACCCGAGGGCTCACTGATCGTGATCGATGAGTGCCAGGATTTTTGGCCATCGCGTCCCAGTGGTTCCAGGCGGCCAGAGAGCGTCGCGGCCCTCAATACCCACCGTCACAAGGGGATCGATTTCGTGCTGCTGACCCAGCACCCTGGCCTGATAGACCAGGATATCCGCGCCTTGGTAGGGCGGCATTTGCATGCCTACCGACCCCGTGCGCAGGAGCATAGCGTCTGGTATGAGTGGAGCTACTGCGAGGCAGCGTGCCAGCCCAAACTCAAACCGATCCCCGAAAAGCGCAAATTCAATAAGCAGATTTTTTCACTGTATAAAAGCACAGTAGAGAACACTCACAAGCCACAATCGTGGTGGCCGATCATCAAAAAAACTCTGCTACCTCTGGGTGCCATCGTCGGCGGCATGGCGATGATGATCGTCTCGTTCTCCGAAATGGCCGCCAAAAATGCCCCCGAACCCGAGGTTGCCCAGGTGGAGGCGGGGCAGGGGACCGAACTGCCGCTCTACCAGGAGGCCTCCGGCGCGGTGCCAACGCTGACCTCAGCGGCACCCACCGCGCCGGCGCTGCCGGTGCTGGCATACCACGGCTGGCAGCGATACGCGGGGAGAACCGATCTACTGCTCTGTCAGGAGGGCGCAGACGGGCGCTGCCAGGTTTCGCTGACCTGGGCGGATGTTCAGCACTGGAGAGAGGAGGGGGGGGTATATCGTGGTGATGGGTGGTCCGAACGGACCGGACCTATGGCAGATCACCGACCGCTCGTTATGGGTGGATGCGCTGGAGCAGGGGGTTCAGCTCGCCAAGCGCTGATGCCCACACCCCGGGCGCCGTAGGCGCCCCTGGCCGGACGGATGGCCGACGGGCGCTCGCGCACGGCGGGCAGGCGGCGGGCCTAGGAAGCACCATAATTTCGGTCACTGTGACCATAAATAGCTGACAGGCGGGTTTCCCGCTCTGCGCTGATGCCGATAAATGGGGTTATCGGCATAATTTGTAAAGACTCTGTGAAGTTTGACCTTCAACATCTCCATTTTGACCTTCAACATCTCTAACGGAGCAGACTATGGGAAATTGGGACGATTTTAGCGATTCAACGGATCCCGTTGATCCGGAATTTCTGGCCGAACGTGAACCAGTCATAGCCGAGCATGTTTTTAGGGTCGCAACCCGTGAGGAGCTGCTGGCCAGAGGCTACGTGCTGCGTCTGGCCGAGTTGAACCTGCCGGCATCACCAGAACTGGACGAGATCGTCAGCGTCCTGCAAACCCAACGCGGTCCTGTGGCGCTCGCGGTCTGGTTTCAGTCGGCCAATGGTTGGCTAGGCAGTGCCAGTCCGGCCGATGTGGTGCGGCGGATCAGCCCAGGGGAAATGTCCGACGTGCTGCATGCGGCACGCCGCGAGGTCGCGCCCATAGAACACGGCTAACCGAGCCATCCAACCCGGTGAGCAATGTTTAGGGCTGGCCGATGGCACCAGCGTTCACCGACAAACCCCGGGCGCGGGCCTCCCGCAGGCAGCGCCGCCAAAAGTGGCCACCGCCAGTGGCGCTCCATTTCACCAGGTAACGATCGGACAGCCAGAAAATCGCCTCCAGCGGCAGATGGGCCAAGTCTTGTTGATGGGTGTACCAGAACGCCCGCCAGTCGTGGATAACTGCCACCCGGTCGACCAACTGCCAGTGGCAGACCCAAAACAGGTGATCCTGGTGTACCAGCGCCAGCGCACCGGCCTGCGGGAACATATCGAACCACAGCAACTGGTAGCCGTCAGGCACAATCATATCGGGGACGGTAGAGAAAACGGACAAAATCGTACGCTAAGCATGCGGCCTGTCAGGTTGAGGCCATAGAGTTTGACGTTTAGGCGTCAGATAATGCAGAAAGCGGCCCTAGTCTGACGCGATGCCAGTGAGCCGACTGACGCCCAGTTGAGGTATAGCCTAGATTGACATGCGCGATGCAACCCTTAACTTGCTTGCACCTATCGTTTCCATGCTAGCTTTATCGTAACGCTAAGGAAGCTCTGAAAAAGCCCATGTTTCGCGAAATCACCGCTCTGTAACCCGCATGGTTGCTGGGATGCATTTCTCGAGCGGGGGCTTTTTCAGACCTTCCTTAGCTTAGCGTACGATTTTTTCCGAATTCTGCGGTTCCCCCATATCCAACCGTCGAAACCGGTGACGCCGCAGCTGTGCCAGCAGGTCGACACCGGCGGTCAGTTCATCCAACCGCCGCCAATCCCGAACCGGGGCGCTATTTCTCATCGGTGACATCCCAATCCCAACCGATCTCATCGGGGTCGACGTCTGCTAGCAACTCGGGTTGCACATCACTGGATTTCCAGTCGATGTCATAAAGGGGGTCATCAAGCTCCTCGAGCAGCTCATCGAGAGTCGGTCGTTTTTTCTCGTTCATCGTAAAAACCTCCCAAACGTTCAAATCCACAACCGCGCATAATGTATATTATGTTAAATTGAATATCTTGTTTCCTGTCACCACCTATTGAACTGTGTATAATGGCAACAATTGATCCTATCTCCGACCGGATGTCTTAAGTGGCTGAATTAACATCAGAACAATTAAAACCTGTTTTTTCGATTGAACAGTTTCCTGCCCTCAGCGAACTCGAACCCATTCCCTTTGCCGCCTTGCAACCCAGAGCCATTTCCGGCATCAAGCGTCTCGCCAGCTTTGATGGAGACTGCCCGGTCATGCTGCTCAGCGGTTTTCCCGGGGTGGATTATGAAGGCGTTTGCCAGACGCTGATCGCCGCCTCCAATGGCAAAGATGGCGACCTGTTCGATCTCTGCTACACCGAGAATCTGAACAACCCGTTCAAGCCCATCTGGCTGCGCCTGCAACCCGGCACCGGCTTCGAGTTCTGTGAAATGGTTGGCGAATTGCTCAAACTGATGAGCCATCATCTGGATGCCGAGCGCCTGGTCACCCGCATCATGCGCAAGCAGAACAACGATCCCAAGATCGATGACTTCCTCTCCGATCTGGCGGCGCACGTGGCACAGGGGCTCGAGTTTCAACATCCGGTACTCATCAACCTGCTGATCCACCATGAAGAGCAGGAAGCGCCGGTCATCTATGGGCGTGATTTGAACTGGGATACCCTGTTTGGCTCCATCAACTATCAGACCGAGCAAGGTTCGGTTTATGCCAACCAGCACCTGCTGGAACCGGGTCTGCTGCGTCAGGCCAACGGTGGCTATCTGATTTTGCAGCTGGACGAGCTGCTGGATCAGCCCCATCTCTGGTTCAAGCTGAAGAATGCGATGCAAAAAGGTGAGCTGGACTGGAACGCCTATCAGGAAGGCAAGACCCTGACCCCCTTCTTCACCCCGGAAGCCACCCCCATCAAGCTCAAACTGATCCTGGTCGGCGATCGGCTGGATGTGGCCGAGTTCCAGATGCTGGACCGTGACATGTCCGAGCGCATCTTCCTGCGCGCAGATCTGGTCTCCGAGGTGAACATTGAAGAGGATCTGCCCGATTATCTTCAATATCTGGCCTGGCTGCGCGAGCGCTGGGAGCTGCTGGACTTCACCCCGGCTGCCCTCGCCGCCCTTTGCCGCCACGCCAGCCGGCTGTGCGACCACCAGGAGTGGCTGTCGCTCTCCGAGGTGCAACTTTCTGCCATCATGCGGATGGCCGACAGCCTGGCACGCGAGCTGGAAGCGGACGTCGTCACCGACGAGCACATTCGCGGCGCGCTGGAAGAGCAGGATTATCGCCTCAACTATCTGGTCGAGCAGTCCGATCAGGGCGTCATCGACGGCCAGATCCTGCTGCAGACCGATGGTGAAGAAGTGGGCCAGATCAACGGCCTCTCCGTCATCCAGGTCTCAGGGCATCCCTATGATTTCGGTGAGCCGGTGCGCCTCACCGCCACCGTGCATCTGGGTGATGGCGATGTGGCGGACATCGAGCGCAAAGCTGAGCTGGCGGGTCATATCCACGCCAAGGCGATGATGATCATCCACGGTTATCTCTCCAACAAGTTCGGTGCCGAGAACCCTTCCCCGCTGTCGGCCAACCTGGTGTTCGAGCAGTCCTATCACGAGATCGATGGTGACAGCGCCTCGTTGACCGGTCTGTGTGCCCTGCTCTCTGCCCTCGCCCGCCAGCCTATCTACCAGCACTTTGCGGTGACCGGCGCGGTCGATCAGTTCGGCAATGTGCAGGCCGTCGGCGGCGTCAACGAGAAGATTGAAGGCTTCTTCCGGGTGTGCAAGATCCACGGTCTCACCGGCAAACAGGGGATCCTGCTGCCTGGCACCAATGCCCAGCAGCTCAACCTGTCCGATGAGGTAATTGCAGCTGTCGAAGCCGGCCAGTTCCATATCCATCCGGTGGATCATGTGGAAGAGGCCATCGAGCTGCTGACTGGTTGTGTTGCTGGTGAGCCGGATATGCCGGATACCCTGTTCGGCCGGATCCAGCAGCGGCTGGATGAGCTCAATGGCACCGACGTCATCAAGGGTGGCGTGCTACGCCGCCTGCTTGGTCGAGTGTTCGGACGGTGAGAAAAGAAGTGATCGGAGTTGTTTAGCGAACAACTGTACGCTAAATTGGCCCGGCTTTGACCCATTTGAAGGATAAACAGCGTGACCGTAGACAATACCACCATTGATGCCCGCCTTTCCCTGTGTGAACAAGGCAAAGACTCGTTTACCCGTGAAGAGCTGCTCGCCTGCAGCCGTGGCGAACTGTTTGGTGAGGGTAACAGTCAGCTGCCCGCCCCCAACATGTTGATGATGGATCGCATCGTCAAGATCAATGACAACGGTGGTGAGCATGGCAAGGGCGAAATCCTGGCAGAGCTCGATATCACGCCGGATCTCTGGTTCTTCGATTGCCACTTCCCGGGTGATCCGGTCATGCCTGGCTGTCTCGGTCTGGATGCCATGTGGCAACTGGTCGGTTTCTTCCTGGGCTGGAAAGGCGGCCCTGGCAAGGGTCGTGCACTGGGTGTTGGCGAGGTGAAATTCACCGGCCAGATCCTGCCGACCGCCAAGAAAGTGACCTACAAGATCACCTTCAAGCGCGTCATCAACCGCAAGCTGGTGATGGGGATCGCCGATGGCGTGGTGGAAGTGGATGGTCGCCCGATCTACAGCGCTACCGATCTGAAAGTGGGTCTGTTCAAGGACACCACCGCATTCTAAGTACTGACCCGTAGGTCAAACTGAACAACGTAAAGGGGCCATCATGGCCCCTTTCCTTTTGCAATGAGTGATGAAGTACCGGCTACTTCATGAAGAGGCCTGAGCCCCGCCCTTCCATGGCATCACGCCAACCACCAAGCCAATGCCCACGGGCATCCAGGCATTGATACGGACACGCTTCTTTCTGTTTGCCGACCACGCCAGCCTGATAACCACGAGCACGAGCTCTTTCCAGACGGTCCCGTTTTTGTCTCTTCATCATCTACGACCCTCTTCCGTGGAACAAAAAAAGCGACCAATTTTTCATCGGTCGCTTTCATCTTTACCCCAGGGTGTCGGCAGGGTCAAACAAAAAATTTCATGCTATCCGGTCATTGTGACACAAGACACTGAACCGCATTAATTTTTAGTGACACAACTTTTTAGCGCTGGAAACGGCGCAGCCAGGCGAATGGCAAGGCCAGCAGAGTCAACCAGAACAGGCTGCCGCCACCGCTGCCGCCATCCTGACCGGTCTGGTTGTTGACCGGTGCGTTGGCGACCACATAACCGGCCGGATCGTTGTTCTTGTAGTCGGTTACGACTGGCGCCAGCTTGACGCTCACCACGGTAGCATTGGTGCGGTTGTTCAGATCGCTCTCGCTGTTGTAGCGATAAGCCGTGGCCGCAACGGTACCGTTGCTGCTGATGCCGCTGGCATAGGCGATGTGGTAGTAGTAACCGTTCTGGGTACACTGCTTGGCACCCGCATCATCCAGACCGCAGATGAGATCGTTCAGATACCAGTTGTTGCCGGTCGCCGCGTTGAGCAGGAAGCCTTCCTGCATGCGGTTGGTGCCGTTGACCACGGGCTGGGTCTGGTGGCGGGAATCACGCCAGCCAACCACCATGTTGTGGTTGTTGATGGCGGCCGCTTCCGAGCCGGAGCCGCTGAGCGGCTTGTCCTGCAGGGAGACCACGGCGTTGGTGGTCGGCGTGTTCAGGTTGAACACGAACATCTCGACCGGGCGGTTCTGGCCCTTGTTGATGCGATAGAGCTGGTTGCCGATCACATAACCGTTGTCATTGACCCCCACGGCCCAGCTGTGTTGCAGCTTGGCGTCATCCTTGCCGGGCTCGCCTTCGGCCAGCGGGATGATCTGGGTAGTGCCTACCTTGCTGCCATCCAGATCCAGTGTCCAGTAAGCGGCCAGGTTACGACCGTCCAGGTAGTTGGTGCCGATCTCGCCGGTGGAGGAGTACCCTACCCCGTACAGATTGCCGTTGAATTTACCCACCCCAAGCGCGGAGGCGGTCTGCACCACTTCGTTGCGGGCGCGGGCATACTCGTTGGCCTGCAGCAGCTTGTTGAAGGTGCCGGTACTGTTAACCAGCCAGAAGCTGGCCTGGGTGTTGAGGCCCGGGCAGTAGCGGTAGTCGCCGTACTGGCCGTCGTTGCCGGCAAAGCACCAGTTGTACGTTTCGGAGTTGACGGCAATGTTCTTGCCGGTGGCGGCGGTACCGGTCACCAGATACTGGCCGTTGTCCAGTTTCTTGATGCTGGTCGGCACGCTCAGGCTGTGAGTGCCGGCGCCGTCTTTCAGCTCGACAGGGTTGCCCTCCTCGACCACGGCGAAGGCAGTGCGCAGCTTGCCACTCATCTTGTAGCCTGCCCGGGTACCGGGTACGTCGCCCAGCGCAGTCACCAGACCGTCGGTCTCGCCCAGCTGTACGTAACCTACGTTGTTGCGCTGGTCGACCCCGTCGAGGAAGTCACGACGCCACTGATAGGCGAAGTTGCTGTTGTCGTTCCAGAAGGAGTTGCAGACCGAGTTGGAGAGCATGCAGCCCTGCTCGAAGCGGAAACGATCGACCAGGAAGTCGGCGAAACGCACGGTCGAGAAGTGCTCGGCCATGTTGTTCTTGGTATTGATCCCGATGATCCCGTTGCCGTCGCCGCTGATCCCGCTGGCGTAACCCTTGTCGGACCCATCGACAATGGTGAAAAAGGGACTTTGTGCCGCCTGGGCATGCAGGCTGGCGCTGACCAGAATGGCCAGCATGGATAATTGCTTTTTCATCTACTTCCTTAGTCCTGATGTTTCAACGCTTCCAACTCCTCCCAACGGGAGAAGGCTTGTTCCAATGCAGCCTCTGCTGCATTCAGGGCATCCAGTTTGGCTTGAGTCTGGTCGCTCGGCAGGGAGAAGAAACCGGGGTGGTTGATCTCGGTCTGCAGGGCATCCAGCTCTGCCTCCAGCTGTTCCAGTCGAGCCGGTAGATTATCCAGCTCCAGCTGCAACTTGTAAGAGAGCTTTTTGGCTTTTGTGGCAGCAGGCACCGGCGCCACGACAGGCTCTGGCGTTTTGCTCTGCGCCTGTTTGGCGACTTGCTGCGCAGACTGCTGTGCCTGTTGTTGAGCGCGGGTGGCCATCATGTCGGCGTAACCGCCCACATAATCGCTGATCTGCCCGTCCCCTTCAAACAACCAGCAACCGGTCACGGTATTGTCGATGAAACGACGATCATGGCTCACCAGCAACAGGGTGCCGGGGTAGTCCGCCAGCAGCTCTTCCAGCAATTCCAGCGTTTCGACATCCAGGTCGTTGGTTGGTTCATCGAGGATCAGTAAATTACTGGGCTTCAAGAACAATTTGGCCAACAGTAAACGGTTTTTTTCGCCCCCTGACAAGGCTTTCACCGGGGTGCGTGCCCGTTTTGGTTCAAACAGGAAGTCCTGCAGGTAACCGAGAATGTGGCGGGAGCGGCCGCGCACCATCACTTCCTGTTTGCCCTCCCCGACGTTGTCCACCACCGTCTTCTCGGGATCGAGCTGCTCGCGGTACTGATCGAAGTAGGCCACCTCCAGATTGGTGCCCCCCTTGACCGTGCCACGACTTGGGCTCAACTGGCCGAGCAGCAGCTTGATCAGCGTCGACTTGCCGCAACCGTTGGGGCCGACCAACGCAATCTTGTCGCCGCGCAGCACCTGCAGATCCAGCCCCTGGAACAGGGTGCGATCACCAAAGTCCAGCCCCAGGCCTTCACTTTCAAATACCAGCTTGCCGGAGCGGCTTGCCTCATCCAGCTGCAGCTTGGCCTTGCCCTGCAGTTCACGGCGCTGGGTCCGCTCCATCCGCATCGCCTTGAGGGCGCGCACGCGTCCCTCATTGCGGGTACGACGGGCCTTGATCCCCTGGCGTACCCACACCTCTTCCTGGGCCAGCTTGCGATCGAATTCGGCGTTTTTGAGCTCCTCGACCCGCAACCACTCCTCTTTCCCCTGCAGGTACTCGTCGTAGTTGCCGGGCCAGGAGGTGATCACACCGCGGTCCAGATCGATGATCCGGGTCGCCAGCTTGTGGATGAATTCCCGGTCGTGGGAGATGAAGACGATGGCGCCGCGAAAATCCTTAAGGAACTCTTCCAGCCAGTTGATGGCATCGATGTCCAGGTGGTTGGTCGGCTCGTCCAGCAGCAACAGATCCGGATCGCAGGCCAGTGCGCGGGCCAGTGCCACCTTGCGCAGCCAGCCGCCGGAGAGGCTGTCGAGGGTCACGTCGGGATCCAGACCGAGCAGGGTCAGCACCTGGTTGATGCGAGTCTCGAACTGCCAGCCATTCTGGTAGTCGAGCTGCTCCTGCAGCTGGCTCATCTTGCGGATGTTGGCATCGGAGGCATCGTGTGCCAGTTCCATGGAGATATGGTGATACTGCTTGAGCAGCTCCCCTACCCCGGCCAGCCCTTCGGCGGCGTAGTCAAACACGGTGAGCTCGCTCGACGCGGGGGGATCCTGCTCGAGACGGGTCACTTTCAAATCTTGTTGCAGCACCAGACGGCCGTCATCTAGCGGCAGTTCGCCGGCGATGACCTTCATCAGGGTGGACTTGCCCGCTCCGTTGCGCCCCACCAGGCAGAGGCGCTCGCCCCGCTCGATGGTGAGCTCGGCCTGATCGAGCAGCGGAAAATCACTGAACGACAACGACGCGCCGTGCAATGTCAAAAGAGCCATTCTTGTTCCTTATTGCTAATGAAAAAACGGGTGGCAGACTGGATCTCCCCCCGTTTCATCGTCAAATCGCCCGCTCACCCCTGCCTGACAAGCCACGCTTGCAGTTCAGCCAGGGTGAAGGGCCAACCCAGTTCACGCCCCGCCTCATCGCGCAATACCGGAATGCGGACCCGATAAGTTGCCAGCCACTGCTCATCATCCATGATGTCGCACTGGCGAGTATCGGCCGCAAGACCGGCCTGCTCCACCAGCGCCCACGCCTGTTCGCACAGGTGGCAACCGTCGGTGTGAAACAGGGTCAGCATCAGGCCTCAGTCTCCGCATGGGTGATGATCCAGCAGTTGTGGATATGCTGGTTGCGCTCGAAATCCTTGGGTCGGGTCTTGCCGGTGATGTTCTGGGCCTTGAGACCAATGGCCTCGAGACCAGCCAGATCCATCTTGAAGTGGCGCTTGTTGTTGGAGAACACCAGGGTGCCACCCGCAGCCAGCAGCCGCTTCAGGTGCTGCATCAGCAGCAGGTGATCGCGCTGCACGTCGAAGCTCTCATCCATCCGCTTGGAGTTGGAGAAGGTGGGCGGATCGATGAAGATGAGGTCGTACTGCTCGTCCGCCTCGGAGAGCCACTTCAGGCAGTCGGCCTGCACGAACTTGTGCTCTCGGCCCACCAGCGAGTTGAGGCGCATGTTGTCTTGTGCCCAGTTGAGGTAGGTGCGCGACATGTCCACCGTGGTGGTTTCGCTGGCACCGCCGAGCCCCGCGTGCACGGTGGCACTGCCGGTGTAGGCAAAGAGGTTCAGGAAGCGCTTGCCCTTGGCCATCTGACCCAGCATGCGGCGGGTCTGACGGTGGTCGAGGAACAGCCCGGTGTCGAGATAGTCATAGAGATTGACCCACAGACGGGCGCCATACTCCTGCACTTCCATCCTGTGCTGCTCTTCGGAGAGCTTCTGGTACTGCTGTTTGCCTTCCTGACGCTCGCGCACTTTCAGGATCACCTTCTCGCCGTCCATGCCGGTCACCTTGATGGCGGCCTGCACCATGTCGAGCAGGCGTTGACGGGTCTTCTGGGCGGGAATGTCCTTGGGCGCCGCGTACTCCTGCACCACCAGATAGTCCTGATAACGGTCGATGGCGGCGTTGTATTCCGGCAGATCGGCGTCATAGAGGCGATAGCAGTCGAGGTTCTCTTTCTGTGCCCACTTCTCCAGGGTCTTTAGATTCTTGCGCAGACGGTTGGCAAAGTCCTGCGCCACCTCTTTCTGGGAAGCAACGGAGTCCTGTGCAATCTGGTAGTTGCGCAGCTGACATTCGAGGGCGCCGTTGAACAGGCGGTATTGCTTGTCGGCGCGCAGACGCAGACAGCTCAAAAGCTCGGGGGATGCGGAAAGAATGGAGACTTTCCAGCCCTGGAAGCTGCGACGCAGGGCATCGCCGAGGGCCTGATGCACTTCCAGCAGTGCCGGGAACTCGCCAAGACGCTCGCCATAGGGGGGGTTTGAGATCAGCATACCGACCTGACGGGCCTCCCCTTCCACTGCCGGCATCGGCAGCAGGTTTTCCAGCGCGGTGACATCGGCCTGTTTGAAGATGATGAGATGGGCCACGCCGGCGGCTTTGGCGTTGTCGCGGGCTTTGAGCAGCACGCGGCTGTCTGCATCACAACCAAACAGCTTCACTTCACAACGCTGCATGCCGCGCTTGGCCCGAACCTGAGCCTCCATCAGCAGGCTCTGCCACAGCTCGCTATCGTGTTGCAGCCAGCGATCGAACCCGAAACGCTCACGGCGCAGGGCCGGTGCCATGTCGGCGGCGATAAAGGCGGCTTCCACCAGCAGCGTACCGGAGCCACACATGGGGTCCATCATGGGCTCGCCGGCCCAGCCACTACGGGCAATCATGGCGGCGGCCAGGTTCTCTTTGAGTGGCGCCTCGCCGGTGCCCTGACGATAGAAGCGCTGGTGCAACGCGGGGCCTGACAAGTCCAGCGTGATATTGGCCTTGCCCTTGCCCAGGTGCGCCATGATGCGAATGTCCGGCGACTTCTTGTCCACGTCAGGACGCACATGACCGCGCTTGGTGAAGCGATCGACGATGGCATCCTTGATCTTCAGAGCACCGTACTGGGTATTGCGAATGGCCGGATTGGTACCGGTAAAATCCACGGCAATGGTGGAGGTACCGGAGAAGTGCTCTTCCCAGGGAATGGTGTGAGCACCCAGATAGAGATCCAGGTCGTCATTCATCTGGAATTCGGACAGCACCAGCACGATGCGGGAGGCGAAACGGCTCCACAGACAGGCCTTGTAGCCAATCGCCAGTTCGCCTTTGAAGTGCACGCCAGCCACGGTCTCACGGACCTGCTCTGCGCCCAGGTTGGTCAGCTCGACGGCCAACAGGTTTTCCAGCCCTTTGGGGCAGGTTGCAAAAAATTCTTTCATCACGCTCACGGGGAACCCATAAAAATAGTGCCGCATTATACCTTAAGCCGCCATCCGGAGCAGCAAAAGCTTGCCAGTGACGACATAAACCGAGGGCATCTGACATGCGCCTCCTCCGACCTTTTGGCCGTTCTGGCAAGGCATGCGCGCAGGAAGGATCTGACGAAGAAAAAACGTACCAGCCGCTCGACAAGTTCAAACAATAACCTGGTGCACTCCGGCATCTCTTATTGGCGCGGCATTACCTTGTTGAGGCAGCAACCATATATGACATGGCCATGGTCAGGAATAGGTGAGCTGTCCCGCTGCCATATCTGACAGGCGTCAAACAAGACTCAACTCGTTATTATTCCCACGACAGAGCAAGTCCTTTCTGTAAACCCCGTGTTTGGCTCTCCCGTTATCGTCCGTAAACGGGAGGGCTATTTTTTTCCTCCTCTCTCTGTTCATATCGCTATTGTCCGACTGTCACATCTATCAGGTTTCAAGAGAAACTACAGGATTTAGAATAATCCCGTGTTGTTGATACAACCGCTTATTCCTCCTGTAGTGTGTGTTTGCCGCCCTCTGATCAAATTGATCGGAGGGCATTTTTTGCACAAAAGCAGTCGCCTGAAATAATCAAGGCTAATGATAGGAACAGAATGGGGACGAGTGAGTGTTCATCAGGATGAACTGAATGAGAGGATAAAGGCTTGCTATAAAATAACCCGAGGTTCAACTCACCTGGCGATATTGCGCCTGTGCCACCGGCCTTGGGCTCATGCGATTGTTCATCACCTTGATCACGCCAAAACGGGGCAGTGTCTTGCTGGTGGTCAATATCAGATCGTCAGTCAGGTTCAAACAGACGCTGGCCTGTTCACCTGCCTCGATCACCAGAAACTCCCCCTTGCCGTGAGGGGTGCCCATGCACACCAGCGCACCGGTTTCGGGAATAATGGCGGGGTGGGTTTCCCCAAAGAACCAGCTTTGTGGCATCAGGGGTTTGTAAAAGCGGCTGACGGCGATGGCATTGAGTACCAGCTGAACCTGATGCGGTACGCTCCATTCCAGTTCGGCAACCCTGTCCATCAGCTGATAATAGAGCGCTGCATCATCCACGCAAAAAGGCTGGGTGGTGAAGGAGCTTGGCACCAATTGTCGCCCTTTATATTCGGTGGCGAAGATCATGCGATCGGATAAATCCAGCATCAGACGATCATCATGAGCATCATAATGCCACTGCCAATTGTCATTGGGTTGGATACACATGCAGGTGCCCTTACTGAAGTCGTTACTCGACTCTATTCCATGTCGAGAATTTCAGCAACTTTAAATAAAGGGCACCGATTTATTTCTTATATATGGGTCACAATCTCTTTGACCAGATCCGGGCCCTTATAAATAAAGCCGCTGTAAATCTGGACCAGACTGGCACCCGCTGCCAGCTTCTCGCGGGCCGCCATGGCACTGTCGATACCACCGACGCCAATAATGGGCAGCGCACCATCCAGTGCCTTGGCCAGCTGGCGGATCACTTCGGTGCTCTTGTGCTGCAGCGGACGACCGCTGAGGCCACCCGCTTCAGCGGCATGGGGCATGTCATAAATCATGTCGCGCTCAAGAGTGGTATTGGTGGCAATCACCCCATCAATGCCATTTTTTATCAGAGATGCGGCCACCTGATTAATTTCATCCGGAGTCAAATCCGGCGCAATTTTAACGGCCAGTGGCACGTATTTCTTATATTGCGCGGCCAGCTCCTGCTGACGAACCTTGAGGGCGGCCAACAGTTCATCCAGCGCATCGCCATATTGCAGGGAACGCAACCCCGGCGTATTGGGAGAAGAGATATTGACGGCAATATAACCGGCATGGTCATACACCTTGTCCATGCAGATCAGATAATCATCCTTGCCCTGCTCGATGGGGGTGTCCTTGTTCTTGCCGATATTGATGCCGATGACCCCCTGATATTTGGCTTTCTTGACCTGGGAAACCAGATGGTCGACCCCTTTGTTGTTGAAGCCCATCCGGTTGATGATCCCCTCTGCCGGAATCACCCGGAACAGACGCGGCTTGTCATTGCCGCTCTGGGGTCTGGGGGTGACGGTACCGACCTCGATAAAGCCGAATCCCATCGCCCCGAAGGCATCGATACACTCACCATCCTTGTCCAACCCGGCCGCCAGACCCACCGGATTGGCAAAAGAAAGCCCCATGACAGTGACGGGGCGTTTGGGCAAGGAGTGGCGGAAGAAACAATCAAGCGGCGTACCGAGAAGGCGGGGCAGATATTTGATGGAGAGATCGTGCGCCTGTTCCGGGTTGAGCTTGAACAGGAAATGCCTGGCGAGAGGGTACAGCATGTTTGCTCCTTAAAAAAAGCCCCGGCAACTGGCCGGGGCTTTGGGTGTGATACCGCTGTCATGCCTTAACTGGCAATTACAGTGCTCGGCAATTCAACTGGAGCAGGTTCAACTCCCGCAAGGCCACCGAGAACTTGGCGAACTCGTGGGTACTGGTGGTCTTGAAGTCGGCCAACATGTGGGTCCAACGGGACAAGAGTTGCTCATGCTCCGAAATCCAGTCGGCCAGTATGGTAGCGCATTCTCCCTGATCTTTGCACCCTTCCAGCACTACGGAAGTGAGGCTGCGCTGCTGCCAGTCCAGATCTTCGCGGAAGGAGGCCCGCGCCATCGCCTGCCAGTGGTTGCCCACCGGTTGATGGTTGATCTGGTCGAGGAACCAATGCAGATCCAGCTTGGCGCCGAGACGGTAGTAGACGTTGGCGGCACGCAGGATGTCGGTCTTGTGCTCCGCGGCGATCTGCGCCAGATCCAGGCTGGAGAAGAGGCTGCTCATGTGGGCCACCTGACGGGCGATGGCTTGTGGCACTTGCTTGGCCACCAACGCCGCGACCGCCTGCTGGTGTTCGGCCACTTCGCTCTCGTCCATCACCTCATAGAGGTGCTGCCCCAGCGTCTCGAAGGCCGGGTGGAAGAAGGCGATGTTCTCGCTGATGCTCCAGCTGCGATTGCGGGCGCGCAGGAACCAGCGGGTGGCGCGGCGCACGATGCGACGGCTGTAGAACATCAGTTCGAGCTGGGTCTCTGCCCCCACCAGGTTGTCGCACCCTTCGATGTCGCGCCACAGCTGGTTGAGGCCAAATACCTCGCGTGCCATGGCGAAGCAGCAGGCCACTTCCGCCACCGAGGCACCGGTCTCGTCTTTCATCCGGCTGGCGAAGTTGAGCCCCATGTCGTTGACCAGCATGTTGGCCACCCGGGTCGCGATGATCTCGCCGCGCAGCGGATGCTGGGCCAGTGCTGCCCCGAACTGCTGCTGCAGCTTGGCCGGGAAGCTGGTCACCAGCATGTTGGCGAGGAAGGGCTCATCGGTCACTTCCGGGCAGTTGAGCTGCTCTTTCAGTACCATCTTGCCGTAGGCCACCAGCACCGCCAGTTCGGGTCGGGTCAGCCCCTGCCCCGCCGCCATCCGCTCGGAGAGCTCCTCGTCGGAGGGCAGGAACTCCAGGGCGCGATCCAGCTTGCCTTCCCGCTCCAGCCCCTGGATGAAACGCTGCTGCTCCTTGAGCTGCTCCGCGCCACGGAAACTGGTCACCGAGATGGACTGGGACTGGCGATAGGCGTTGGTGATGACAATCTGCGCCACGTCGTCGGTCATCTCATAGAGCATCTGGTTGCGCTGCTTGAGGGTCAGGTCACCGGCCGCCACCAGCTGGTTCAGCAGGATCTTGATGTTCACCTCGTTGTCGGAGCAGTCCACCCCGCCCACGTTGTCGGTGAAGTCGGTGTTGATGCGACCACCCTGGCTGGCGTACTCCACCCGGCCCAGCTGGGTAAAGCCGAGGTTGCCACCTTCACCCACGATGCGGGCCCGCAGATCGCGGCCATTGACCCGCAGCACATCGTTGCTGCGATCGCCCACTTCGGCGTCGCTCTCGCGGGAGCTCTTCACATAGGTGCCAATGCCGCCGTTCCACAGCAGATCGACGTTCAGGCAGAGCAGCGCCTTGATCAGCTCGTTCGGCGCCATGCTGGCCTTGTCGGTACCGAGCAGGGTCTGGATCTCGGGGCTCAGCTTGATGGACTTGGCCGAGCGCAGGAAGATGCCGCCCCCTTGGGAGATCAGCTCCCTGCTGTAGTCATCCCAGCTGGAACCCGGCAGCTCGAACAGCCGCTTGCGCTCGACGAAGCTCTTGGCCGCATTGGGGGTCGGATCGATGAAGATGTGCATGTGGTTGAAGGCACCCACCAGCTGGGTGTGCTCGGAGAGCAGCATGCCGTTGCCGAACACGTCCCCCGCCATGTCGCCGATGCCGACGCAGGTGAAGTCGGTGGTCTGGCAGTTGACGCCGATCTCGCGAAAATGCCGCTTGACCGATTCCCAGGCGCCGCGAGCGGTGATGCCCATCTTCTTGTGGTCATAACCGACCGAGCCGCCGGAGGCAAACGCGTCGCCCAACCAGTGGCCGTATTCGAGGCTTATTTCGTTGGCAATGTCGGAGAAGGTCGCAGTGCCCTTGTCGGCAGCTACTACCAGGTAGTAATCATCTTCGTCGTGACGCACCACGGATTGCGGCGGGATCACCTCGCCGCCGATGATGTTGTCAGTCACATCGAGCAGGCCGCGGATGAACAGGCGATAGCAGGCCTTGCCCTCTTCCTGGATCACGGCACGGGGGGCGCCTGCCGGCATCTGTTTGCAGTAGAAGCCGCCTTTGGCACCGACCGGCACGATGACGGTGTTCTTCACCTGCTGGGCTTTTACCAGACCCAGCACTTCGGTACGGAAGTCCTCCTTGCGATCAGACCAGCGCAGACCGCCACGGGCCACCTTGCCCCAGCGCAGGTGCACCCCTTCCACTCGCGGCGAGTAGACGAAGATCTCGAACTTGGGCAGCGGCAGCGGCATGTCGGTGATGCTGGAGGGGGCCAGCTTGAAGGAGATGTAGGGCTTGATGTTGCCCGCCTTGTCCAGCTGGTAGTAGTTGGTGCGCAGGGTGGCGTCGATCATCTCCACATAGCGGCGGATGATGCGATCGTCGTCCAGGTTGGCGACCTGATCCAGCTTGGCGGCGAGCTGCTCGTGCAGCTTGGCGGATGCCTTGGCGTCTTGCGATGGCACCTTGGCGTCCTGCTTGCCAGCCGGATCCAGGCGCTGTTCGAACAGGGTGAACAACAGCTGGGCGATATCCGGGTAGCGGGTCAGGGTCTCTTCGATATAGGACTGGCTGAAAGAGACGCCGGTCTGACGCATGTATTTGGCATAGGCGCGCAGCACCGAGACCTGACGACCGGTGAGGCCGGCCCCCAGCACCAGGCGGTTGAAGCCGTCATCTTCCAGCTGCTTGTTCCAGATGGCTGCGAAAGCCTGCTGGAAGCGCTGCTGGCTCTGCTCCAGATCGAACGGCTGCTCACCATGCAGCAGCATGGAGAAGTCGAGGATCCAGAAGATGTCGCCCGCAGGGGTGCGCACCTGATACGGGGTTTCGCCGATGACGCGCAGCCCCATGTTTTCCAGCATGGGCAGCACATCGGAGAGGTGAATGGGTTCGGTGCGGTGGAACAGTTTGAGGCGAACCCGGCGATCGTTCTCCTCCTCCTGGGCGCGGTAGAACAGCATGCCGAGCGGATTGGTCTCGCTCAGGTTGTCCAGCTCCATGATGTCGGCCACGGCGGACCCCGGCAGCACATCTTCCTTGTAGGCGCGGGGGAAGGCAGTGCTGAAACGGCGGCGCAGTTCGTTGCCGCGGGCTTCACCGTAGTGAGAGAGCAGCACGGAATCCAGGCGGTCGTCCCAGCTGCGGGCCGCTTCAATCAGGTTGTTCTGTACTTCGTTCACATCCACATCCACGTTGTTGTTGTTGACCCGCACTATGTAGTGGGTCCGTGCCAGCACGCCCTCGGTGAAGTAGACGTTGAACTCCACCTCTTCGCTGCTGCCAAAATACTTCTGCAGGATCTGCTGGGTCTTGACCCGCAGCGCCGTGTTGTAGCGCTCCTTGGTGACATAGACCATGCAGGAGAAGAAGCGGCCGTACACATCGCGGCGTACGAACAGGCGCAGCATGTCGCGTTCCTGCATCTCCAGCACGCCAAGACCGGTGGCCAGCAGCTCCTCTTCACGGGCCTGGATGAGCTCGTCGCGCGGGTAGGTTTCCAGTACGTTCAGCAGCGCCTTGTAGGCGTGGGAGCCCTTCTCGTGACCGGAGGCGGCCATGATGTGCTCGAGACGGTGACTGATGAGCGGGATCTGGGTCGCGCTGGTGTTGTAGATGGAGGAGGCATACAGGCCGATGAAGCGATCCTCTCCCACTACCTTGCCGTGCTCGTCGAAGCGCTTGATGCCGATATAGTCCACATACGCCGGGCGATGCACCCGCGACTTGCTGTTGGACTTGGTGAGGATCAGCAAGTCAGAACTCAGCGCCGCGTGACGGGCACTGGCCGGCATGTTGCCAAGGCGCTGACCCACTTCCTTGATGGAGTTTTTCATCAGACCCAGGCTGGAGTCGGCCTGGGGCAGGATCTCGTGATCCCCCTCCACCGCCTTGACGTCGTAGCGGCGGTAGCCCATCAGAGTGAAGTTATGGGCGGCTACCCACTTGAGGAAGGCAACGCAGGAGTCCACTTCGGCTTGACTAACCGGGTTCTTGCGTTTGGGCAGCTCGTCGATGATCTCGTTCAGGCGCGCCAGCATCGGCTGCCAGTCACCGACTGCCAGCGCCACTTCACCGGCCACCGAGTTGAGCTCGGCGGTCAGCCCTTCCATCTGCTCCTCGCTGGTGAGGTGATCGATTTCGATGAGGAAGGCGGTCTCGACCGAGGTCTGTTCGGCGCTGTTGTCTAGATCCAGAATGGCGCTGATCTTGCCCTCGTTGCCGCGAATGAGGTGCAGCGGCTGGTGCAGCATCATGTGCGCCGTGATGCCCCGGCGCTTGAGCGCCATGCGGATGGAGTCCACCAGGAAGGGGGAGTCCTGCAGGATGATCTCGACGATGGTATGGGGAGACTGCCAGCCATGGCGGGTCAGCTCGGGATTGTAGACTCGGATATAGGGGGAGGTCGAGGTGCGCTGGTTGAGCGCATTCCACAGGCTGAGCGCGGCGCCATAGAGATCGCTGTCATTGCGATCGTGCAGATCGGTGCTCGCCATGTTGCCGTAGAACTTGGCGACGAAGCACTCGACCAGGGAGGCACTCTTCTTGGGCAACTTCTGATGGATCAGGCTGAGAACGTTTTCGAGCAGAACTGAGGTAGGGGCGTCTTTCAATGCCATTTCTATATTCCTTATCGGACGACATTAACCACCGACACAGAGACATCCACCCTGGATGCCCACCGGTACAGAGTTGCTGCGAAGTGTAATGTCTTGGATCAAGGAAGGCGAGCAAAGGTGATAATGAGTTGTTAAAAACAAGGGGCAGATCACGCCTTAAGCTGTGAAAAATTTTGCCGTTCTGGCAAAAAACAGAAAATCCCACTGGATGGTTACGGATTTACCGGATAGATAGTGACTGAAAGCAGTGAATTGCGCGGAAATATGTTCAAGTTTTGTTAATTTATGCGTTCGAGGCTGATAAAGCGATAATCGTCCTGGGTTTTGAGGCGAAAATAGCCATGTACCCCGCTGATGGCGACGAAAGGCCGGATTTTCTCAATGCCCAGCTCCAGGGTCAGCCCCTGCTCGCTGCGTACCACCAGCCGTTTGGCATGGCCCTGATACATCAGCATGACTTCGTCGTGGCTCAGGGACAGGCGAAAGGTAAACTGCTTCACGATGACTCCTCTGGTCTGATAAACGGCCCGGGTGTTGAAAGGGCGGGAGATGGCTCCCCCACCCCGTCGGGTTTACTGCTGCAGCGCCTTGCTCACCTTCTCGAACAGATCCCGTGCCAGCCCCTCGAGGTTGGCCAGACGGGTCAGCTCGGTGCGGATCAGCGCCTTGCGCCCCTCATCGAGCCGCTTGAACTGGATGAGCGGGGTGATGAGGCGGGAGGCCACCTGCGGGTTGACCTCGTTGAGCTCGATCAAGAGATCGGTCAGGAAGCGGTAGCCGCGACCATCGCGCGCATGGAACTGCACCTGGTTGTTCATGGCAAAACTGGCTACCAGCGCCCGCAGCCGGTTCGGGTTGCGGATGCTGAAGGTGGGATGCGCCATCGCCAGCTTCACCTCTTCCAACACGTCTTCCGCCGGCTTGGAGCCCACCAGTCGCAGCCAGTTGTCCAGCACCAGCCCGTCCTTGGCCCACTTGCCTTCGAAATCGGCCAGCAGCTCGGAGCGGCACGGCAGCAGATGGCTGTTGGCTACCTGCAGCGCCGCCAGGGTGTCGGTCATGTTGTCGGCGGTGGCATATTGCTGGCGTACCAGCAGATCGGCACTGCCGGTGTCGAGCGCCGCCAGATAGCCCAGCACCACGCCCTTGAGCGCCCGCTTGGCCATGTCGGCGTGCACCACCTGATAAGCCGGCAGGCGCAGCGCCTCGTAGCTGCTTGTCAGACTGGCACCGAAGGCGTGGGCCAGCGAGGTGTGGATCTCGTTGCGTACTTGATGGATGGCATCGATGTCGGCCACCTCGAACAGCTCGGCCAGGGTCGCCTCACCCGGCAGCGCCAGGATCTCCGCCTTGAGGGCCGGATCCAGCCCGCCGTCGTCCAGAATGGCGACAAAGGCCGCCAGCAGGGTCTGGGAGAGTTCTACCCCCTGCCCGTGCTGCACTCGGGCCACGCCCTCGATGACCGCCTTGTTGATCAGCATCTGCGCCGCATCCCAGCGAGCAAACTCGTTGCGGGCATGCCGCATCAGGAAGGCCAGCGCCTCGTCGCTGTAGTCATAATGCAGCTTGACCGGTGCCGAGAAGTCCCGCAGCAGGGAGGGCACCGGCTTCACCGCCACCCGATCGAAGACGAAGGTTTGCTCCGCCTCCAGCACGTCCAGCACGTTGCCGATGGCCTTGCCCTGATACTGCAGCGGAATGACGGCACCTTGTTCGTCATAGAGCTCGATGTCGAGGGGGATATGCAGCGGCAGTTTTTGCGGCTGATCCTGGGTCGGCGGGGTGTGCTGGCTCACGTGCAGGTGATAGACGCCGCTTTCGGCATCGTACTCGTCGGTCACGGTGAGCTCGGGGGTACCGGACTGGCTGTACCAGCGGCGGAAGCGGCCGAGATCGACCCCGGAGGCATCTTCCATCGCCTGCACGAAGTCATCACAGGTGACGGCCCGACCGTCAAAGCGCTCGAAATAGAGGCGCATGCCCGCCTGGAAGGCGGCCTCACCCAGCAGGGTGTGCAGCATGCGGATCACTTCCGAGCCCTTCTCGTAGACGGTCAGGGTGTAGAAGTTGTTCATCTCGATCACCACATCCGGGCGGATGGGGTGGGCCATGGGGCCGGCATCTTCGGCAAACTGCGGGCCGCGCACGGTGCGCACGTTGTTGATCCGATTGACCCCGCGTGAGCCCAGATCGGAGGAGAACTCCTGATCCCGGAACACGGTCAGCCCCTCTTTCAGGCTGAGCTGGAACCAGTCGCGGCAGGTGACGCGGTTGCCGGTCCAGTTGTGGAAATATTCGTGGCCGATCACCCGCTCGATGCCGTGGTAGTCGCTGTCGGTGGCGGTAGCCGGATTGGCCAGCACGAACTTGGAGTTGAAGATGTTGAGCCCCTTGTTCTCCATGGCGCCCATGTTGAAGAAGTCCACCGCCACGATCATATAGATGTCGAGGTCATACTCGAGACCGAAGCGCTGCTCGTCCCAGCGCATGGAGTTGATGAGGCTCTCCATGGCAAAACCGGCGCGATCCAGATTGCCCTTGTCGACGAAGATCTCGAGGGCCACCTTGCGGCCGCTCTTGGTGGTGTAATGGCTGCGCTCCACGTCGAAGTCCCCGGCCACCAGGGCAAACAGGTAGCTCGGTTTGGGGAAGGGATCCTGCCACTGCACGAAGTGGCGGCCGTCACCCAGATCGCCACTGTCGACCTTGTTGCCGTTGGAGAGCAAGAAAGGGAACTGGGATTTGTCGGCGGTGATGCGGGTGCTGTAACGGGCCAGAATGTCGGGCCGGTCCAGATAATAGGTGATGCGCCGGAACCCTTCCGCCTCGCACTGGGTACAGTAGGCGTCGCCGGACTTGTAGAGCCCTTCCAGCGCGGTGTTGGCGGCCGGATCCAGCAGGGTCACGATGGTCAGCACGCACTCGGCCGGCAGGTTGAACAGGGTCAGGCTGCTCTCGCCCTGCTCGTACTGGGTGAAGGGCACCCCGTCCACGCTGACGCTGTGCAGGGAGAGCCCCTCCCCATCCAGCACCAGCGGTTCATTGTGCTCGCCATTGCGCCGCAGACGGGAGATGGCGGTCACCTGGGTCAGCGGCTCCTGCAGTTGAAAGTCGAGATCGATGCTGTCGATCCAGTAGAGCGGAGCCCGGTAATCCTGGCGATATTTGGCCGTCATGGCCTGGGAGTGATCGGTCATTATTGTTTGCTTCCACGCTTGTAATTGACGTGTCAGAGGCTGTCACAACCGGTTGGCAGGGTCAAATAGTTTGCATTCAGGCAAAAGAAAGGGCGACCTCAGTCGCCCTTGTTGATTAATTGACTCGCCGATGATCAGCTGCGTTTGCTGAGCTTGGCCAGGTCCGCCGTGATGTTGGCAGCCTCGACCAGATACTCGTCGGGGGCCTCGAAATCGGCAGGCAGTTCATCCAGACTCTTCACCGCCGGCTTGCCGAGACGGGCAAGGCGCTCGTTGGTGCGTTTGAGAGCCTTCTCGTCCTGCTTGGCCTGATCCGCCAGACGCTCCGCCTCGTTGAGGGAGACCGACTTCTTGTCTTTCTCCTCCTTGTAGTCGGCAATGTCCTGCATCACGTAGGCAAACTCCGGATCCTTGTTGATCCGCGCCTCGTGGGCAGACTGCAGCTTGGGCAGCAGGCTGGCGAAGTTGCCGAGCTTGTCGTACTTGGCCGATGCAATCTTGTCCCACGGCAAGGCGTTGAACTCACGGCTCTCGCCCGTCTCTTCCGGCGCCACCGCAGTCGGGAAGCTGATGTCCGGGGCGACACCCTTGTTCTGGGTGCTGCCACCGTTGATCCGGTAGAACTTGGCGATGGTGTACTGCACGTGACCGAGCGGCTGCTCGTAGAAGTCGTACACCTTGGCGAGGCTGCGATGCTGCTGCACCGTGCCCTTGCCGAACGAGTTCTCGCCGAGGATCAGGGCGCGGCCGTAATCCTGCATGGCGGCGGCGAAGATCTCGGAGGCCGAGGCGCTGTATCGGTCGATCATCACCGACATGGGGCCGCCGTAGTAGACGTTGCCGTCGTCGTCACCGTTGACGGTGATGCGGCCCATGTGATCCCGGATCTGCACCACGGGTCCGCTGGCAAAGAACAGGCCGCTCAGGGCAGAGGCTTCGGTCAGCGCACCGCCGCCGTTGCCACGCAGATCGACGATGAGGCCATCGATCTTCTGCTTGTTGAGGCTGGAGAGCTCCTTGATCACGTCATCGTGCAGGTTGACGTAGAAACTCGGGATCTCGAGCACCCCGATCTTCTTGCCTTCGGCGGTGATCACCTTGGACTTGGCGGCTCGGTCTTCCAGACGCACCTTGTCGCGCACCAGCTCGATCTGCTCGGTCTTGGCGGCGGCACCCTTGCCACGCTGGATCTCCAGCTTCACCTTGCTGCCTTTTGGTCCCTTGATGAGTTCGACCACGTCATCGAGACGCCAGCCGATCACATCGACAATCTTGCCGTCGTCCTGCCCTACCCCGACAATTTTGTCATCAGGCTTGAGGTGATTGGACTTGGCAGCCGGACCACCGGGCACCAGGGAGCGAATGACGGTAAAGTCATCCTCGGCCTGCAGCACGGCACCAATCCCCTCCAGCGAAAGGTTCATCTCGGTGTTGAAACGATCGGCGCTGCGCGGAGACAGATAGCTGGTGTGTGGTTCGATGGCGCGGGCGAAGGAGTTCATGAAGAGCTGGAACACGTCCTCGCTCTCGGTCTGGGACATCCGCTTGATGGCGTTGTTGTAACGCTTGCCAAGCAGTTCCTTGATCTCGGGCCACTCCTTGCCGCTGAGCTTGAGGCTCAGGGCATCGAACTTGACCCGCTGGCGCCATAACTCGTTGAGTTCGGCTTCGTCTTTCGGCCAGGCCGCCCCTTCCCGATCAAAGATGTAGTTGTCGGGCTGGGTAAAATCGAAAGGAGTATCGAGCAGTTTGAGGGCGTATTCGAACCGCTCATAACGCCGCTGCTGACTCAGATTGAACATCTCGTAAGCCGGCGCCAGCCGCCCTCTCTCGAGGTCGGTGTCAAAACCGGTACGGTACTTTTCAAAGCGGCTGATATCAGAGGCCAGAAACAGGTTGCGGCTGTAGTCCAGATTCTCCAGATACTTGTCAAAGATCACGGAGGAAAAGGCATCGTCCAGCTTGAACTGCTTGTAATGCGAGCGGGTAAACAGATTGGCAATTCGCTTGCTAGCCGTAGCATGTTGGCTCTCCTGAGCCAACACAGGCAAATCACTTTCCTTGAGCACCGGCTCGATGGCCTGTGCAAGCCCGGCAAGCGCCAGGCTACAGGCAACGAGGGAAAAACGAATTACGCCATGCTTCAACATTTGTCTCCTTAGAGAACCAGGTGCTCGAATTTGACCCGCAGCATCATGCCGGTCTGCAATTGAACCTGAACGTCATCCTTGGTCACTTCCTTGATGGTGGCCGGCACCGGAGACTTGCCCAGCACAACCCGGACGCCCTGATCCACTTTCAGGGTAGCGGCATCCACTTTGACCAGCGGTGCTTCGACAGCAGCGGGAACAGCCTTGGGAGCGGCTTTCGGCTTGTCGGATTTGGCGGCAGCATCGGCCTTGCGCGGGGCAGGACGACGTGGCTGCTTGGCCTTCTCTTCCTTGGTGTTGGTACGACGGCTGGCAAAGACACGCTCTTTGCTCTCTTTGAGGGCTTGCTTGGCATGCTCGATGTGCTCTTCGGTGAGCAGCTCGCCCGGATTGCCGTCCAGATCGACACGGGCCTGACCGGCCTTGAGGCCATGCAGGTAACGCCAGCTGGAGGTGTATTGACGCAGAGCAGAACGCAGCATGGTCTTGGAGACTCTGGCGTCGTCAGCAAGACGCTCGGCCAAATCCTGGAAGATGCCAATCTTGAGCGGCTTGGCCTCTCCTTCAGCGATGAAGCAGGCCGGGAATTTCTCGACCAGGTAGGCAACGATCTCTTTACTGTTCTTCAGCTTCTCAGTGTTTTCCATGTATAACCTTGGCTTTCATATAAACGCGCGGGCACACCCGAGCACAACAAAGGCCCCATTATAGAGAGCTTGGGGCCTTTTGCGAACCATCAAGCAATGACTTAGAGCATGCTTTCCAAAATTTGCACCGTTTCTTCCAGTCCAATCCGATCTTGCGCATCAAAGCGGTTAAAGATTGGACTATCGATATCCAGTACGCCAATGATCTCGCTACCACGCCGCAGCGGGATCACGATTTCGGCATTGCTGGCACCGTCGCAGGCGATGTGACCTTCAAACTGGTGCACGTCGTCGATGAGCTGGGTCTTGCCCTCGGCCACCGCCGTACCACATACCCCGCGCCCGACCGGAATGCGCACGCAGGCCGGCTTGCCCTGGAACGGGCCGAGCACCAGGGTCTCGCCCTGCAACAGGTAAAAGCCGACCCAGTTGATGTCGACCAGCTCCTGGTTTAGCAGTGCAGACAGGTTGGCCAGGTTGGCGATGAGATCCGGTTCCCCTTCCAGCAATGCCTGGGCCTGCTGGTTGAGGGTGCGATAAAATGCTTGTTTTTCAATCATGATTAAATGAACTTCACTCCCTGACAATCAGTGCAAGGTAACGCCCCGCCTGAAAAATTCAAATCAATTTTCACCTCACCCCCCATCCTTTCTTCAATCAGGCGAGGCATTTAGCGGGCGACGGAGAGCGCCAGTTGCTGGCGCTGGCCATTGCTCCACTCGATATTGAGCAGCCAGACCATCAGCGGCGAGGTGCAGGATCCCACCAGGGTAGTCCCCTGCCAGCCCTGCTCGGTGGCCTCAAAGTTGACCGGAATGGTCCCCATGAACATGTCCCGCCCCTCCAGCCACGCTTTTACCGGCGTCACGGCCGGCTCGCCGCCCTGAAGCTGTATCACAAAGTCACGTTCGGCCTGCACCGGCAGCGAGGCAACACGCACGGTCAACGGCTTGTCGCCCAGCCGGGTGTTGCAGCTGGTGTGGGACAGATCACAAATCTGATCTTTTTCTGATCCCGCCACCGCGGTCTGCGCGTTGCCGAACCAGGTTCGATAGGCAACCAATCCGAGCAAAATGGCCAATACGATCGCCAAATGGACAATTTTGCGTGAAGTGAGTCTCTCTTTCATGAAAAAACAGCCTTGTAAGATGTCTGAAAAATGACATTTTCGTGATCTCGCGCAAGGTAAATAATTGAACAGGCGAGACCCAACGGAGCCAAATATATCACTGTTTATACTGTTATTTTACCTGTCAGTTCAGTATCATTCCCATTGAATTTTCATTTAGCTACTTTTTGCTTTTCCTTTTATTAACAGTTGTTAACAAGAGAAAAAGCAGTAGCCAATGAAGTCGGTCCACGTCACTGGACACAAAATCAAACAACAGCAGCATCGGAAGCGGAATACAACGATGAGCCATACAACTAACCATCCTGAGTACAACTACACCGTTGTTCGCCAGTTCACCATCATGACGATTGTCTGGGGAATTGTCGGCATGTCGGTTGGCGTACTGATCGCAGCCCAGTTGATCTGGCCTGCCCTCAACTTTGATACTCCCTGGCTGACTTACAGTCGCCTTCGCCCTCTGCACACCAACGCGGTGATCTTCGCGTTTGGCTGTAGCGCCCTGATGGCGACCTCCTTCTATGTGGTGCAACGCACCTGTCAAACCCGACTGTTCGGCGGCAAACTTGCCTCCTTCGTGTTCTGGGGCTGGCAGGCGATCATCCTCTCGGCCGCCATTTCGCTGCCGCTGGGATACACCACCTCCAAGGAGTACGCAGAGCTGGAATGGCCGATTGATATCGCCATCACCATCGTCTGGGTCGCCTATGCCGTGGTCTTCTTCGGCACCCTGGTCAAGCGCACCACCTCCCACATATATGTGGCGAACTGGTTCTTCGGTGCCTTCATCATCACGGTGGCCGTGCTGCACATCGTCAACAACATGGAAGTGCCGCTCTCCGGCATGAAGTCCTACTCCATGTACTCCGGCGCCATGGATGCCATGGTGCAGTGGTGGTATGGCCACAACGCGGTAGGCTTCCTGCTGACCGCCGGCTTCCTCGGCATGATGTACTACTTCGTACCGAAACAGGCGGGTCGTCCGGTCTACTCCTACCGTCTCTCCATCGTGCACTTCTGGGCGCTGATCTCCCTCTACATCTGGGCCGGTCCGCACCACCTGCACTATACCGCGCTGCCTGACTGGGCCCAGTCGCTGGGCATGGTGATGTCCCTGATCCTGTTCGTACCCTCCTGGGGCGGCATGATCAACGGCATCATGACCCTCTCCGGTGCCTGGCACAAACTGCGTTACGACCCCATTCTGCGCTTCCTGATCGTGTCCCTGTCGTTCTACGGCATGTCCACCTTCGAAGGCCCGATGATGGCGATCAAGACCGTCAACGCCCTCTCCCACTACACCGACTGGACCATCGGTCACGTCCACTCCGGCGCACTGGGCTGGGTTGCCATGGTCTCCATCGGTGCCGTGTACCACCTGATCCCGAACCTGTTCGGCCAGGGCCGCATG
This sequence comes from Aeromonas sp. QDB34, assembly GCF_027705405.1. Lineage (NCBI taxonomy): Bacteria > Pseudomonadati > Pseudomonadota > Gammaproteobacteria > Aeromonadales > Aeromonadaceae > Aeromonas > Aeromonas sp. QDB34. The sequence goes on along the minus strand of NZ_JAPDBT010000001.1, from coordinate 494,740 downwards.
TACAGCATCAAGCTCATCAACGTCCACTTCTGGCTGGCCACCGTGGGCACCGTGCTCTACATCGTCGCCATGTGGATTTCCGGGGTGATGCAGGGTCTGATGTGGCGTGCGGTCAACGACGACGGCACCCTGACCTACAGCTTCGTAGAAGCGTTGCAGGCCTCTTATCCCTTCTACTTTGTGCGCTTCCTGGGTGGCTGCTTCTTTGTCACCGGCATGTTGCTGATGGCCTACAACGCCTATCGCACCATCACTGCGCCCAAAGGTTCCCTGGAACCTGTCGCACAGCCAGCATGATTGAAGAGGTCAAAGCATGAGCAACAATAACCGTCACGAGATCTTTGAAAAGAGCGTTCCCATGCTGGTGGTCGGCATCATATTTGCCATCAGCCTGGGGGGCCTGGTCGAAATCACCCCGCTGTTCTTCCAGAAGCAGACCACTGAGCCGGTCGAGGGCCTCAAGCCCTATACCGCTCTGCAAATGGAAGGACGCGACATCTTCATCCGCGAAGGCTGCACCGTCTGCCACAGCCAGATGATCCGTCCGTTCCGCGCCGAAACCGAGCGTTACGGCCACTACTCGGTCGCCGGCGAAAGCGTGTGGGAGCACCCCTTCCTGTGGGGCTCCAAGCGTACCGGTCCGGATCTGGCCCGAGTCGGCGGTCGTTATTCCGACGACTGGCACCGTGCCCACCTGATCAACCCGCGCGACGTGGTGCCCGAGTCCAACATGCCCGCCTTCCCCTGGCTCGATACCAACGTGCTGACCGGTGAACTGACTGGCAAGAAGCTGGCCCTGTTCCGCGATCACTTCGGCGTACCCTACACGGATGCCGACATTCAGGGGGCCGGCGAGGCCGTGAAGGGCAAGACCGAGCTGGATGCGCTGGTAGCCTATCTGCAATCACTGGGTCATGCCCTGAAATAAAGGAGTCAGGATATGGATTACGGCACATTTCGCGGCCTGTATACCCTGCTGTTGATGGCCATCATGATCGGCATCATCGTCTGGGCCTACAGCAAGCGCCGCAAGACCTCCTTCGACGAGGCTGCCAATCTGGTTTTTGCCGACGACGAGCAACCCAGTGCTGATAACAAGAACGCAGGAGCGAAACAATAATGAGCACTTTGTTTAGCATTTTTGTCACCGTCATCAGTCTGGGGACCATCCTCGGCTGCTTCTTGCTGCTGGTCTGGTGCCTGCGCGACAAGATGGGGGTGGAAGAGGGCAAGTCCATGGGACACGCCTTCGACGGCATCGAAGAGATCAACAACCCGCTGCCGAAGTGGTGGACCTACATGTTCCTCTTCTTCATCGTCACCGGTCTGGTCTATCTGATTGCCTTCCCGGGCCTTGGCAACTTCAAGGGCGTGCTGGGCTGGCAGAGCTCCAACCAGGACGTACGCTCGCTGGCCGAGTCCAAGGCTGCGGCGGCCTCCGCCAAGGCCGAAGGGCGCGCGGTGGAATACGATCGCGAGCTCATCAAGGCCGACGAGATCTACGGCGCCAAGTTCCGCGAGCTGGCCTATCAGGCCGATGGCAAGACCTATCGCGCCATCGAAGAGATCGCCGCCGATCCGGAAGCCCGCAAGGTGGGTCAGCGTCTGTTCCTGCAGAACTGCTCCCAGTGCCACGGCTCCGATGCCCGCGGTGGTCGCGGTTTCCCGAACCTGACCGACAGCGAATGGCAATGGGGCGGTGCGCCCGACCAGATCAAGACCACCATCATGGGCGGTCGTCAGGGCGTGATGGCCGCCTGGGGCGAGATCCTCGGCAAGGACGGGGTGAAGGAAGTGGCCTCCTACGTGCTGAGCCTCTCCGGTCGCAAGGTGGACATGGTGGAAGCCAAGAAGGGTGAAGCGCGCTTCACCATCTGCGCCGCCTGTCACGGTCCGGACGCCAAGGGCGGCATCGCCTTCGGGGCGCCAGATCTCACCAACAACACCTGGCTCTACGGCGGTTCCCGTCAGGTGGTCGAGCAGACCATCACCCACGGTCGTCACGGCGTGATGCCGGCCTGGAAGGATATTCTGGGTGAAGACAAGGTGCACCTGCTCGCCTCCTACGTTTACAGCTTGTCCCACAACGACCAGCAAAATAAGCAGTAACATGTGATAAACACGTGATTACTCAGCAAAAAGCCTCGACTCTTCGAGGCTTTTTGTTATCTTGTGTTGACTGAAATTCCTCTGTTTCGTTAATCACTGGTTTCACGGTAGTAGCACTATGTCCCAACCCTGGTATCGCCAATTCTGGCCCTGGTTCATCATCGCCCTCCCGACCGCAGCCGTGATCGGCAGCATCAGCACGGCGATCATCGCCAGCAAGGATGGCGTCAACCTGGTGGCCGAAGACTATTACAAGCAAGGCAAAGAGATTAATCAGGATCTCAGCAAGTTTGATCGCTCCGAAGCCCTCAACATCCACATCGCGCTGGAGGTCAACGGCAACGAGCTGACCCTCAAGCCGCTGTCGGGCGATATCCCGGCCGGCCAGGCGCTCTACCTCTCCCTGTTTCACCCCACCCTCGCCGGCATGGACAGCGAGCACATGGTGACCGCCGACGGCAACGGCGTCTATCGCCTGCTGCTCGACAAGCCGCTCACCGGCAAGTGGCACGTGCGGGTGGATGCCTTCAACCACGAATGGCGGCTGCAAGAGACTGTCCAGCTCCCCACCAAGGCCCCCGTCGAACTCGATCCCAAAGGACGCTGAGTCATGAGCCGTCCTGTTCACCATGACGCGCCGGCAGTGACCGGCGCTTCACTGTTTCTGCCGACAGGCCAGGCGGCCTGCGGCCAGCTGTCATGAGCGGCTGCTTTCACTGTGGTGAGCCGGTGCCCGCCGGCAGCCGCTATGCCCTCGAGATAAAAGGCATAGTCCAGCCCATGTGCTGCCCCGGTTGTCAAGCGGTGGCGGAAACCATTCTGGAGTGCGGCCTGGCCAGCTACTACGAGCACCGCACCGCCCCCGGCACCAAGGGTGAACTGGTGCCCGCAGAGCTCGCCGCCCTCACCCACTATGATCTGGCCGAAGTGCAGCAGGATTTTGTCACCGACAGCGCCACCGGCAGCCACAAGGTGCGCGAGATCCAGCTGACGGTGGAAGGCTTGACCTGCGCCGCCTGTGCCTGGCTCATCGAACGCCATCTGGGCAACCTGGCCGGGCTGCACTACATCAACGTCAACACCACCACCCACCGGGCCCGCATCAAGTGGGATCCGGACCGGCTCTCTTTGAGCGACATCCTCAAGGGCTTTGCCAAGATTGGCTATCGCGCCTACCCCTTCCAGACTCACCAGCAGGAAGCGCTCTATGCCAAAGAGGTGCGCAGCTACATGTTCCGGCTGGCACTGGCGGGGCTCGGCTCCATGCAGGTGATGATGTGCGCGGTGGCGCTCTACATGGACCTCTTCATCAGTGTCGAAGAGGAGTTCATGGTCTACTTCAAGTGGATAAGTCTGATGCTCTCCACCCCCATCATGATCTATTCGGCCCAGCCCTTCTACGTGGGCGCCTGGCGCAGCCTCAGGCAGGGGCACCTCTCCATGGACGTGTCGGTGTCGCTGGCGCTGATCGGTGCCTTCGTCGCCTCCATGTGGGCCACCGTGTTCAACACCGGCGAGGTCTATTACGACTCCATCACCATGTTCGTCTTCTTCCTGCTGCTGGGGCGTTTCCTCGAGCTGCGGGCCAGACGCAAAGCCTCCGAGTCGAGCTCCAACCTGGCGCGACTGGTGCCCATCATGGCCACCCGGCTCGATGAGGAGGGTGAACACGAGGTGGCAGCCAAGACGCTGCAGGTGGGCGACCGGGTGCGGGTACTGGCGGGGGCCACCCTGCCGGCAGACGGCATCATCCTGCTTGGGCAGGCCAGCCTCAACGAATCCATGCTGACCGGCGAACAGCTGCCGCTGCTCAAACAGACGGGGGATGCCGTCTATGCCGGCACCATCAACACCGACGCCCCCCTCGAGATCCGGGTCAGCCATCGCATCGAAGAGTCGCGCCTGGCCCAGATCATGCGGCTGCAGGATCACGCGCTGGACGAAAAACCAGCCATCGCCCAGATGGCGGACGTGCTCTCCCGCCACTTCATTCTGGTGCTGCTGTTCATCGCCGCAGGCGTCTGGACCTTCTGGCACTTCCATCAGCCGGAGCAGGCCTTCTGGGTCACCCTGGCGGTGCTGGTGGCCACCTGCCCCTGCGCCCTGTCGCTGGCCACCCCCACCGCGCTCACCTCGGCCACCGCCCGCCTGACCCGTGCCGGCATCCTGCTGCGCCGCGGCCACGTGCTGGACGTGCTGACTCGGGCCAACCGCATCGTGATGGACAAGACCGGCACCCTGACCACGGGCAACATCAGCCTGACCAGCACGGAGGCCCTGGGCAATCTCGACGCGGCGCGCTGCCTTGCCATCGCCCGCGCCCTGGAGGCCTATTCCGAACACCCCATCGCCCGCGCCTTTCGCAGCAACGCCGCAGAGGACGCAGTGCTGCTGGCGGCCAGCAAGGTGACCCCCGTCATCGGACACGGTATCGAGGGGGTGATCGACGGTCGCCACTATCGGCTCGGCAGTGCCCGCTGGCTCGGCATCAGCGATGCCCACGAAACGCAAGCGGACGGGCTGGTCATCTATCTGGCTGACGAGGATCAGGCGCTCGCCCGTTTCCTGCTGACCGACACCCTGCGCCCCGATGCGAAGGCGCTGATCCAGGCCTTCAAGGCGGCCGGCCTCAAGACCACCATCCTCACCGGCGACAGCTCGGCCCAGGCCGACGAGGTGGCCCGCGAGCTGGGGGTCGATGAGCTGGTCAAGGGCGTCACGCCGGATGGCAAGCTGGCCTATCTCAAGGAACACGAGGCCCGCGGCGACATCAGCATCATGGTGGGTGATGGCATCAACGACGCCCCTGTGCTGGCCGGCGCCCACGCCTCCTTCGCCATGGCCGGCGGCACCGATCTGGCCAAGAACAGCGCCGATGCCATCTTGCTGGCCGACGATCTCTCCCGCCTGCTGGATGCCCGCGCCCTGGCGCTGCGCACCCGCAAGATTATCAAGGAAAACTTCGCCTGGTCCATCGGTTACAACCTGCTGGTGCTGCCGCTGGCGGCGAGCGGCTGGCTGCCCCCCTACGTGGCGGCGGCGGGCATGTCATTGAGCTCCCTCATCGTGGTCACCAACTCCATGCGGCTCAACCGCTGAGCCGTGGCCACAGGGACAGACAGGGTGAAGGGAGCGGGCTCCGGTCAGGTTCCCTTCACCATCGAATCGACGGGTCTGCGGGCACCAACGGGTGTACCATGACCCCTTTCATTGCAAGGCTTGCTGCATGAACATCATCTTCGTCCTCATCCCCATCGCCATCCTCTTCGTCATCATCGCCGGCGCCGTCTTCTTCTGGGCCATTCGCTCCGAGCAGTTTGAAGATCTCGACCGCCAGGGCTCCAATATCCTGTTCGATGAAGAGCAACCCGCCCCCAAACACGTCGAGCATGAGCACAAAGATGACGGCCACCCTTGATCTGCTGGGCGCCCTGCTGGTGGGACTGGCTGGCGCCGGCCACTGCATCGGCATGTGCGGCGGTGTCTCCGCCGCCCTCTCCATGGCCATTCCTGCCGAGAAGCAGCACTTCTGGGGCCGGCTCGGTTACCTGCTCAACTACAACCTCGGCCGAATCTTAAGCTATGTGATTGCTGGTGCCTTGGTCGGAGGGCTGCTGGCCACCACCAGTGAACTCGGCGCGGGCAAGCACGCCATCGCCGGCCTGCGGCTGGTGGCGGCCTTTTTGATGATTGCTCTCGGGCTCTATCTCGCCGGCTGGTGGCAGGGGGTGTTGCTGCTCGAGCGCATTGGCGCGAAGCTGTGGCATCGCCTCAAGCCGCTGGCGGGCAAGTTCATCCCCTTCACTTCCGCCTGGCAGGCACTGCCGTTTGGCATGGTGTGGGGCTGGCTCCCCTGCGGGCTGGTCTACTCCATGCTGACCTGGAGCGCAGCAGCGGGATCCGCCGGCGGTGGAGCGCTAGTCATGCTCTTTTTCGGCCTCGGCACCCTGCCGACCCTGTTTGCGCTGGGGGGACTGGCGGATCGGCTGCGCTACTGGCTGACCCTGCGCAGTTTGCGCCTTGGTGGCGCCCTGCTGCTCATCGCATACGGGCTGCATACCCTCTGGATCGGGATTGCGTCCTTTTGAAACCCTATCCAAAACGGATGAGTTGATGGTAAACTTGTTTGATATAAATCAATTATTCGTATGAGCCTATGATCCCGGAAAAGAAACCTGGCAGACGTATTCAGAGCGGTGGCTGTGCAATTCATTGCCAGGATTGCAGCATCAGCCAGCTCTGCATTCCCTTCACTCTGAACGACAACGAGCTCGATCAGCTTGACAGCATCATCGAGCGCAAGAAGCCGATCCAGAAGGGTGAAGAGTTGTTCAAGGCCGGCGATGAGCTCAAATCGCTCTACGCCATCCGTTCCGGGACCATCAAGTCATACACCATCACCGAGCAGGGTGACGAGCAGATCACTGCCTTCCACCTGGCTGGCGATCTGGTCGGCTTTGACGCCATCCACAAGCAGGCGCACCCCTCCTTCGCCCAGGCGCTGGAAACCGCCATGGTGTGCGAGATCCCGTTCGACGTGCTCGACGATCTCTCCGGCAAGATGCCGAAGCTGCGCCAGCAGATCATGCGATTGATGAGCAACGAGATCATGGGCGACCAGGAGATGATCCTGCTGCTCTCCAAGAAGAATGCCGAAGAGCGCCTCGCCGCCTTCCTGCACAACCTGTCGGTGCGCTTCTCCGAGCGTGGTTTCTCCGCCAAGGAGTTCCGCCTCTCCATGACCCGCGGCGACATCGGCAACTACCTCGGCCTCACCGTCGAGACCATCAGCCGCCTGCTGGGCCGCTTCCAGAAGTCCGGTCTCATCAGCGTCAAGGGCAAATACATTACCGTACTGGATCACGTCGCCCTCGGCGTCATGGCCGGTGCAACCCGCCCCCCCTGCGGTTAAGCTTCCTCTCTCTGGTGCCGGATCGGTTTACCCCGAAATTTGATCCGGCACACGTCCCCCCTTCTCCTCCTGAGCTAAGCTGTAATGGCTAAAGGTCTGCTATCATTGGTATTTTTGCCAAGGAGGAGGAGAACATGGTCAAGTACCGAAAAATTCTGGTGGTCATCAACCCGGAAGAAGAGCGGCAAATCGCCCTCGAACGTGCGGTCAAGGTAGCCGAGCTGGATGAAGGCGCCCAACTGACCCTGTTGCTCACCATTTACGACTTCTCGTATGAAATGACCGCCATGCTGTCGGTGGATGAGCGGGAAGAGATGCGCCACGGGGTGATTGCCCAGCGCCGCGAATGGCTCGACGACATTCTCAAACCCTACCGCGCCCGTGGACTGGATTGCGAGATCAAGGTGGTCTGGCACAACCGTCCCTTCGAATGCATCATTCAGGAAGTGCTGGAGCAGCGCCACGATCTGGTGGTCAAAGCCACTCACCACCACTCCTTCCTGCAAACCTTCATCTTCACCCCCACCGACTGGCATCTGCTGCGCAAGTGCCCCTGCCCCGTGCTGCTGGTGAAAGAGGGTCATTGGCAGCGGGGTGGCAACATCATCGCCGCCATCAATTGCTCCAGCGACGATCAGGATCAGAAGCTGCTTAACGAACGGATCACCGAAGAGGGGATCGCCATCGCCGAGCTGCTCGGCTCCAACCTCTATCTGGTCAACACCTACCCGGGCACCCCGGTCAACGTGGCCATCGAGCTGCCGGAGTTTGACCCCAACGCCTACAACGACGCCATTCGCAAACACCACGAGAGCCTGCTGCTGAGCCACGCCGACAAGTACGGCATCGGCCATCTCTGGACCCGGGTGGCGGAAGGCCTGCCCGAAGAGGTGCTGCCCGATCTCGCCGGCGAACTGCAGGCCACCCTGATGATCATGGGGTGCGTCGGTCGCACCGGGCTCTCCGCCGCCCTGCTCGGCAACACCGCCGAACACGTGGTGGATCGCCTCGCCTGCGACATGCTGATCCTCAAGCCCGCCGATTACAGCTGCCCGGTCGATAGCCGCCGTCCAGCATAAGCCTTTCTTGCCCTCCCCCGGGACATGGCTATAATAAGCCGCTTATTTTTGTCCCGGGTTTCAGGTCATGCTAGAAGAGCTTAACGCCAAAGAAAAATACAGTTTCAACAAACTGCAGAAGCGCCTGCGGCGCAACGTAGGTCAGGCCATCGCCGACTTCAACATGATTGAAGAGGGTGACAAGGTCATGGTGTGCCTGTCCGGCGGCAAGGACAGCTTCGCCATGCTCGACATTCTGATGAGCCTGAAGGCCAGCGCCCCCATCCACTTCGATCTGGTGGCGGTCAACCTGGATCAGAAGCAGCCCGGCTTCCCCGAGCATGTGCTGCCCGAATACCTGACCACCCTCGGCATCGACTTCAAGATCGTCGAAGAAGATACCTACGCCATCGTCAAGGAGAAGGTGCCGGAGGGCAAGACCACCTGCGCACTCTGCTCCCGCCTGCGCCGCGGCATTCTCTACCGCACCGCCCAGGAGCTGGGCTGCACCAAGATTGCCCTTGGCCACCACCGCGATGACATCCTCGAGACCCTGTTCCTCAACATGTTCTACGGCGGCAAGCTCAAGTCCATGCCGCCCAAGTTGGTGAGCGACGATGGCAAGAACGTGGTGATCCGCCCGCTCGCCTACTGCAAGGAGAAGGACCTGGTGCGCTATGCCGAGGTCAAGGCCTTCCCCATCATCCCGTGCAACCTGTGCGGCTCTCAGGAGAACCTGCAGCGCCAGGCCATCAAGCAGATGATGCAGGAGTGGGATCGCCGCTTCCCGGGTCGTCTCGAGACCATGTTCACCGCCATTCAGGACGTGATCCCGAGCCACCTGCTCGATCACAAGCTGTTTGACTTCAAGAGCATCAACCGCGACTCCGGCATCATCGACGGCGGCGACAAGGCGTTTGATCCGCCCGAGCTGCCCAAGGCACCGCTGCTGGACATCGACGAGATGGACATGCTGGACGTGATTGAGGTGCGCTAAGCCCACTTCAACCATAAAAAAGGAGCGCCTGGCGCTCCTTTTTCATTTTTATGCCGGCCACCCTCAGTGACAGCTCAAGATGGGCTAGCCCTTGTGCAGCCAGGGGGTCAGCCGCAGGATCTCCCCCTGCAGCTGCAGCTTGCCCTCGGCAAACTCCGCCAGCTGGGCGTTGCTCAGCAGCAGTTGCCCCTCCTGCCAGGGCAGCGGCAGCTGGCGAGCACCATCGATGAGGTAGGCGGTGCCGCTTGGCGGCACCAGGCTGACCCTCACCCCCGTCATCTCGGGCAGGAAATATTTGCCAACCATGCCGGCCAGCTTCTCCAGCAGGCTCTGCATGTCGTGCTGGCGGCCCGTCAGCTCGCTCACCTTGAGCTCCCACCGACTGTCTGCCGGCGGCGGCACATCCGCCATCACCTGTACCGACAGATCGCAGGCCTCGTGAGGCTCGGTGAGTCCCACCACCACGGTCGCCTTGTCGAGATTCAAGTCATCGTCATAGGGCAGCCGCAATTCGCTGTCGACGGTCACCTCGGCCGCCACGTCCCGATCCAGGGTCGAGACCCGGGCCGAAGTGAGCAGGCAGCGCCGGCCATTTTGCTGATCGGTCAGATAAAAACCCAGCCTGGCGTGACCAAACTCCCCTTTGGCGAAGGTCTTCATCTGGCTGTAGAAGGTGCCGTACTGCAGCTCAAGGGAGGGCTGGGCCACTGCCAGCATGGGCGCCATCAGCAGCGCGGCCGCCATCCCGTATCGATTGTTCATATGCCATCCTTTTGCATCACGCATCTGTACGCGCCGCTATCTGTTGCTGTTGTCTGACGCCCTGCATGCCGTCAGGCGTTGAAATGATCGGGGCCCTGGCTCACCTCGGTCACTTCGACCGCCACCCCGCACAGATCCCGGTAGAGGATCCCCTTGCAGTTGAAATAGAGCGGTGCCACCCAGATAAGTCCGAGCCCCATGGGGATCAGCGCCAGGAAGAACAGCGCCATCATGACCCCGTGCAGCAGCACTATGCTGGGCCAGCCGCGGGCAAACAGGCGCAGGGAGACCAGGATAGCCTGCACCGGCGACAGGCCGCGCTCCAGCACCAGCGGCACGGTAAACACCAGCCCCATGCCGATCAGGGCCGACGGAATGAAGGCCAGCATCACCGGCAGACCCAGCAGTTCGAACAGCGGGCCAAACAGGCTGGTGATGAGGCTGCCGAGCAGGCTCAGGCTGCCAAGGCGCAGGAAGTGGCGAAAGAAGTCGAATACCTGGCTCGGCCGGGCACGCACCCCCACCGACTGCTGCAACCCCAGCATGTCGAGGGAGGAGGTCATGGGCGACATGATGATGGTGATGAGCAGGCTCAGCACCAGGGCCACGTCCATCCCCCCTTCCTGATTGACATAGGGGGCGAGCAGGGTGTTGCTCAGCAGCATCCAGATGGCTGTCACCCCGACGATGGCCAGCAGCAGGCCGAATCCGGTGCGCCGTGTCTGTTGCCAGCTCTCCTGCAATACCCCCTTGAGGTCGAGACGATATCCCTGGCTCAGGGACTGTTCGAGGGAACCACCTATCCGCATTTTGTTACTCAATTGACTATCCAACATCCGAAAAACTGCTATTCAGGGAGCACATTATAGCGATTTGACCCGGCATGCGTAGCCGTTTTTCCCGCACGTCTGCGCTCAAAAAGCCTTTGATTTCATCAGCCCCCATAGTCCAGGCCAGGATCCCCTCCTTGGCCGACGCCAACCAGGGGCGTAGGATGCCAGGCGACAGTGCGGATTTTTCGCGCGTCCCGCCCTACCCGGGATCACAGGGGAACGCGCTTCACAAGGAGATGTTCATGTCTGATTTGACCCTCTATCTTGCGCCCGGTACCTGCGCCATGGCCGTGCGTATCGCCCTCACCGAAGCCGGTACCCCTCACCGGATCAAGCAGCTGGATCTGGCGGCCGGCGAGCAGCGCTCCGCTGCCTATCTCGCCATCAACCCCAAAGGCCGAGTGCCGGCGCTGGTGACCGAGCGGGGCGTGCTCACCGAGACGCAGGCCTTGCTGCTCTATGTGGCGCAGCGTTTTCCCGATACCGGGCTGGCGCCGCTGGACGACCCCTTTCTGCTGGCCAGGATGCAGGAGGTGCACGGCTTTCTCGCCGCCACCGTGCACGTCGCCCATGCTCACGGCCGGCGCGGCAGCCGCTGGGCCGATGATCCGCAGGCCATCGCCGCCATGCAGGCCAAGGTGCCACACAACATGCGCGAGGGCTTTGCCGAGATTGAACGTCATTATCTGGCCGGCCCCTGGGTGCTGGGGGAGCAGTTCAGCCTGGCCGACATCTACCTGTTCGTGGTGGCGAGCTGGCTCGAGGGCGACGGGGTGGCCATCAGCGAGTTTCCCAAGGTAGCGGAACACTATCGGCGCATGCTGGCACGCCCCGGCGTGCAGCAAGGGCTCGCCCTTTAATCCTCTCGTTGCAGGTGCCAGTGCTCTTCTGGCACCTGTTTTTCCCCGTTCTCCCCTCGCCATTGAGATCGTTTTCACATTTCTGCCATCTCTTGGTGGATCAAAATCGCCTGAGCGCCTATCTTCCACCTCATGACGCAACCGGTTGCGTAACCGGTTGCCTAGCTAACATCAGATACGCGGGCATAGCCTGCCGAGGTGCTGTATGAAACGAGGCGTACTGCTCAATGCTCCCCTGAGTGCCCTGGTGGCACGGATGGGTCACACCGACGAGATCACCGTCTGCGATGCCGGCCTGCCTATCCCGGCGGGCCCGGAGCGCATCGATCTGGCGCTGATGGCGGGGACGCCGAGCCTTGAAACCGTGCTGACCGCCCTGCTCACCGACCTGGTGGTGGAGAAGGTGATCATGGCAAGCGAGATCAAGCAGATCAGCCCCGCCGCCCATCAGGCGCTGGTGGATCAGCTGGAGGCGCACGCCGCTGCCCAGGGCAAGCCCATCACCATCGAGTACTGCCTGCACGAAGCATTCAAGGCTCGCTCCCACCAGAGCAAGGCCATCGTGCGCAGCGGCGAGGTGACCCCCTACGCCAACCTCATTCTCTGCGCCGGCGTGGCGTTTTAAATTCCCAAGGAAGCAGCTATGAGCAACGCCAATATGCTCCCCTCGCCCATTCTAGCGCTTTCCGGGATCGTCAAGACCTTCCCCGGGGTGCGTGCCCTCGATGAGGCGGGCCTCAAGGTCTATCCGGGTCAGGTGATGGCCCTGCTCGGCGAAAACGGCGCCGGCAAGTCGACCCTGATGAAGGTACTGACCGGCATCTACCAGGCCGATGCGGGCAGCATCAGCTATCGCGGCCAGCCGGTTCACTTCAAGGGCCCCCGCGACTCTCAGGATCAGGGGATCAGCATCATCCACCAGGAGCTGAACCTGCTGCCGGAGTTGTCGATTGCCGCCAACATCTTCCTCGGCCGCGAACCCCGTACCCGTTTTGGCAGCATCGACCACAAGCAGCTGCGCGAGCGGGCCAGCGGTCTGCTGGCTCGGCTTGGCGTCAAACACGGCCCGGATACCCGGCTCGGGGATCTCTCCATCGGCGAACAGCAGATGGTGGAGATCGCCAAGGCGCTGTCGTTCGATGCCAGCGTCATCATCATGGACGAGCCCACCGATGCCCTCACCGACACCGAGACCGAGCAGCTGTTCGTGGTCATCCGCGAGCTGCGTGAGCAGGGCTGCGGCATCGTCTACATCTCCCATCGCTTGAAGGAGATCTTCGAGATCTGTGATCGGGTCACCGTGCTGCGCGATGGCAAGTGGATCGGCGAGCAGGCGGTGAGCGAGCTCGACGAAGACAGGATCATCGAGATGATGGTGGGCCGCCGGCTGGAAGAGCAGTACCCGCGCCTCGTCCGCGAGCTCGGCCCGGTCAGCCTGCAGGTCAAGGATCTGGCCGGCCCCGGCGTGCGCGGGGTGAGCTTCTCCCTGCGTCAGGGTGAAATTCTGGGCTTCAGCGGCCTGATGGGGTCCGGGCGTACCGAGCTGATGAAGCTCATCTACGGTGCCAGCCCCATCAGCGCCGGTGACATTACGGTGGATGGCCATGCTCTAGTCCCCAAGAGCCCGGCCGATGGCCTGGCCGCCGGCATCGCCTACATCTCCGAGGATCGCAAGGGCGACGGCCTAGTGCTGGAGCTGTCGGTGCGCGAAAACATGAGCCTGTGCGCCCTTGGCGAGTTCATCAGCCACGGCAAGATTGACGGCCAGGCCGAGCGCCAGGCGGTGGGCGACTATGTGCGCCTGTTCAACATCAAGACCCCGAGTCAGGATCAGCTGATCAAGCTCCTCTCCGGCGGCAACCAGCAGAAGGTGGCCATCGCCAAGGGGCTGCTGACAAGGCCCAAGGTGCTGATCCTGGACGAGCCGACCCGCGGCGTCGATGTCGGCGCCAAGAAGGAGATCTATCAGCTCATCAACCAGTTCAAGAAGGAGGGGATGAGCATCATCCTGGTCTCCTCCGAAATGCCGGAAGTGCTCGGCATGAGTGATCGCATCATGGTGATGCACGAAGGGCGCATCAGCGCAGAATTCAACACCCGCGATGCCAATCAGGAGAAGCTGATGGCAGCGGCAGTCGGTAAACAGTGGCAAGCAGAGCAAGAGGCAGCACAATGACAACCCAAACCCTTTCCCGCCGCGGCGTCATGAGCAAGGCCTGGTGGATCGAGAACAAATCCCTGGTCGCGCTGCTGGTGCTGATCGGCGTGGTCTCCTTCCTGAGCCCCAACTTCTTCACCGCCGACAACCTGCTCAACATCCTGCGCCAGACCTCGGTCAACGCCATCATGGCGGTCGGCATGACGCTGGTCATCCTCACCGCCGGCATCGATCTGTCGGTCGGCTCGGTGCTGGCCCTGTGCGGCGCCCTGGCCGCCACCATGGTCGCCATGGAGCTGCCCATCGCCCTGGTGATCCCCCTCACCCTGGGGGCCGGTGCCCTGCTTGGCGGCATCAGCGGCCTCATCATTGCCAAGGGCAAGGTGCAGGCCTTCATCGCCACCCTAGTCACCATGACCGCCCTGCGTGGCGTCACCATGGTCTATACCGAGGGGCGCCCCATCTCCACCGGTTTCAGTGACGGCGCCGATCACTTCGCCTGGCTGGGTACCGGTTACCTGTTCGGTCTGCCGGTGCCCATCTGGCTGATGGCCATCGTCTTCCTGCTGGCCTGGTTCATGCTCAACCACACTCGCCTGGGTCGCTACATCTATGCCCTCGGCGGCAACGAATCGGCCACCCGCCTCTCCGGCATCAATGTGGACCGGGTGAAGCTCGCGGTGTATGGTCTGTGCGGCATGCTGTCGGCACTGGCCGGGCTCATCGTCACTTCCCGCCTCTCCTCCGCCCAGCCGACCGCCGGCATGGGTTACGAGCTGGATGCCATCGCCGCCGTGGTGCTGGGTGGCACCAGCCTGATGGGGGGCAAGGGCCGCATCATGGGAACCCTGATCGGTGCCCTGATCATCGGCTTCCTCAACAATGCCCTCAACCTGCTCGATGTATCGTCCTATTACCAGATGATCGCCAAGGCCAGCGTGATTTTGCTCGCCGTGATGATCGATAACAAAAGCAAGTAAGCACACACAAGGAATGAAATGATGAAAAAGCTCAATACCCTGCTCGCTGCCGCCATCATGTCCGTGCTGGGCACCGCCCAGGCCGCCGATCACACCCTGGCCATGGTGGTCTCCACCCTCAACAACCCCTTCTTCGTCACCATGAAGGAAGGGGCCGAAGCCAAGGCCAAGGAGCTTGGCTACGAGCTGGTGGTGCTGGACTCCCAGAATGACCCGGCCAAGGAGCTCTCCAACATGGAAGATCTCACCGTGCGCAAGGTCAACGCCATCCTGATCAACCCGACCGACTCCGAAGCGGTGGGCAACGCCATCCGGCTGGCCAACAAGGCCAACATCCCGGTGCTGACCCTGGACCGCGGCGCGGCGCAGGGTGACGTCAAGGCCCACATCGCCTCCGACAACGTGGCAGGTGGCAAACTGGCCGGCGATTTCATCACCCAGAAGCTGGGTGCCGGTGCCAAGGTGATCCAGCTGGAAGGGATCGCCGGTACCTCCGCCGCCCGTGACCGCGGCGAAGGCTTTGCCCTGGCCGTGGCCGCCAACAAGCTGGAAGTGCTGGCCTCCCAGCCCGCCGACTTTGACCGCACCAAGGGTCTGAACGTCATGGAGAACCTGCTGGCCGCTCACCCGAGCGTGCAGGCGGTGTTCGCCCAGAACGACGAGATGGCGCTGGGAGCCATCCGCGCCGTGCAGGCCGCCGGCAAAGAGGTGATGATCGTCGGCTTCGACGGCACCGACGATGGCAAGGCCGCCGTGGCCAAGGGTAAACTGGCCGCCACCGTGGCCCAGCAGCCCGCGCTGATCGGCGCCATCGGCGTGGAAACCGCCGACAAAGTGCTCAAGGGCCAGCCGGTGGAAAAATCCATCCCGGTTCCGCTGCAAGTGGTCAGCAAGTAAGTTGACGGGGGAGGTTCGCCTCCCCCTTTTCACTCAAGGTTGACGGTGCCTCCCGGCCTGGATCCGGCTTTCGTGTCCATGCCAAGATGCATCAGGAGTACTCAACATGAATCGTCTCGTCGTTCTGGGCAGTGTCAATGCAGACCACGTGCTGCGCGTTCCCCACTTTCCTCGCCCGGGTGAAACCCTGACCGGCCACAGCTATCAAGTGGTGCCCGGTGGCAAGGGCGCCAACCAGGCGGTGGCCGCCGCTCGGCTAGGTGCCGAAGTCTCCTTTATCGCCCGTATCGGCGATGACGCCATCGGCCACCAGATGAAGACCGGCTTTGCCAAAAACGGCATCGACGTGAGCGCCGTCGAACTCGATCCCAAGCTCCCCACCGGCATCGCCATCATCTATGTGAGCGATGAGGGGGAGAACAGCATCGGCATCTCCGCCGAAGCCAACGGCGCCCTCACCCCGGCCGTAGTGAAAAGCCACCAGACGATGATCGCCGCCGCCCACACCCTGCTGCTGCAGCTGGAAGTGCCGCTGGAGAGCGTGCTGGAAGCCGCCCGGCTGGCTCGCGCCCACGGCACCCGGGTGGTGCTCAACCCCGCCCCCGCTCGCCCACTCTCAAGCGAACTGCTGGCACTGGTCGACCTCATCACCCCCAACCAGACCGAAGCCGAGCTGCTGACCGGCGTCAAGGTCACCGACGAGGCGAGCGCAGCCGAGGCGGCTGCCCGCTTCCACCAGATGGGCATCGGGGAGGTGATGATCACCTTGGGGTCGCAAGGAGTCTATTGCAGCAAGGGGCAGCAACAAGTGCTCATTCCGGGTTTTCGGGTGAAAGCAGTAGACACCACAGCGGCCGGCGATACCTTCAACGGCGCCCTGCTGGCGGCCGAGCTCGCCGGCGCCGACTTTGACGCTGCCGTGCGCTTTGCCCACGGCGCCGCGGCGCTCTCCGTCACCCGGTTTGGTGCCCAGAGCTCCATCCCGAGCAAGCAGGAGGTCGACACCTTCCTGCTTGAGCAGACTGCGCAGGGGCACTGATGGCCAATATCAAGGAGGTGGCGGCGCTGGCGGGGGTGTCGACCACCACCGTCTCCCACGTCATCAACGAGACCCGTTTCGTCGCCGAGGAGACCCGCGAGCGGGTCTTCAGTGCCATGCGCGATCTCAACTATGCCCCGAGCCTGGTGGCCCGCAGCCTCAAGGTGAAGGAGACCAACAGTATCGGCATGCTGGTCACCACCTCCAGTAACCCCTTCTTCGCCGAGGTGGTGCGCGGGGTGGAGCGTTACTGCTTCGAGCAGGGCTACAACCTGATGCTGGGCAACACCGAGGGACAGGCCGAGACGGCCCTGTCCTACCTCAAGATGATGCTGCGCAAACGGGTCGACGGCCTGCTCATCATGTGCAGCGAGGGGCAGCAGGAGGTGTTCAACCAGCTCGACTGGCTCAAGAGCCTGCCGGTGGTGGTGATGGACTGGGGGATGGAGAGCGCCGATGTGGATCTCATCGCCGACAACTCCCATCGCGGCGGTTACCTGGCGACCCGCCACCTGCTAGGGCTGGGTCACACCGCCATCGGCTGCATCACCGGCCCCCACAGCCGCGCCCCCGCCAACCAGCGTCAGGCAGGCTTCGAGCAGGCGATGCAGGAGGCCGGGCTCACCGTCAACCCACAGTGGGTCCAGGAGGGTGACTTCGACTGCGCCAGCGGTCATCAGGCGATGACCCGCCTGCTGGCGCTGCCCGAGCGCCCCACCGCGCTGTTCGTCTGCAACGACATGATGGCGATGGGGGCCATCAGCGCCGCTCATCAGGCAGGGCTGGTGATCCCGCGCGA
The DNA here is from genome assembly GCF_027705405.1 of Aeromonas sp. QDB34. Classification (NCBI taxonomy): domain Bacteria; kingdom Pseudomonadati; phylum Pseudomonadota; class Gammaproteobacteria; order Aeromonadales; family Aeromonadaceae; genus Aeromonas; species Aeromonas sp. QDB34. Next base: position 477,336 of record NZ_JAPDBT010000001.1, on the reverse strand, counting down.
TCTCTCCATCGTCGGCTATGACAACGTGGCGCTGGCCGAATTCATGTCGCCGCCGCTCACCACCGTCAATCAGCCGAAAGAGGAGCTGGGGCGCCTCGCCGTCACCCGGCTGCTGGCGCGCATCAACGGCGAGGCGGTGGCGGATCATCTGATCACCGTCGACCCAGACCTGGTGATCAGGGACTCCTGCGCCCCCCGCCCCTGACATTCACCTGCAATACCTGCAATAAAAGCGCAAGGCAACCCTGGGGTCGCCTTGCTGCGTGTTGTCTCTGGCCGGTTCAATACCGCTCTGTGTGCTCAAGCCAGCTGCCTTGCCTCACTGCCCGCCAGCACCTGCAGTTGCACCAGCCCCAGTCGCCGGGCCAGCGGCTGCAACAGTTCACTGTGCTCCGCGTCATCTGGCAACCAGTAGCGGACAGGCCAGCCGGCCGCCAGCTGGGCCGGGGTGGCGCTGCCAATGTCTCTGAGCGCCAGGGTGCAACCCTGCTGCCGCAATCCCGCCAACAAGGCTGCATCCGGCAACAGCGTCGGCATCAGCAGCACCCGCGGTGTGCGGGATGCAGCCGGCAGATAGGCCACGACATGGGCCAGCTGGGCCTGGTTGTCGAGCGGAAGCAACAACGCCCGCCCATCGGCATGCTGCGCGTCGTGCGTTTGCAGCAGCCGGGCCAGCACGGGCCCCAGCACGCCGCACTCCTGCAGCCAGCGCATGGGACAGGGCGCCCCCTGCTCACGCCAGTAGAGCGTCATTTGCCACAGGTCGTTGCCCTGCCCGTCCGTCAGTCCCTGCAACGCCACTCGCAGCGGTGCTGATTCCCGCCCGGCCAGCCACTCTCGCAGCTGATGAAGCTGATGCTGGCTCAACTGCAACTGTTGCAGCATGGCCGGCTCAAACCAGCAGATGTCCCCCTCCTGGCTGCGTTTGGCCTGATTGAGGGCCAGGATGGCCTGATCCAGCAGCCGGCCGGCATCCTGTTGCTGCGCCTTGGCCACCCCAAGCCGACAGGCCAGATCGAAGCTGCACTCCCGAGTCACGAATTCGAAATGGAGCAGGCTCACCAGCTCATGAATACGGGTTTCCAGCGCGCCATCCGCGCTGGTCAACACCACTGCAAACTCGTCGCCGCCGAGCCGGTAGGCGTGGCCATCGTGGGCTTGCTGCAGCTTGTCGGCCACCGTCTGCAACAGCCGATCACCGACCTGATAACCGAGCAGATCATTGACCTGCTTGAAGCGCTTGAGATCGAGCACCACCAAGGCGCTCGCCTCGCCAGCATGCAGGGCGCGGGAGAGCTGCTCCTGCAGGGCACGGCGGTTGCCAAGCCGGGTCAGGGGATCGAGCAGGGCGAGCCGGCGATTCGCCAGATTGGCGCGAATGAGGGCAGCCACCAGGGCGCCGCCGGTCAGCAGCAGGATCAGTTGCCAGATCTGCAGCCAGAACAGGCTGCTGCGGATCTGGCTGACTGAACGCTCCCGCTCCTGGCCGGAGAGGATCTGATCCCCTATCTGCTCGATGAAACGGGTCTGGCTGGCGATCGCCTCCTGCATGCGGGCAAGCTCGGCCCCCTCGCGCAGCGCACCGGCCTCCATCTGGGGTTCGAGCTGCTTGATCTGCTCGAACAGTCCGGCCAGCGCCTTGCCGAGCCCGTGCCGCTGGCGCGCCTCGGCGGTTTCGCTGCTGATGAGAAAGATATCGAGCCGGTTCCACAGCAGATCGTAATCGAGGCTCAGGGTCTCCATCGTCAGCCGGCCAGCCCGGTAGAGCTGCAGGTCATAGAGGAAACGCTGGGATTCCAGCATCACCTGGCTGATGTTCCAGTGGATATTGCGGTAGAAGGTATCGACCAGCTGCTCCTGGCGATGCTGCAGATAGAGGCTGCTGCCCGAGGAGAGCAGAAACAGCAGCGACACCGCCACCAACAGCAGTTTGTGGCGGGATAGCCCCATCAATCAACGATCTCGATGCGGGTTACCTGCCACACCATGCAGTTGTGGATGGCGGGCACGTCCAGCTTGGGATAGGTGGTGAACGGAATGAGCAGCCAGAGCGGGCCCTTGTTGCGCCGGGTCAGCGGCTTGCCGTCCTCCTGGCGCACCAGGGTCAGCGGCACGCCGTCGAACAGGGCCAGATCCACCACCTGCTGATAGCCGTTGAGGGCCGAGACGGCGATCTTGCGGGCATCCAGGATCCCTTGCGCCGCCAGCACGGCTGCCAAGGTCGGCCCGCGATAGTGGTGGGCGCCCTGGGTCCAGGGGGTGGTGGTAGTGAATTCGGTCTGCGGCAGAGCGGACAGGGCCGCCTCATCGAGGGTCACTGACTGGCCACCTGGCAGCACCAGGGTCATCAGGGGGATCGAGGCCGATGCACCGGCACTGGCCAGCATCAGGAGGAAAAAAGCGATCCATTGCTTTACTGCTGTCATGGTAATTTGCGCCAACTGCGTCCCATTTTTTGTGGCTGCCAGTGTGGCGATTTCACCGGTTCATTGCAACTGTCCAGTCGCACAATAGCTCAGGGACCGCGCATCTCCATCCAGTTGTGGCCCTCGATCTGCGCTGGCTGGTGGACGCCGCAGCTTTGCAGCAGCTCATCCACGTAGGCTGGCACCAGCAACGAGGCCGGGCCGTAGCGCTTCTCGTCAAACTGGCTGCCCACTTCGCTCGGTTCGAGATTGAGCTCGATGGTGTGAGCCCCGTTCAATCCCGCCTCGTGCACGAAACCTGCCGCCGGATAGACGGCGCCCGAGGTGCCGATGGAGATGAACAGATCGCACTGGGCCAGCGCGCTGTAGATGCGATCCAGCCCGAGCGGCATCTCGCCGAACCAGACCACGTGCGGGCGCAGCGGCTGGGGAAACTGGCAGCAGGTGCACAGCTCCTCCTGCTGCAGATCGCCGCGCCACTCGATCACCTGGCCCGAGCCTGGGCAGCGCGCCTTGAGCAGCTCCCCGTGCATGTGGATGAGGTTCTTGCTGCCGGCGCTCTCGTGCAGGTTGTCGATGTTCTGGGTCACCAGGGTGACGCAGCCCGGCAGCAGGCGCTCGAGCCTGGCCAGCGCATAGTGGGCCGGATTGGGGTGGATGTGGGGTTGCTGCAGCTGGTGGCGGCGGGAGTTGTAAAAGCCCTGCACCAGGGCGGGATCCCGTGCGTAGCCCTCCGGCGTCGCCACGTCTTCGACCCTGTGCTCTTCCCACAGACCGTCACAGGCGCGAAAGGTCTTGATGCCCGACTCGGCCGAGATCCCGGCACCGGTAAGAATGACGATGTGTTTCGCTGACTGCACCATGACTGACTCCCTCTGACGACCTCTCTGGCTGACCTTAGCACAGGGTGAAAAACCGGCCTATTCGCCCTTGGTCTTATGACGCGGTTACAGGGTGTCGAGCACGCTCAGATCGAGTCGCACGAACACCAGCTCCCGCCCCGTCACCAGGGTGAGCGGCAAGCCCAGCCCGCGCAGCAGCGCCAGCATGGGGCGATTCTGGGGCAGCACCTCCGCCGTCCACTCGCGAATGCCTTCGGCGCGCGCCAGCAAGGCCAGCGCCAGCAGGATGCGCCGTCCCGCCCCCCGGTGCTGGAAGTGATCGGCGACGATGCAGGAGAACTCGGCCCGATCCGGGTGCAGCCGCCGCCGGATGGACTGGGCCTGGGCCAGCGGTCGCCCCTGACCGTCGGTCAGCAGCAGCCCGATCTGGTGCTCCTTGGGGTAATCGAGGAAGAAGGCGAGCTGCTCGTCACTCGGGATCTGCTTGGCGCGCATGAAACGCAGGTAGACGCTCTGTTCGCTGAGCTCGCCATAGGCGGCCCTGATCCGCTCGGGATCGGCCCCCGCCAGCTCCTGCAAGCGGCAGGGAATGCCCCCCACCTCCATCATCAGTGGCAGGGCAGCCCGGGAATGAGGATGCAGCCAGCCGGCCAGGGCGCGTCGCAGCCGGGCCTCGTCCGGTGGCCAGCAGAGGTAGCGGGCCACCGTCTACCAGCGCCCCGCCACGCCCTGATCGCGCCACAGATTGCTGTCCAGCAGGTTGAAGGGATCGTCCAGATAGAGGGCGATCCCCAGTTCCCTGGCCCGATTGATGAAACGCCCCAGCAGGGAGTCCGGGGTCATGGCTTCCAGCCCGGGCAGCAGACTCTGTCCCAGCAGCAGGTGCTGTAGCGGCATCCGCTCCAGCAAGTCGAACGGGATGTGCTGATCGTTGTCCAGCAGCAGTGCCAGTTTGGCCCCCGCCAGACTGGCCTGCAGCACCAGGGCAAAGCGCTCCGCCTGGCTCAACAGGTGGTCGCGCCGGTGGATGAGCAGGGTGAGCTCGCCAGGCTCCCGATCCTGCTGGACCAGCCACTCGCGTACCCGCTCCCAGCGCGGCGGCAAGCCGGTCACCGCCAGCCAGATGGGCAAGGGCGACGGAGGATCGGATAAGAGCCCGAGCAGTCCTTTCTCTTCTCCCTGCCAGGTGCGGATGGTGCGGCGCAGACCGCTCAAGCGGCGCTGACGCTGCGGCCCCAGATAGAGTGTCTTGAGCAGCCGCAGCAGATCGTCGGCCAGCAGCGGCTTGGCCAGGGCGGCCAGCACGTTGAAACCGGCGTCGTGCAGCAGGCGGCGGGCGCCGTCGATAAGGGTCTGATCGTGGGCCGAGAGCAATACGATGGGCAAGCCACTGTGCTGGTATTGGGGCTGGCTCATCAGCAGGCTGATGGCATCCTGCTCCACCAGACTGAGATCGCTCACCAGCAGCTTGACCTCGCCGCCGGCCAGCGCCTTGATGCAGGCGTTGCCATCCTGCACCCACTGACAGGGCACCCCCAGCCCCTTGATCTCCTGCTGGATGTGGGCCCCCTGAAACGGGTGATCCTCCAGCAGCAGCACCTGGGTCTGGGCCAGCCACTCCTGCCACGCCAGGTAGCGGCCATTGACCCCCGCCAGCCAGTCGTCGGTGAGGCGATAGACACCTTCGGCCTGCGCCGTCAGCTGCGGCAGATAGCCAGCCCCCACATGGGAGTCGGGATCGAACAGGGCGATGGCACCGGCAGCAAACAGCCCTTCCCACTGCCAGCAGGCATCGGGGCGGGTACGGCGTAAGGTGGCGAACTCGGGCAGCTCAACGGCCTTTGCCGTCCGGTAGGCGACCCCGTCCAGGGCGTAGATGGTCACGGGGTGGAACAGGCGCTCGTCCGTCTCTTCCGAGTTCAGCAACGCCAGTAACTCTTCATCTGTGATGATCATGTCAGAGCCTCTCACGTAGTCGCCGGCACACCTCATCCAGAGCTTGCCGCAGCGGGGGTAGCAGGGGTTGCCGTGGATCCCGTTTCCACTGCTCGATCACCTGAACAAGCGGGGTGGCTCCCACCATTTTGGCGGCCCCCTTCATCTTGTGTAAAGCGGCTTCAAGCGCCATCTCGTCCCCTTGTGTGACGCAGCGCTCAATGTCGGCCAGATCCTGCCCGGTCGCATCCAGATAGAGCGGGATAAGCTCCGGCGCCAGCAGCGACACCTCCCGCGCTGCCCAGACCTCCCCTTCGGCCGGCAGGTCGCTTTGAGGGGATGGTTCGGGTGCCGGTGCCTGGTCGGGCTCGCCCAGGCTGCGCAGCAGATTGGCCAGGTCTTTGAGCAGCAGCGGTTTGTCCAGATGGCCGCGACAACCACAGCTGGCCAGCTGCGCCGCCGCCTGCTCGCTGAGATCGGCGGTGATGACGTAGGTGGGCAGATGCTGCCAGCGGGGCGAGTCCCGCAGCTGGCGGCAGAGCTCGGCGCCGTCCATCACCGGCATCTGCAGGTCGGTCAACACCAGATCGACCGTCTCATGCTGCAGGATATCGAGCGCCAGCTGGCCGTTGGCCGCGCTGATCACCCGGGCCCCCAGCTGGGTCAGCTGCATGCTGATCAACACCCGGTTCACCTCGTGATCTTCGACCAGCAGCACCCGCATCCCCTGCCCCGGCAGCGTGATCATGCCCTGGCTAGAGGGCACCAGCCTTGGCTGCATCAGGCTCACCACCGAGCCCGGCACCCAGGGTTCCCCCTGCCAGTCCCAGTAGCGCAGCCCCTGCTCATCCAGCCGGACGCTCAATACCGGGCCGGCCGGATCGTCCTGCAAATCCAGTTCACCCAGCCAGGGCAGCAGATAGTCCCGCTCCGCCTCGCCAAGTTGCACATGCACGCTGGCCACCCTTGGCCGCCAGCGCGGCATCTCCTGCAGCAACACCAGTGGCAGCGCACAGAGGAAGCGGCTGCCGCCGGTCGGCCGCGGCTCGACCCGGATCTCGCCACCCATCTGCTCCATCAGCTGGCGACAGATGGCAAGTCCGAGCCCGGTGCCCTGGGCCCGCGGCTGACCCGCTTCCCCGCCCTGCTCAAAGGGCAGGAACAGCCGCGGCAACAGCTCGGCACTGATGCCCGGCCCCTCGTCGTCCACTCCGCACAACAGCTGGGAGCCAGCGCGGCGGGCCCACAGCACCACCTCGCCACGGGAGCTGAACTTGATGGCATTGGCCAGCAGGTTGTGCAGCACCTGCTGCACCCGGTGGGGATCCAGCTCTACCTGGGCGGGCAGTCGATGATCGAGATCCAGCCGCAGTTGCAGACGCTTGGAGCGGGCCTTGGACCAGTGCACGGCCGCCACGTGCTCGCACAAATCCACCAGATCGGTGGGCTGTAGCGAGAGCGCCAACTGCCGGTTCTCATTGCGGCTGAAGTCCAGCACGTCGTTGAGCAGGCCCAGCAGCTCGTCCCCCGCCTGACGGACGTGGACCAGTGCCGAGCGCTGCTCGGCATTGAGGGAGGTGTGGCTGAGCCACTCCAGCAACCCCAGAATGGCGTTCATGGGGGTGCGAATTTCGTGGCTCACCGCCGCGAGGAAGCGCCCCTTGGCCAGCACCGCCTGCTCGGCCCGCTCGTGGGAGGCCTGCAGCGCCTGCTCCTGCTCGACCCGGGTCGTCGCATCCTGCACCACCCCGTACACCCGCCAGCCCTGCTCGGACTGGCTGCGCCCCCGGCCGTAGAACTGCAGCCAGCGGGTGCCCTTGCCCGGGTGCTCATAGCGCAGCGCGTAGGAAAAAGGCTGACCGGCCTGCAGCATCTCCAGCATGGGGGCCTTCATCTTGCGCCTGTCATGTTGATCCAGTCGGCCCAGCGCCTGACCGGGATTGCGGCGGATCTGCTGGCTGGCCAGCCCCAGCAGCTCGTAGCTGCCACGGCTGATGAACTCTACCTGGGCGATGCCTTCCCGCTGCAGCAGGAACTGGATCACCACCCCGGGCACCGTATTCGTCAATGCCCGCAGGCGGCGCTCGGCCTGGCGCAGCAAGCGGGTGCGCTCGCGCAGGGCGCTGATGTTGGAGAGCGCGATGAGATCCCCTGCCGGCGACTGCTTGCCAAGCTGAAGCGGGATCTGGGCATAGGAGTAAACCTGATCGCCCAGGGCCATCTCCCCCTCGCCCCCCTGCAACTGAGCCTCTGGCAGGTGCAGCTCGGCCAGGTAGCGCGCCTCCAGCCGCTTGGCCTGCTTGTTGCGCTTGATGATCTCGCCCTGGTTGTCCCGCAGAAACACCGGCACCGGCAGCGCCTGGAACAGGGACTCCCTGAACTGGCTCTCCAGCGCCAGGGTCTGCTCCATCTCCTGACGCTGGCTCACTTCCCGGGCCAGCTGCTGGCGGGAGCGCCAGATCAGCCAGATGACGCCGGCACTGATCAACAGCGCCAGCGACACCGACCCCAACCAGATCCCGTAGCTGACCCCGGCTTGCTGGGTCAGCACCAACCTGCGCCAACGCTGATTGAGATCGTCGTTCTGCCTGCTGGTGAAGGCCATCAGGCTCTGCTCCATCACCCCGGCGAGTCGCGGGCTGTGATGACTGATGGCAAAGCCCAGTCCGAAGCGTTGAGGTAGCTCCCTGATATCCAGTCCGTCCAGCTGGTTGTTGCGAAGCGGGTATTGCAGCTGGTAGAGCTCGGCCAGCATGGCATCGGCCTCGCCGCTTTGCACCGCCGCAAGCCCCTGCGCCAGGGTGTCGCTTTTGCGCCAATGATGTTCGCCATCCAGCCGGGCCAGCATCCCTTCGTCATAGAGGGTGGCGGGCACCACGATGTCGCCCTTCACCGCCGCCAGCGTGTCGAACGACTTCGCCTTGCGACTGACCAGGGCATAGCGATTGAGCGCCATGATGCGGGTGAAGTCGAAGGCATCGGTCAGCGCCGGCGTCTCCAGCAGGCCAGCCATCATGTCTGCCTCACCGCTGCGCAGCTTGGCCAGCGCCTCTTCCTTGCTGGCGGTGGGGATCACGTGGAAGTTGAGGCCGGTCTGCTGGCTCACCTGCCGCAGTACGTCGGCGCTCCAGCCCTTGAGCTCCCCCTGCTCGTCGAGACCGCTGTAGGGCATGAAATCCGGGTTGACGACCAGCTTGATGGCGCGGGAGGTGCCAACCAGCCAGGCCTGCTCCTTGTCGGTGAAGTGAAGCGGGTTGATGTCCTGCTCCCCCTGCGCCAGATAACGGTCCAGGTCCTTGTAGAGGGCTCCGGGCGGCAGATAACGGATGGCGGTATCGATGAGCTCGCGCAGTTCGGGCTGGTCGCGCATCATCAGCCGGTAGCTCACCACCAGTTCATCGCTGCGCAGGCGGCGCAGCCGCAGCCCCTGATCCGGATATTCGCGCATCAGGTAGCGCAGTTGCAGATAGTCACCGAGGTAGGCGGTCCCCTTGCCGGCCGCCAGCGCCGCATACCAGTTGTCCGCCTCGGTCAGGGGCAACTGGGTTGAGCGGGGATAAAGCGCCTTGAGCACCTCGTTCGCCTGCCAGATGGGGGATACAAGGAAGGCCGCCCACTCCAGATCGCCGCGATAGAGGATGGCGGATTCGGCCTCCAGCATGGCACGGCTCAGTGCCATGCCCGGCAGGGCCTGCAACGAAGGGCCGACATTGGGAATGAGATCGCAGCGCCCCTCCTGCAAGCCACGCTGCACCGCCGACCAATTGGGCAGCTTCTCATGCAGGAGTGGAAAAGGGAGCTGCTCTGCCAACCGTTCCATCTGATCGATCAGCAAGCCTCCCGATTCCTCGAGATAAGGCGGCCGGATCAGCGCCGGATAACAGATGGTCAGCGACTTGGTGGCATCGGCATACGCCTTGGCCGCCGTGGAGAGGGGTAGATCCATCGCCTGCAGTGGCGTAGCCAGCAGCAGGCCTAGCAATAGGCTGGTTTTTCTCATGAAAAAATAAAAGCCAGGCGGTTGCCTGGCTTTTTGTCACTCGTTGGGCTCAACATTTTCGACCCTGGCCTTGAGCTTCTGACCAGGGCGGAAGGTGACCACCCGCCGGGCGCTGATAGGAATATCTTCGCCGGTTTTCGGGTTACGTCCAGGACGCTGGTTCTTCTCACGAAGATCAAAGTTACCGAAGCCTGAAATCTTGACTTGTTCACCACGCTCAAGCGCTTGTCTGATCTCTTCAAAGAAGGCTTCCACCATATCTTTGGCTTCACGCTTGCTCATCCCCAGCTGGGTGAACAGGTGCTCTGCAATGTCGGCTTTGGTAAGCGCCATAGATCAATCCCTCAAGGATGCATTCAACTCTTCACCAAGGGCCCGCACGACATTGTCTACGGTCTCGGCAATCTCTTTCTCCTCCAGAGTGCGCTGGGTGTCTTGCAGAACAAGACTGATGGCCAGGCTCTTCTTGTCCTCTGCCATGCCAGCACCCTGGTATACGTCAAACAAGTTTATTCCAACTACCTGATTTCCGCCAACTTTTTTAATTACTGCGAGGACATCACCGGCCAGGACTTGACGATCAACCACCACGGCGATGTCACGACGGTTGGCAGGGAACTTGGAAACCTCGGCAGCAACCGGCACCTTGGCCGGGGTCAGCTTGTCCAGCTCCAGTTCGAACATGACGGCGCGACTCTTCAGACCCAGCTTCTTCTCGAGGCTCGGATGGATCACGCCGATGTGGCCGATCACCACGCCATTGCGCAGGATGGCCGCGCTCTGGCCCGGGTGCAGGGCACTGTGCTCGGCACGCTCGAAGCTGAAGGTAGCCCCTTCGGCGGTCAGATCCAGCACCGCTTCCAGATCCCCTTTCAAATCAAAGAAGTCGGCAGCGCGGCTCTTGATATCCCAGTGCTCGTCGCTCTGGTTGCCGGTGATGATACCGGCCAGCATGGGCTCCTGACGGATGCCGTTCTCGGCATTCTCGTCCTTGATGAAACGCAGGCCCTGCTCGAACAGGCGCACCCGCGGCTGCTGGCGGTTCTGGTTGTAAACCACGGCCTGTACCAAACCCGGGAACAGCGAGACGCGCATGGCGGACATCTCGACCGAGATCGGGTTCGGCAGCACGATGGCATCGCTCTGCGGGAACAGGGTCTGCTGAGCCTTGGGATCGACGAAGCTGTAAGTGATCGCTTCCTGGAAGCCGCGATCTACCAGCAAGTCGCGCACGCGCTTCAAGGTCACCTGCCCTTCTGCCTGCTCCACCATCGCCAGAGAGGCGGCGGGTTTGAGGTTCGGGATGTTGTTGTAGCCGTAGATGCGGGCCACTTCCTCGATGAGGTCTTCCTCGATGGCGATGTCAAAACGCCAGGAGGGGGCCAGCGCGGTCCAGCCGTCGGCTTCAACCGTCACCTGCATACCCAGACGGGTCAGGATCTCGACCACCTGCGCATCTGCCACGCTGATGCCGATCACCTTGTCGAGCTTGCTGCGACGCAGCTTGATGGGGGCAGCCTTGGGCAGATGGGCATCGGATTTGACCTCGATGACCGGACCGGCTTCACCGCCGCACTCTCCGCCACAAATGTCCAGCAGCAGACGGGTGGCTCTGTCCATCACCTTGGCTTGCAGCTGCGGATCCACCCCGCGCTCGAAGCGATGGGAAGAGTCGGTGTGCAGACCGTAGGCACGGGCACGGCCTGTGATGGAGAGCGGCGCGAAGAAGGCACACTCCAGCAGGATGTCGGTAGTGGTCTCGGAGACACCGGTGCGATCACCGCCGAAGATACCGGCCATGCAGGCAGGACCTTTGGCATCGGCAATCACCAAAGTGCTCTCTTTGAGCTTCACCTCGTTGCCATCGAGCAGGGTCATAGGCTCATCGGCGTGGGCGCGGCGCACCACCAGTTCCCCTTCAAGCGTCGCCAGATCGAAGGCGTGCATCGGCTGACCGTATTCCAGCAGCAGGTAGTTGGTGATATCGACGATGGCGTCGATGGAGCGAATGCCGCCACGGCGCAGCTTCTCCTGCATCCAGAGCGGGCTCTGGGCGTGCAGGTTCAGCCCCTTGATGACGCGGCCCAGATAACGGGGGCAATCAGCCGGCGCTTCAACCCGGATCGGGAAGGTGGCATCGATGGTGGCAACAGCCGGCGTCCAGGTCGGCTCGACCACGTCGACGCTGTTGAGCACGCCGATTTCACGGGCCAGACCCGCGATGCCAAGGCAGTCGGCACGGTTCGGGGTCAGATCCACGTCGATGCTGACGTCGTTGAGCGCGAGGTATTCGCGGATATCGGTGCCGATGGGTGCGTCAAACGGCAGCTCGATGATGCCATCGGCATCGACGTCGATCCCCAGCTCGCTGAAGGAGCAGAGCATGCCGTGAGACGGCTGGCCGCGCAGCTTGGCTTTCTTGATGGTGAAATCACCCGGCAGGGTCGCCCCTACTTTGGCCACGCAGACTTTCAGGCCGGCGCGGCAGTTCGGTGCGCCGCAGACGATGTCCAGCAGCTCGGCCTCGCCCACGTTGACCTTGGTCACCCGCAGCTTGTCGGCGTCCGGGTGCTGGGCGCACTCGACCACTTCACCCACCACCACGTTGTTGAACTGGCCGGCCACCGCTTCCACGGCGTCCACTTCCAGACCGGCCATGGTGATCTGCTCGGCCAGTGCGTTGTCACTCAACTCGGTGCGGACCCACTCCATCACCCAGGATTTACTGAATTTCATGTTCTCTCGCCCTTACTTGAACTGCTTGAGGAAGCGCAGATCGTTTTCGAAGAAGGCACGCAGGTCGTTGACCCCGTAACGCAGCATGGTCAGGCGCTCAACGCCCATGCCGAAGGCAAAGCCGGAGTATTTTTCCGGATCGATGCCGACCGAACGCAGCACGTTCGGGTGCACCATGCCGCAGCCCAGCACTTCCAGCCACTTGCCATTCTTGCCCATCACGTCCACTTCGGCGCTCGGCTCGGTGAACGGGAAGTAGGAAGGACGGAAGCGAATGGTCAAGTCTTCCTCGAAGTAGTTGCGCAGGAAATCGTGCAGGATCCCTTTCAGCTCGGTGAAGCTGGCATGCTCGTCGACCAGCAGGCCTTCGACCTGGTGGAACATCGGAGTGTGGGTCATGTCGTAGTCGTTACGATAGACGCGGCCCGGTGCGATGATGCGGATCGGCGGTTGCTGATGTTCCATGGTGCGGATCTGCACACCGGAGGTGTGGGTACGCAGCATCAGATCAGGATTGAAGTAGAAGGTATCGTGATCGGTACGCGCCGGGTGGTGAGCCGGGATGTTCAGCGCATCGAAGTTGTGGAAGCCATCTTCAATCTCGGGACCACGGGCAACCTTGAAGCCCATCTCGCCAAACAGGCGCTCGATGCGCTCAATGGTGCGGGTCACCGGGTGCAGACCGCCATTCTCGATGCGGCGGCCCGGCAGGCTGACGTCGATGGTCTCGGCGGCCAGCTTCTGGTTCAGCACGGCGATTTCGAGGGCTTCACGACGCTCGTTCAGGGCATCCTGAACCTGCTGTTTGGCCTGGTTGATCACGGCGCCCGCGGCGGGACGCTCTTCAGCGGACAGGGCGCCCAGGCCCTTCATCTGCTCGGTAAAAAAGCCCTTTTTACCCAGATATTTGACCCGGATTTCGTCAAGGGCGGCGATGTCGCTTACGCCCTCAATTTCGGCCCTGGCTTGGCCGACTACTTCTTCAAGCTGTTGCATGTCTTCCTCGTCACCACTCCCGGTACAGGAGCCTTTAGGCTAAATAAGGTCAAGAGGGGAATAATACAAAAAAAGCCCCTTCACTGACCATAGTTAAGGTGCCCTTTTCTCCCTAGAAATCATTTTGTTATCAAGTAGGGCTTCGAGCCGGACCGGCTTCTTCTTTGTGATTGGCTACACAATTTTAGTTTGATGGCATATGGAGCCATATGCTTGGCCATCATGATGGTCGAGTCATCACCATCTGCAAGCGACAAATGACAGACAACAAAAAAGGAGGCCTGAGCCTCCTTTTAGCATTTATAACAGAACCGGATTAAACCAGAGCTGCTTTGGCCTTTTCAACCAGGGCGGTGAAAGCCAGCTTGTCGTGAACGGCGATATCGGACAGGATCTTGCGATCGATCTCGATGGAAGCCTTCTTCAGACCGTTGATCAGACGGCTGTAGGACAGACCGTTCTGACGGGCTGCTGCGTTGATACGAGCAATCCACAGTTGACGGAACTGACGCTTTTTCTGGCGACGGTCACGGTAGGCATACTGACCAGCTTTGGTTACCGCTTGTACCGCTACGCGGTAGACACGGGAACGGGCGCCGTAGTAACCCTTGGCGGCTTTCATTACTTTCTTGTGACGAGCGCGAGCGGTCACACCACGTTTAACTCTTGGCATTTTTCACATCCCCCCTTATGCGTACGGCAGACAAGCGACAACACGTTTGTGGTCGGCAGCGGAAACAAAGAACTTCGGTCCCAGCTGACGCTTACGCTTACTGCTCTTCTTGGTCAGGATGTGACGCAGGTGGTTGTGCTTGCACTTGAAGCGACCTGAGCCAGTCTTCTTGAAGCGCTTTGCGGCGCCCCGGTTGGTTTTCATCTTCGGCATTTCATACTCCGCATTGTGAGTGACAACAAAATCGCAAGGCGAACCGACTCATGGGGCCAGCCCCATGAGTCAATTTCTTGTGGGCCTTAAGATTTCTTCTTAGGTGCGAGGACCATCACAGCTTGACGGCCTTCGACTTTCGGGAACGATTCGACTACGGCCAGCTCTTCCAGATCGTTCTTGACGCGCTCCAGAACCTTGATACCAAGTTCCTGGTGGGCCATTTCACGACCACGGAAGCGCAGGGTGACCTTTGCCTTGTCCCCGTCTTCCAGAAAGCGAACCAGGTTGCGTAGTTTTACCTGATAGTCGCCTTCGTCGGTGCCAGGACGGAATTTGATTTCCTTGACCTGGACGACTTTCTGCTTTTTCTTCTGTTCTTTGGTGGTCTTGCTCTTTTCGTAGAGGAATTTGCCGTAATCCATGATCCGGCAAACGGGCGGCTCAGCGTTCGGACTGATCTCGACCAGATCCACTCCGGCCTCAAGGGCCAAGTTCAAGGCATCCTGGATGGAGGTGATGCCAATGGCTTCACCATCCAGACCAGTCAGACGAACTTCTTTCAGACGGATCTCTTCGTTGATCCGGTGAGCGCGGGCTTGCGGTTGCTTGCCCAGTTTTTTTCCGCCTTTTATAGCTTATTCCTCCACTTTCTTTTGTCCGCGGGTCTGAACTTCCTGGGTCAACAGAGCAATCAGCTCTTCAACAGGATAAGTGCCCAGGTCAGCCCCTTTACGAGTACGCACTGCAATCTTGCCGGCTTCTACTTCTTTATCGCCGCAGACCAGCATGAAGGGTACTCGCTTCAAAGTATGCTCGCGGATTTTAAAGCCAATCTTCTCATTTCTCAAGTCCGCTTTTGCGCGAAGGCCCGCATCATTCAATGCTTTGGCTACTTTCACTGCATAATCGGCCTGATTGTCGGTGATATTCATGACCACGGCTTGGGTCGGTGCCAGCCAGGTCGGGAACAGTCCGGCGTACTCTTCGGTCAGGATCCCGATGAAACGTTCCAGCGAGCCCAGAATGGCGCGGTGGATCATCACGGGAACATGACGTTCGTTGTCTTCACCCACGTAGGTGGCGCCCAGACGGCCCGGCAGGGCAAAATCGAGCTGCACGGTACCACATTGCCACGCACGATCAAGGCAATCGTGCAGGGTAAATTCGATCTTGGGACCGTAGAAGGCCCCCTCACCCGGCTGCAGATCGTACTTCAGACCGTTCAGCACCAGGGCCTCGGCCAGCGCGGCCTCGGCGCGATCCCAGGCTTCATCGGAGCCGATACGCTGTTCCGGACGAGTGGAGAGCTTGACCACGATGTTCTCGAAGCCGAAGGTGCCATAGACGTCGTAGACCATGCGGATACAGGCAGACACCTCTTCCATGATCTGCTCTTCGGTACAGAAGATGTGCGCGTCATCCTGGGTGAAACCACGTACCCGCATCAGGCCGTGCAGAGAGCCTGACGGCTCGTTGCGGTGGCAGGAGCCAAACTCGGCCATGCGCAGCGGCAGATCGCGGTAAGATTTCAGACCCTGGTTGAAGATCTGCACGTGACCCGGGCAGTTCATCGGCTTGATGGCGTACTCGCGGTTCTCGGACTGGGTGGTGAACATGGCCTGGGCGTATTTCTCCCAGTGACCTGAACGCTCCCACAGCACGCGATCCATCATGAAGGGGCCTTTCACCTCCTGATAGTCGTACTCTTTGAGCTTGCCGCGGATGAAGGTTTCCAGCTCACGGAAGATGGTCCAGCCATCGTTGTGCCAGAACACCATGCCGGGCGCTTCTTCCTGCATGTGGTACAGGTCGAGCTGCTTGCCGATCTTGCGGTGGTCGCGCTTGGCGGCCTCTTCGAGGCGCTGCAGGTAAGACTTGAGCTGCTTCTTGTCGGCCCAGGCGGTGCCGTAGATGCGCTGCAGCATCTTGTTGTTGGAGTCGCCGCGCCAGTAGGCGCCGGACATCTTCTGCAACTTGAAGTGGTGGCAGTGACGCATGTTGGGCACGTGCGGGCCGCGACACATGTCGATGTACTCTTCATGATGATACAGACCGGGCTGGTCATCACGGGCAATGTTCTGATCCAGGATCTCGACCTTGTAGGTCTCGCCACGGGCTTCGAACACATCGCGTGCTTCCTGCCAGGAGACCTTCTTCTTGATGACGTCGTAATCCTTGGCGGCCAGCGCCAGCATGCGCTCTTCCAGCGCCGCCAGATCTTCGTCGGTCAGGGTACGATCGAGATCGATGTCGTAGTAGAAACCGTTGTCGATGACGGGACCGATGGCCATCTTGGTCTGGGGCCAGAGTTGCTTGATGGCATGACCCAGCAGGTGAGCACAGGAGTGGCGCAGGATGTCCAGACCTTCTTCGTCTTTGGCGGTGATGATGGCCAGGGAGGCATCGGCTTCGATCAGCTCGCAGGCATCCACCAGTTCACCGTTTACCCGACCGGCAATGCACGCCTTGGCGAGACCGGGACCGATGTCCGCGGCCACATCCATGACGGAAACGGCGTGGGCAAATTGACGTTGGCTGCCATCAGGCAGAGTAATGATTGGCATTGTGTGTTTCCTTATACAGTGGTGCCCCCTACCAAAGGGCACATGCGGGATGGAAAGATTCATTCAAAAATGGGTGATGTTCTGGCTCTCCACAGCACTTTGCGAAGGCGCCCCGTGACGCAAACAACCCGTTCAACGTCGCAAGACAAACCAAAAACCGGACCATGCTACCAGAAGTAGGCAAGGCTGTATCGGGTTTGCTGAGATTTTCTACAGTCAGATGAAGTGCTTGGCAGCTATTCCCCCAGCAGGGGCTGCCAGTTGAAATCGAACGTGGAGCTCCCCTCCTGCGCCAGTTCCAGCTCCTGCAGCACCTTGAGCGCCAGCTGATTGCCCTGCTTGGCGGCCTGATAGAGCCACTCCTTGGCACGGGGCAGATCGACCCGCCCGCTGACCCCCATCAGATGCAGCACCCCTACCTTCAACATGGCGGGCACATCGCCGTTCTTGGCTGCCAGCTCCATCCAGTGAAACGCCTCGCGCAGATCCCGCTTCACCCCGGCCCCCCGCAGGTAGACCTCCCCCAGCCGGTATTGGCCGAAGGCATCCCCCGCCTGCGCCGCCTGACGATAGAGCGTGATGGCCCGGCTGATATCCTGCTCGCTCCCCTGCCCCACTTCATGGCTCCAGCCCATCAGCGCCTGGGCCCGTGGCTGGCCCTGCTCGGCCAGCGGCGACCAGATCCGGGTCGCCTCATCGAAATGACCGGTGCGCCAGGCGCGATTGGCCGAGGCCAGCTCCTGCTCGGTGGAGAGCGGGATCAGACGCCAGATAACCAGCGCGATGACAGCGATGAAGAGCCAGCGGGAGGTGATGGGTGCCATGATGATTTCCGTGATCCAGTTCGCATTTCGTCTATGTAAACGAAATGTAGCGCCGCGATCAAGCAAGAGATCCCTTTGACATGCTTTTTATGGCCGGCTGGGTCGGCAGGGCTTGCATTCGGCAATGAGGGTCAGCATGATGGCTGTATATATAAACAGTACTAGTGCGATGCGATGGCAGGTCGAGGCAGTTCCCACAATGTTGATCACCGCTTCAGCGGCCAGCGGGTCGATGCGGTCGATGACGGCTGGTCCCAACCCGAGTGGGAAGCGGCATTTGCCGCCAGCGCTCCCCGCACCGAGGTGACGGAGATCTGCGCCCGCAGCATCATCAGTTACAACAGCTCTCCCGACGTCCCTTTCAGCCGCTCCATCAACCCCTATCAGGGCTGCGAACACGGTTGCATCTATTGCTACGCCAGACCGAGCCACGCCTATCTCGAGCTCTCCCCCGGCCTCGACTTCGAGACCCGCTTGTTCGCCAAGCTCAATGCCGCCGAGCTGCTGCGCCGGGAATTTGCCAGACCCTCCTATCAGCCGCAGACCATAGTGCTGGGAGCCAATACCGACCCCTATCAGCCCATCGAGCATCGCTATCGCCTCACCCGCCAGCTGCTCGAGGTGATGCTGGTCCACCGCCATCCGGTCGGGATCATCACCAAGAGCGCCATGATATTGCGCGACCTCGATCTGCTGACGGAGCTGGCCCGGGAGGGACTCTGCCAGGTGATGGTGTCGGTCACCACCTTGAATGAGACGTTGCGGCGACAGCTGGAGCCAAGAGCCAGCACCGGGGCCGGCCGGTTCAAGGTGGTGGAGAAACTGGCCCGCGCCGGCGTGCCGGTCGGTGTGCTGACGGCCCCCATGATCCCGCGGCTCAACGAGCCCGAGCTCGAGCAGATCATCAAAGGCGCTGCCGAGGCCGGAGCCCACTGCGCCGACTATATCCTGTTGCGACTGCCCCACGAGCTGGCGCCGCTGTTCAGTGACTGGCTGGAGCAACACTATCCCGGCCAGAAGGAGGCAATCCTCAACCAGCTACGGGCCAGCCGGGACGGCGCCCTCAACAGTCCCGCCTTCGGCAGCCGGATGCGGGGAGAAGGCCAGTTTGCCGATCTGCTGGCCCAGCGCTTTCGGTTGATCGCCAAACGGCTCGGGCTCGGCAAGCGCCACTTTCAGCTGCGCCAGGATGCCTTCATCCGCCCAGGCGAGCAGTTGCGGCTGTTCTAGGCTCCCATCAAGCCCGCCACGGACAAGGTCTCAGCCCCTTGGTCGCGACGCACTGGCCTTGCTGCTGCGGGCAATCAACTCGGCGGGCAAACGGGCTGGCTCATGTGCCACCTCAGGTTCATGTTCGCCTGCGCGGGCATCCATCTCTGCCTCGCCCCATACCCGGCTCCACCAGATCTCCCACATTACCCAGCTGGTCATGACATGCTCCTGGCAGGTGTTACCTGCGTCTATGGTGGTTTCTCTCCAACGGAAGCCGCATGGCTGGCCGCCATGACAGAGCGATGACATTCACATGAAGGAGCCGTGTCGAGGCCATGCTTCCATCAGGGCAGCCTTGGCAAGCTGTGCCCGTTCTTTCTGCCATGACAGGCAAGACTGGGCAGAGGAAAAAGGAAGAGAAGGAAGGAGGATAACGGGGGACGCCAGCGACAAGCGAGCCAATGAAAAGAGCGGCCATGAGGCCGCTCTTTGGTATCGGGTAAAGGGGAGCGATTATTCGTCGCCCGCTTCACCTGCATCGACAGCACCGGTGTCCGCTGCGGTATCGGTGCCTTCAGACACCTCCCCTTCAACGGCCAGCACTTCGTTTTCGTCTTCGTCGCTCTCGGCAACGCGCTGCAGACCGACCACGGTCTCGTCTTCACCGGTACGGATCAGACGCACACCGCCGGTGTTGCGGCCGATGACGCTCACCTCGGACACCCGGGTACGTACCAGGGTACCGCCGTTGGTGATCAGCATGATCTGGTCGGTATCTTCGACCTGGATCGCATCGATCACCTTGCCGTTGCGTTCATCCACCTTGATGGAGATGACGCCCTGGGTACCACGGCTCTTGGTCGGGTACTCGTCCAGCGCAGTACGCTTGCCGTAACCGTTCTCGGTAGCGGTGAGGATGGCCCCGTCGCCACGCGGCACGATGAGGGACACCACCTTGTCACCGGCGCCCAGCTTGATGCCGCGCACACCGGCAGCGGTACGACCCATGGGACGTACGCCCTTGAAGGTACCCTTGCTTTCGGTGCCTTCGCCGTTGTCGCTGCCATCATCGTCGTTGCCGGCGTCGTCGTCGGTGTCGACTTCGTCAGTGGCATCGGCATCAGCGCGACCGCTGCCTTCCGCGAAGCGAACCACCTTGCCCGCATCGGAGAACAGCATGATCTCGTTGCTGCCATCGGTGATATCCACCCCGATCAGCTCATCACCCTCTTTGAGGTTGATGGCGCGGATGCCGGAGGAGAGCGGACGGCTGAAATCGGACAGGCTGGTCTTCTTCACGGTACCGTTGGCGGTGGCGAAGAACACATACTTGTCGGCGTCATATTCTTTAACCGGCAGAATGGCGGTGATGCGCTCACCCTCATCCAGCGGCAGCAGGTTGATGATCGGACGACCGCGAGCGCCACGGGACGCCTCCGGCAGTTGATACACCTTGAGCCAGTAGACCTTGCCACGGGTGGAGAAGCACAGAATGGTGTCGTGGGTGTTGGCCACCAGCAGACGCTCCACAAAGTCCTCTTCCTTGATCCGGGTGGCCGACTTGCCACGACCACCGCGGCGCTGGGCCTCGTAGTCGGAGAGCGGCTGATACTTCACGTAACCCTGGTGAGACAAGGTCACGACCACGTCTTCCGGGGTGATCAGATCTTCGATGTTGATCTCGGCACTGGACATGCTGATTTCGGTACGACGCTCGTCGCCGTACTGCTCGCGCACGGCCAGCAGTTCGTCACGGATCACTTCCATCAACCGTACCGGGCTCGCCAGGATGAACAGCAGCTCGGCGATGAGATCCAGCAGAGATTGGTACTCTTCCAGGATCTTCTCGTGCTCGAGGCCGGTCAGCTTGTGCAGACGCAGGTCAAGGATGGCCTGGGCCTGCTGCTCGGTCAGGTAGTAGTGACCTTCGCGGATGCCGAACTCGGGTTCCAGCCACTCGGGGCGGGCCGCATCGTCACCGGCTTTCTCCAGCATGGAGGCCACGTTGCCGAGCTCCCAGCCACGGGCAACCAGGCCCGCTTTCGCATCGGCCGGGGTCGCGCTGTGGCGAATGAGCTCGATGACGGGGTCGATGTTGGCCAGCGCCACCGCCAGACCTTCCAGGATGTGCGCCCGATCCCGCGCCTTGCGCAGTTCGAACACGGTCCGGCGGGTCACCACTTCACGGCGGTGCAGCAGGAACGCATCCAGGATCTCTTTGAGGTTCATCACCTTGGGCTGGTTGTTATCGAGCGCCACCATGTTGATGCCGAACGTGGTCTGCATCTGGGTGTGCTTGTAGAGATTGTTCAGCACAATCTCGCCGGACTCGCCGCGCTTGATCTCGATAACGATGCGCATGCCGTCCTTGTCGGACTCATCGCGCAGGGCACTGATGCCCTCGATCTTCTTCTCTTTGACCAGCTCGGCGATCTTCTCGATCAGCCGCGCCTTGTTCACCTGATAGGGGATCTCGTGAACGATGATGGTCTCGCGACTGGTCTTCTCGTCCACCTCCACTTCGGCCTTGGCACGCACATAGACGGAGCCACGACCGGTACGGTACGCCTGCACGATGCCGGAACGACCGTTGATGATGCCACCGGTGGGGAAATCCGGGCCGGTGATGTAGGTCATCAGCTCGTCGATGGTGAGGTCGCCGTTCTCGATCAACGCCAGACAGCCGTTGACTATCTCGGTGAGGTTGTGAGGCGGAATGTTGGTCGCCATGCCCACCGCAATACCGGAGGAACCGTTGACCAGCAGGTTGGGAACCTTGGTGGGCATGACAGCCGGGATCATCTCGGTGCCGTCATAGTTCGGCACCCAGTCCACGGTCTCTTTGTCCAGATCGGCCAGCAGCTCATGGGAGATGCGGGCCATCCGCACTTCGGTGTAACGCATGGCGGCGGCGCTGTCGCCGTCGACCGAACCGAAGTTGCCCTGACCATCGACCAGCATGTAACGCATGGAGAAATCCTGCGCCATGCGAACAATGGTGTCATACACGGCAATGTCGCCGTGCGGGTGATATTTACCGATTACGTCACCGACCACACGGGCCGATTTTTTATAGGGCTTGTTCCAGTCGTTCCCCAGCTCGTTCATTGCATACAGAACGCGGCGGTGAACCGGTTTCAAGCCATCACGCACATCCGGCAGAGCTCGTCCTACGATCACGCTCATGGCGTAATCAAGATAGGAACTCTTGAGCTCTTCTTCGATGTTGACCGGCGTGATCTCTCTGGCCAGATCGCTCATAGAAAGCCTTAATCCCTAATTAGTTGTTCTTTGGCTTAAACAGCGCGACATGGTAACACACTGAGCCAAATACCTTAAGCCACAAATCCGGTAACAAGTCGGGCTGGTGTGACAAAGTCCGTCCGTTATAATGCCCGCCAGGACAACAGATTGCGCGCGCCCCACCCAGCCTGCGCGCCCTTGCCACAGGATCATCAAAAAATGCACAGTGATGCCAATGTCGATCTGACAGAAATTGCCAAATTCGAAGCCATCGCCTCCCGCTGGTGGGACATGGAGGGAGAGTTCAAGCCGCTGCACCAGATAAACCCGGTGCGCCTTGACTGGATCACCGACAAGAGCGGCGGCCTGTTTGGCAAGCGCATCCTCGACATCGGCTGCGGCGGCGGCATTCTCGCCGAGAGCATGGCCCGCCGGGGTGCCAAGGTCACCGGCATCGACATGGGCAAGGAGCCCCTCGGGGTCGCCCGCCTCCATGCCCTCGAGGCGGGCGTGGAGCTCGAGTATCGCCAGATCACCGCCGAGGCCCACGCCGATGAGGCCCCCGGCCAGTACGACGTGGTCACCTGCATGGAGATGCTGGAGCACGTGCCGGATCCCGCCTCCGTGCTGCGCGCCATCGCCACCCTGGTGCGCCCGGGCGGCAAGGTGTTCGTCTCCACCATCAACCGCAACCCGAAAGCCTATCTGATGATGATCCTCGGCGCCGAGTACCTGATGAAGATGGTGCCCAAGGGTACCCACGACCACAAGAAGTTCATCACCCCCGCCGAACTGTGTCGCATGGGTGAGGCAGCAGGCCTGCTGGTACGGGACATGAGCGGGGTGCACTACGCGCCGCTCTCCAACAGCTTCAAGCTCGGTCGCAACGTCGACGTCAACTACATGGTGGCGTTCGAGCGCCCGGAGCAAGGCTGATGACGACTCACTCTGCTGCGCCCCTTGGCTGCGTGCTGTTCGATCTGGACGGCACCCTGCTCGACACCGCGCCCGATCTGGGGGCCGCCGTCAACCACGTACTGATAAGTGAAGGTTTTGCCCCCCTCTCTGACGACATCATCCGTCAGACCACCTCCCACGGGGCGCTCGGGCTGCTCAGGGCCGGTCTTGGTGACGAACTGCTGGAAGAGCTGGGCGCCACCCGCCTTCGCACCGCCCTGCTCGACTACTACGCCGCCAACCTCTGCGTTGGCACCCGTCCCTATGAAGGGATGGTGGATCTCATCGAGTGGCTCGACGAGAAGCAGCTGCCCTGGGGCATCGTCACCAACAAGCCGGGCTTTCTCACCGAGCCGCTGCTGGCGGCCCTGCCCGCGCTCGCCAGTTGCGGTGTCACCGTCAGCGCCGACACCCTGCCGGTGCGCAAGCCCGACCCCGCCCCCATGTACTTTGCCTGCGACCAGCTTGGCGTCGAGGCGAGCCACTGCCTTTATGTGGGGGATCACGTGCGCGACATCGAGGCTGGCCGCAACGCCGGCATGCGCACCGCCGTCGCCGGCTGGGGTTATCTCAATGATGACGAAGATCCGGCCCAGTGGGGCGCCGATCTGCATTTTGACACCGTGCAGGCCCTGCACCACTGGCTGCGCTACGAGCTGGGCTGAGATTGCCAGCCCGTGCCGGGCACCTCTGGTACAGGAAGCAGACAACAGAGATGGATAACAAAGGCAGCTTTGCCGCCAAAGGGTGGCCAGATGAGCACTGTTGACTGATCGCGGCAGTGCCTCGGTAGTCACCACGGGGGATCGCTGGCGATCCCCCGTTTTGGCGGTTTGACAAGCAGGGAAGCGGCGAGATCGGACACCTTTTGACCCTTGCTGCACAAGGGATAATCAGGCTGAATTTGCTAGTAAAAACACCCCCTTTTCGCAAGCAAAAAAAGTTATTTAAATTTTCCATGTTCGATCATCAGAGTTGCATTTACCGGATCGGACGGATGAAAACCCACTCGCTGTGAGCGTCCACTAACACAGAGCGGAACACCCACAATTTATCCACAGCTAATCCCTTATCCACAGATTGCAAAGCCGGGCCGACCTCACTATCTTGTAGCTCGAAATCAAAATAACACTATATCTTGTGATTCATCGCACAATAGGTCCCCACCTCCCACGTCTCTCACAGGCCTGGAGGCGAACGCCGTGCGATGGTTTTTCGGGAATCAACTAAAGGTCATCAGCCAATGAACTTGTTTGTGACGAAGCGTAACGGCCACAAAGAACCCATCGATCTGGATAAAATTCACCGCGTGCTCGACTGGGCTGCCGAGGGTCTCGACAACGTGTCGGTCTCCCAGGTGGAACTCAAGTCCCACATCCAGTTCTATGACGGCATCCGTACCGCCGATATCCACGAAACCGTCATCAAGGCCGCTGCTGACCTGATCTCCGAGCAAAGCCCGGACTACCAGTACATGGCCGCCCGCCTGGCCATCTTCCACCTGCGCAAGAAGGCCTACGGCCAGTTCGAGCCGCCCCACCTCTATCAGCACGTTGCCAAGCTGGTGGACATGGGCAAGTACGACAAGCACCTGCTGGAAGACTACAGCCAGGCCGAATTCGAGGAGCTGAACCAGCACCTGGATCACTGGCGCGACATGGACTTCTCCTACGCGGCGGTCAAGCAGCTGGAAGGCAAGTACCTGGTCCAGAACCGCGTCACCGGCGAAATTTACGAGAGCCCGCAGTTCCTCTACATCCTGGTAGCGGCCTGCCTCTTCTCCAAGTATCCGAAAGATACCCGTCTGGACTACATCAAGCGCTTCTATGATGCGGTCTCGACCTTCAAGATCTCGCTGCCGACCCCGATCATGAGCGGCGTGCGCACCCCGACCCGTCAGTTCAGCTCCTGCGTGCTGATCGAGTGCGACGACAGCCTGGATTCCATCAATGCCACCGCCAGCGCCATCGTGCGTTACGTGTCCCAGCGCGCTGGCATCGGCATCAACGCCGGCCGCATCCGTGGTCTGGGCAGCCCCATCCGTGGCGGCGAAGCGTTCCACACCGGTTGCATCCCCTTCTACAAGTACTTCCAGACTGCCGTGAAATGCTGCTCCCAGGGCGGCGTGCGCGGCGGTGCGGCCACCCTGTTCTACCCGCTGTGGCACACCGAAGTGGAGAGCCTGCTGGTACTGAAGAACAACCGCGGCGTGGAAGAGAACCGGGTCCGTCACATGGACTACGGCGTGCAGATCAACAAGCTGATGTATCAGCGCCTCATCAAGGGCGGCGACATCACATTGTTCTCCCCGTCCGATGCACCTGGCCTGTACGATGCCTTCTTCGCGGATCAGGACAAGTTCGAAGCGCTCTACGTCAAGTACGAGCAGGATCCGAGCATTCGCAAGAAGACCCTCAAGGCGGTCGATCTCTTCTCCCTGATGATGCAGGAGCGCGCCGGTACCGGTCGCATCTACATCCAGAACGTGGACCACTGCAACACCCACAGCCCGTTCGATCCGAGCGTGGCGCCGGTGCGCCAGTCCAACCTCTGCCTCGAAATTGCGCTGCCGACCAAGCCGCTCAACAACGTGGATGACGAAGAGGGCGAGATCGCGCTCTGTACCCTGTCCGCCTTCAACCTGGGTGCCATCGAGAAGCTGGAAGATCTGGAAGAGATGGCAGATCTCGCCGTGCGCGCCCTGGATGCCCTGCTCGACTATCAGGACTACCCGCTCAAGGCCGCGATAAAGGGCAGCATGAACCGCCGTACCCTGGGGATCGGTGTCATCAACTACGCCTACTACCTGGCGAAGAACGGTGCCCGCTACTCCGACGGTTCCGGTCTGGCGCTGACCCACCGCACCTTCGAGGCGATCCAGTACTACCTGTTGAAGGCCTCCGTGCAGCTGGCCCGCGAGTTCGGCCCCTGCCCGGCCTTCAACGAGACCACCTATGCCCAGGGGATCCTGCCCATCGATACCTATAAAAAGGATCTGGACAACCTGTGCAATGAACCCCTGCACCTGGACTGGGAAGCGCTGCGCGAGGAGATCCGCACCGTGGGTCTGCGCAACTCCACCCTGACCGCCCTGATGCCGAGCGAGACCTCCAGCCAGATCTCCAACGCCACCAACGGCATCGAGCCGCCGCGCGGTCTGGTGTCGGTCAAGGCCTCCAAGGACGGCATCCTCAAGCAGGTGGTGCCCGAGTATGACCGCCTGAAGGATCAATACGAACTGCTCTGGAAGCAACCGAGCGTCGATGGTTACCTGCAGTTGGTCGGTATCATGCAGAAGTTTGTGGATCAGGCGATCTCTGCCAACACCAACTATGATCCTGCCCGTTTCGAAGGCAACAAGGTACCGATGAAGCAGCTGCTGAAGGACTTGCTGACCGCCTACAAATACGGCCTCAAGACCCTCTACTATCACAACACCCGTGATGGTGCGGACGATGCCCAGACCGATCTGCAAGATGACGGTTGTGCCGGCGGCGCCTGCAAGATCTGATGAACCGGGCGGGAGCATGAAGCTCCCGCCCTCCTGTTTCCCCTTATTCAAGACATTCAAATCACCATGGCCTATTCAACGTTCTGCCAGACCCAAAACGACCAGCTCAAGGAGCCGATGTTTTTCGGCCAATCGGTCAACGTGGCCCGTTATGACCAGCAAAAACACGAAGTGTTCGAACGGCTGATCGAAAAGCAGCTCTCCTTCTTCTGGCGCCCGGAAGAGGTGGACGTCTCCCACGACCGCATCGACTTCCAGGCCCTGCCGCCCCATGAGCAGCACATCTTCATCTCCAACCTGAAGTACCAGACCCTGCTGGATTCCATCCAGGGTCGCAGCCCCAACGTGGCGCTGCTGCCGCTGGTCTCCATTCCGGAGCTGGAAACCTGGATCGAGACCTGGGCCTTCTCGGAGACCATCCACTCTCGCTCCTACACCCACATCATTCGCAACATCGTCAACACCCCCGCCCAGGTGTTCGACGACATCGTCACCAACGAACAGATCCTGAAGCGCGCCGGCTCCATCAGCCACTTCTACGACGATCTGATCGAGGCGACCGCGCTCTACAACCTGCACGGTGAAGGCACCCACCGGGTGGCCGGTCGTGACGTGACCATCACCTTGCGCGAGCTGAAAAAGAAACTCTATCTGTGCCTGATGAGCGTCAACGCGCTGGAAGCGATCCGCTTCTACGTCAGCTTCGCCTGCTCCTTTGCCTTCGCCGAGCGCGAGCTGATGGAGGGCAACGCCAAGATCATCAAGATGATCGCCCGCGACGAAGCGCTGCACCTGACCGGGACCCAGCACATGCTGAACCTGATGCGCAGCGGTCAGGACGACCCCGAGATGGCCGAGATTGCTGCCGAGTGCGAGCAGGCCTGCTTCGAGCTGTTCAAGGAAGCCGCCATCCAGGAGAAGGAGTGGGCCGAGTACCTGTTCCAGGACGGCTCCATGATCGGCCTGAACAAGGACATCCTCTGCCAGTACGTGGAGTACATCACCAACCTGCGCATGAATGCGGTGGGTCTGCAGCCAGCCTTTGCCGGCGCCAAGCAAAACCCGATCCCCTGGATCAACACCTGGCTGTCGTCCGACAACGTGCAGGTCGCCCCGCAGGAAGTGGAAGTGAGTTCCTACCTGGTGGGTCAGATCGACAGCGAAGTGAATGCCGAAGACCTGGGTGATTTCGAGCTGTGAGTGACGCCACCGGCACGCTGACCCCTGCCCCGCACGCGGCCCCCGCCCAGAGCGACGCAGGCGCGCCACGGGTGCATACCCAGGATGGCGTGCTGCACGCCCATCCCGGCGAGAGCGTGCTGGAGACCCTGGAGCGCCACGGTCATCACGTGGAGTTCCAGTGCCGCAGCGGCTATTGCGGCGCCTGCCGCACGCCGCTGCTGGCAGGCAAGGTGCACTATGCTGCCGTGCCGCTCGCCTTTGTCTCGCAGGGTGAGTGCCTGCCCTGCTGCTGCAAACCGGTGGGCGCCATCCGGCTGGACATCAAGAAGCGCTGAGACCCCTTCAGGTTCGCGTCAGCAAACAAAAAGCCGCCGGATTGCTCCGGCGGCTTTTTTACATCCATCTCTCTGCCTGGTGGGCGGGCGGCTGATGCGCCACCCGCCCCTACAGGGCCTTACAGCCAGGGCGCGGCGGTCGGCCCATGGTGCAGACCCAGCTTCCAGACCCGGCCGAAGTGCTTGTAATGCCCCGCCGCGACACCGGCCTTCTCGCCCATGCCGTGGTACAGATCGAGGTGACCCTTCTTCACCGCACCGCCCACATCCAGCGCGATCAACAGCCGCAGCTGGTGCTTGCCGGTCCAGTTGCCCTCTTTGTCCAGCAGCGGTACTTCCGCTAGGATTGGCGTGCCCATCGGCAGCAGGGTCTTGTCGGCAGCCACCGCCGCCATCGGCAGCAGCGGAATGCCGGCGGCCCCGATCACGTCGTTGGTGGGGCGACGTTCGAAGAAGACATAGGAGGGGTTCTGCTCCACCAGCTCCTTGACGCTCTCCTCCGGCTGACGGTTGGCCCACTCCTTGATGGCCTTCATGGACATCTGCTCCTTGGGCACTTCGCCACGATCGATCAGTACCCGGCCGATGCTGACATAACCGTGACCGTTCTTGCCGCTGTAACCCAGATATTGCAGCCGATCGTCGTCGCCATAGTGAACGAAGCCCGAGCCCTGCACGTCCATCAGGAAGTTGTCGATGAGGGATTTGCTGTAGCCCAGCTCCAGCCCGCGGTTGGCCAGGGCCCCCTGGTGGATCTGGGCCCGGCTCGGGCAGCGCCCGCCGCATTTTGGCATGGCATAGATGGGGTACTTGTACTTGGCATCCGGGCGGTGACGCACCTCCAGCACCGGTGAGTAGTAACCGGTGAACAGCACGTTGCCCATCCGATCCGAGCCGCCCAGCTGGGCCAGGCTGATGCCGTAACGGGTGATCTGAGCGGGATCGCCGCCATTGGCCACCCAGCGGGAGAGTTGATGGTAAAGCTCGCCGTAGCGACGGGTCATCTTGCCGGAGCGCTCCAGCACCAGCCGGCTCTGGGGGCCGAACTTGCTGTAATCGGCGCGCTGTCGGCTGTTGACCCGCTCCACTCGCACCAGATCGTCAGGCAGGGGACCGTCCAGATACTGCTTGCCCAGATTTTCCGGCACCTCGCAGTTGAGAAAACATCTGGCATCGGGTTTGTTTTTGGGCACCTGGGCTTGCTCAGAGTTGCCCGCACAACCGGCCAACCCCAGCACTGCGGCGGTCAGCCAGTAAGCGTGTTTATTCATATGTCCTCATATAACACCAAGGGTTATGTTCGGCGGGGAAGATGCCAAATTTGCAGGGGGAAAGCAAACGCCTTCAGGCCTGGGACGGCGGATTTCTCCAAAGGGGATCTTCTGGGTTATAACAAGGTAACAGGGTGTGAGAGGCCATGGATGGAACAGCTCGAAATCTTCCCGCTGCAGAGCCCCTGCATCGGGGTCTGCGAAGTAAACAACAAGGGCTACTGCAAGGGGTGCCTGCGCAGCCGCGAGGAGCGCTTCAACTGGCTCACCATGAGCCATGCCCAGCAGCAAGAGGTGATGCGCCTGTGCCGTGGTCGCAAGGCCCGGGTGGAAGCCGCCCGCCGCAAGGCGCTGGAGGGAGCCCAACCCGAGCAGCCGGAGCAACCGGGCTGGGATTTTTAAACCCAGCCCTTCTTCTATCCCTCTTTACCCCTCCCTTTGCGCCACCCGCACCAGCTCGCTGAACGCCACGAACAGGTGATAGAAGGTGCTGGCCGGGGCATGGCCGGCCAACGGCGCCCCCGTCACATCCACCTGATCTAGCCACTGACCCGGCAGGGCCGGCATCAGGTAATAGTCAAAGATCCGCCCCACAACCTCACCAATCCGGTGCGCAATCTCAGCCTCCCCTCGCCGCTCGTAGGCTGCCAGCAGCGCCTTGAGCTGCTCGGTCTGGCACCAGAGCCGGCTGGTCGCCCGATGGGGCCGCCCGTCATCGGTGAGCTCATCCAGCACCAGCCCGGTCGGCCCGTGGCCGTGAGCGGTGGCAAAGCGGGTCAGGATGGCGATCCCCTCGTCTATCTCGCGCTCACTCGGCCCACATTCCCACCCTTGCGCCAATGCCCGGTAACGGGCCAGCAGCCAGCACCACTCGTAGTGATGGCCCGGGTCGATCAGGTGCGAATCGGGATGGGTCGGGAGAAGCCGCTCATCGAAGAACTCCCGCAGCAAGGCGGGCTCCAGAAAACGCTGGCGAAACAGCTGATAGAGCCGATGGGCGCGCCCCTGCCAGCGCGGCTCATCAAAGCTCTCCGCCGCCACCAGCAGCGCTTCGAACAGATGCATATGGGGATTTTGACTGCGCAGCGCGCTTGGCGGAAAGCAGGAGTGAAACCCGCCATACACAGGATCGGCAAAGAGCAGTTCGATGGCCTGATAGCGCGACTCGGCCTGCTGCTGCCAACGCGGCTCGCCGCTCAAACGGTAGAGCCAGCACTCGGCCAGCAGGGCAAAGGCGTATTCGTAGCAGCACACCGCACCGTCGGCGGGCGAGCCATCTGCATTGAGGGAAAATAGCTGGTTGCCGGCGCCATCAGCAAAGCGCCTCATGCCAAACTTGGCGCAGCGCTCTGCCAGCTCGCCCCCCTCATACCAGCCGAGCAGGGCGGCGTGGCTGAACACATAGATCTGGCGGCTCTGCACCCGAAAGCGAATGGGCTGCCAGAGCGGCGCGCCTGCGCCATCCAGCCCTTCGGCAAACAGCCCCCGCTGCCAATCAAATCCGCTTGCTCCCCAGTGAGGTAGCGCCTCCTCCACCAGCCAGCATCGGCAGCGCTGCGCGGCCTCTCTTATCTCGTCATGCATCTCAGCACCTCTCCAGCCAACCCATCACCCAAGCCCATAAAAAGGGAGAGCCCTGCTCTCCCCTGTCTGTGCTCACCTCAACCCTTGAACGGCCTAGAACAGCCCGACGGCGACCCCGACAAAGGCCACGACCAGCAGCCCCAGCATGGCCTTGACCGGCGAGACATTGCGTCTGGCCATCAGATACCAGGTACCAAGCACCACCAGCAGCGGCATCAGTTTGGGAAAGATGCCGTCCAGCATGGCCTGCAGCTGGATGTTGACCCCATCGGAGGTGACAAAATCGAGCCCGGTGGAGAGATTGACGTAACTGGCCGCCACCCCGCCCATCACGAAGACCCCGAGCAGGGAGAGCGCCTCGCGCAGCTTGACCGACTCAGAGCTCACCAGCGCCTCCACCGAGCCGGTCCCCATCCGGTAGCCCTTCATGAACAGCATGTAGGAGCCGGTGATGACGATGGCGTTGAAGCTGATGATGTAAAAGAGCGGCCCCAGCACGCTGCCGCCGGCGGCCAGCGCCATGCCGATGCTGAGCAGAATGGGCACCAGCATGCCCGGGATCATGGAATCCCCGATCCCGGCGATGGGCCCCATCAACCCCACTTTCAGGGTGTTGATGGTCTCGCCATCGATCCGCTCGCCGTTGGCCCGCTTCTCCTCCAGCCCCACCGCCAACCCGTTGATGATGGCGCCAAGCTGAGGCTCGGTGTTGTAGAAGGAGGCGTGGCGTTTCATCGCCTCCGTCCGCTCCGCCTTGCCGGGATAGAGTTTTTTCAGCGCCGGCATCATGCCAAGGCAGAAGCCGAAGGATTCGAGCCGCTCGAAGCTCATGGAGGAGAGGTTGTACATCATCCAGGCGCGCCAGCAGGCACGCAGATCCTTGGGAGTGAGGGCCACCGGCGCCTTGTTCACCGGCTGGCCCGCTTGCAGCTGTGCGTCCATCAGAATTCATCCTCATCGTCGGTTTGGGTGGCAGCACGGGCAGCCGGTGCAGGGCGCGGCTCCGGCTTGTAGTTGTAGTGGATGAGTGCGAGCAGGGCGCCGATCATCACCAGCCCCACCATGTTGAGCTTGAGAAAGACGATGCCGACAAAGCCCACCAGGAAGTAGATCAGCATGCTGCTCTGCTTGATGATCTGCTTGAGCAGGATGGCGATGCCGACCGCCGGCAGTATGCCGCCTACCACCGTCATGGTGCGGATCACCAGCTCCGGCAGGCTGTTCATGAAACCTTCGATGTACTGGTTGCCAAAATAGACGGCGATGAAGGTGGGCACGAAGCGCAGCACGAAGTTGCTGGCCTGCGGGAAGATGGCGCTGTTGAGGTAGACCCCCTGCTCGTCCCCCTGCTCCAGCGCCACGTCGGCCCTGTGGTTCCAGTAGGAGTTGAGCACCATCATGAAGTTGAAGAGAATGGTGCCGGCGATGCCGATGGTGGCGGCAATGGCCACCGCCACCGACGGCTCCTTGCCCGACAGGATGCCCAGCGCAATCGCCGGAAAGGCGACGAAGTTGAGATCCGCCGGCATGGAACCACCCGGCGTCACCATGGCGATATAGACCGCCTGCACCGCCACCCCGATGAGGATCCCGGTCTGGATATCACCGAGGATGGCCCCCACCAGCATGCCCGAGACCAGCGGACGGGTGATGGTGTACCAGCCCCCGGTCAATCCCAGCAGCCAGGGGCTGCTGAGGGCACCGAGATAACAGAGTATCCCGATGAGTGTTGCTTCCAGAAACATGATGTCTGCTCCCTATTTCAGCTTTTTCTGGGCATCCGCCCAGCTGTAGTGGCTGGCATCCGGCACCAGCCGAAAGTCAATGTCGTGGCCAAGGCCGGCGAGGTAGTCAAAGGCGGCGATCTCCTGCGCCGTGACCGACTGGTTGGGGCCTATGGTGGTGGTCTGCTCGCGGGCACTCATGGGCCCGACGTTGATCTTGCCGTTGTGGTTCTCAAGGGAGATACCGGCGGCGCAGAGCCGCTGCAGGGTGACCGGCGACTTGCCGATCACGAAGTAGCGCTTGTCGCTCGCGATCACCTTGGGCAGCTTGGCAATCGCCGTCGCCACGTCGAACAGCCACACCCGGGTGTCCGGCACGGCACCGATCATCACCTGGGAGAGCAGCGGATCGGCCGCCACCTCGTCATCGATCGCGACGATGCCGTCGCAAGGCAGCTCCCTGGCCCAGCGCGTCACCAGCTGACCGTGGATCACCCGATCGTCAATGCGTACAAATGAAATGGCCATTTCGCTCTCCTAGAAGTTGTCGTCTTGCTGGTGCGCAACCGCCGGGGCCGCGATCACCATGGATTCCAGTGCCTGAACCAGCAACTGGCGGGCCGCCTCGTGCACATCCACGGCATCCAGCAGCTCGGCGCTCATCAGCAGCATGGGGAAGTTGACCCCGGTCACCACCGCCAGCGGCTGTGGCCATTCGGGGTCAAACGCGAAGCGGCACGCCACGTTGTAGGGGGTGCCGCACTCCATGTCGCACAGCACCAGCACCCCGTCAGTCCCCGCGCCATGGCGGCGCAGGGCCTGTTCAAACTCGGTGCGAAAGGCCTCGATCCCCCCCTCTTCGGTGAGGGAGACGGTCGCCACCGCGGGCAGCTCGCCGTAAACCATGCTGGCGCTGGCCAGCAGGGCCGGCGCCAGTGAACCATGGGTTGCGATAAGGATCCTCAGCATCTTGGTTACCCCCTCACATAGGCCTTGATGGTGGCGATGGTCGCCCCTTCACTCTCGCCGCTCGGGCGGATGCGATAACGCCCTACCGAGGCCGGGACGATGAAGGTCTCGGCGTAGTGCACCACAAACGGCGCGAACGCATGGTCGGGGCTCTCCACCGTCGCCTCCCGCCCCTCGATCAGATTGAGTACCTGCACGGTACCGCCGGTGTCGTGCTCCACCGGCACACTGAACCAGTGGCGACGGGTCTCGATGAATTCCCGCTCATGCAGTCCGGTGCGCTCCTCGCGCCAGCCCGGCCCCTCGGCAATGAGCTCGATGCGATTGACCAGGTGCTCGCGGGTCCAGTCGGTATCGCGCTCCCACTGGATCACCTTGCTGCCATGCACCAGATGGATGGGGCGCGGGATGCCGTCGAGCCCGACCCGGCCCCAGTCCCACAGCTTGAAGGTAAAGATGTAGGGGGTGGCGCTGATCTCGAGCACCATGGCCCCCTCTCCCGAGCAGTGGACGGTCCCGGCCGGGATCAGGAAGTGATCGTGTTTACGGGCCGGAAAACGGTTGATGAAGCGCTCGTCATCGAAGGGCTTCTCGCCGCGCTGGGCGGCGGCCAGATCCGCCAGCATCGCCTGCGGGTCGATGCCGGTGCGGGTGCCGAGGTAGACGCAAGAGTCCGGCTTGGCATCAAGCAGGTAGTAGCTCTCGTCCTGGGTGTAGTGCATGCCGAACTCCTGCTGGATGTATTCGGTCAGCGGATGCACCTGCAAACTGAGCGGCTGCCCCCCCACCGTGTCGAGAAAATCGAACCGGATCGGGAACTCGGCACCAAAGCGGGCATGTACCCGCTCCCCAAGCAAGGCGCAGGGCTCGCACAGCACCAGGTTTTGCGACGGGATCTCCACCCGCACCTCGCCAATGCGCAGGTAGAGGCTGTTCTCTTCCGGTACGCAATCAAAGCACCAGGCATAGTTGGGCTGGGCCGGGTCCAGATCGCACACCTGCTTCATCCACTGCCCGCCCCAGACCCCGGGGTCGAAGAAGGGCACCACCCGAAACGGCTGGCGCGCCGCCTGATGCAACCCCGCCAGCAGCGCCTGACCCGTCACCAGGGTCGGCTTGCCTCGAGTGTTGGTGTCGAGCAGGAAATCGATGATGGGCAGCTGGGCCAGTTTATGGCGGTCAAACACCCGCCACTCGATGAAGAAGGCGCGCTTGTAGCGGCGCAGTATGTCCTCCTCCTCGTTGCCGGCCCCCCAGTTACCCAGCTCCTTGCGCCGCAGTCGCTGCTGGATCTCCCAGCGGGCAAGATCGGCATAGACCCGCACATCCCCTCTCGCCACCAGCGAGGCGCCACTGCCCATCACCACCACCAGGCCACGGGTTATCTCTGCGACCTGCCGCTGCAGACTAGCCAGCGCGGCCGGGTCAAAAAACTCCACCATCTTGTGGGGGGCCAGCACGCCAAACACCCGGTCCTCGGTGATGAAGCGCTCCAGCATCGCCAGCACTTTTGATTCGGGCAGACGGGCCTGCTCCACCTCGATGAGCGTGTGGGGCCCGAACCTTGTCAGCAGCTGGCTACGCAGCTCGTCCTGATCCACGCCGTGATAGCAGTCGATCACCAGAACCACTTTCGCCCTGTTCTGCCCGTTCACTTTGGCCACCAGCTCATGGGCAATCGCGTCCCATCCCGCGCAGGCGGCGCCCTCATGGCCGGCGACCACCACTTCCGGGAATTTGTCGTAGTTGGAGACGTAACTCGAATGAATCATTGGCTTGCTCTCTCGTTGACACCTACGAAAGAGATAAATCGATTAACCTGTTAACCACAACCTGATAAACAAGATTAACCTCATAAAATGGTGTATTTGATCGCCAGAATGGGCGAGATATGTGATCATGACGGCAATTTCATCATGGCAAGTTAACAAACAAAGGTTAATCGATATACCTTTGAGGCCTACTTCCTGACAGGATCCATCCCATGAGCAATGTGACCGTTGCCGACATCGCCCGCCATCTGGGGGTGTCGACTGCCACCGTCTCCATGACCCTGCGCAACAAGGGGCGCATCTCCGAGCACACCCGCCAGCGGGTACTCAGGGCCATCGACGAGCTCGGCTATGTCTACAACCAGACCGCCGCCAACCTGCGCAACAAGAGCAGCAACCAGGTCGGTCTGTTGCTGCACGACATCACCAACCCCTTCTATGCGGAGATGACGGCGGGCCTCAGCCGGGAGATGGAGCATCACGATCTGATGCTGTTTCTGGCCAACAGCGAGGAATCGGCCACCCGGCAGCAGCAGTTCACCGACTCGCTGCAGCGCAACAACGCCGCCGGCATGGTGATCTGCGCCACCCAGACCACTCCCCGCAGCTTCTTCGAGAGCCTGCAACGCCGCCGCATGCCCACCATTCTGATCGTGCGGCCGGTGCCGGACGTGGCGATCGACTTCGTCGGCACCGACAACTTTCTGGGCTGCCAGCTGGCGACCGAACACCTGCTGAAGCTGGGCCACCGCCACATCGCCTTTGTCGGGGGCAACCCCGCCTCCATCAGTCGCTCCCAGCGCCTCGGCGGCTACATGAGCAAGTTGCTCGAACACGGCATCTCCCCAAGGCCGGAGTGGATCATCGGCTGCGGCGCCAGCCGGGTGGAAGGCACCCGCGCCATCACGGCGCTGCTGGAACAGCATCCCGAGGTGACGGCGGCGGTCTGCTATCAGGACGTGGTGGCGCTCGGCGCCATTCTGGCGCTGCGCAAGCTGGGGCGGGTCATCGGTCAGGACTTTGCACTGGTGGGCTTTGACGATCTGCCGGAAACCGCGCTGGTGGACCCGCCCCTCACCACCGTCTCGGTGGCGTCGCGGGAGATCGGCCGAAAAGCCGGCGAACTGCTGCTCGAGCGGATGGCCGGCAACGACGAACCGGCCAAGAGCATCATTCTGCCCCCCACCCTGGTGGTGCGCCAATCTTGCGGCAGCCCCTAGCGGGCCGCCGCATACGCTGTTTCAAGTGGCTTGTCCAGAGAAGTGACAATGCGGGGCGTGCCATCCTCCCCGGCCAGCACCCGCAGGCCAAAACCGCGCGATCCCAGCGCTTCGTAATCGTGGCCGGCGACGGCGGGCCAGACCGCCAGCGCCGAGAGCTGCGTCTCGCCGGTGTTGATGAGTCGATGGGCCACATGGCCAGGGATATGGTGAACGCTGCCGGCAAAGACCTGCTCCAGCCGGCAGACACCGGCCATATCCTGCAGCAGCAACAACCCCTGCCCGCACAACCCGAAGTAATATTCCGCCTGCTCGGCGCGCGCATGGAGATGACCGCGGGTCATGAAGAACTCCTGGCCAACCCGGCCCGCCGCCAGATAAGTGACCCCCATGTTGAGATCCCCCTCGCCGCCATGGCCGGGCAACATGGCGACCCGATAGAGCCGGGTATCAGGCGAAAGCGCCGCCTCGGCGTGCGGGTCAACAAAGAGGCCCTGCAGGTCGGCCAGGGTGGTGCTCTTTTCCACCAGTTCGGCGCCGCCGAGCTTGCCGGTCGCAAAATCGAGAATGGGGGGGGTCATGGGGATCATCATCTGCTCCTGGGGATCGGGTTATCGGCAGGCGCAGTGGCGCCCTTCGGGGTCCCACGCTAGAGGGTTAATCCATTAACCACAAGCCAGGTTGCCCTACCCTCGTCACTTTTTTGGACAATAAATGTGGGCAATAAAAAAGCGGCCCAAAGGCCGCTCTCTTGTATGGCGTGTTGCTGGTTAGCGGCTTATGCCGTGGCCAGTTTGGCCTGCTCTTCACCGCGCTTGAGCATGGCGTAGGAGACACCGGTCAGCAGCGAGCCTGCCGCAATCGCCACGATATACATCATGACGTTGCTGATGGCGTGCGGGATGAACAGCACGAACAGACCGCCGTGGGGCGCCATCAGCTCGCAACCGAACAGCATGGAGAGCGCACCGGTCAGGGCGCCGCCGACCATGCAGGCCGGGATGACCCGCATCGGATCCTTGGCGGCAAACGGGATGGCCCCCTCGGAGATGAAGCACAGACCCAGCACGAAGGAGGCTTTGCCTGCTTCCTGCTCCGCCTTGATGAACTTGGTGCGGGCCAGGAAGGTGGCGATCCCCATCCCCAGTGCCGGCACCATACCGGCGGCCATTACCGCTGCCATGGGGGCGTAGGTTTTGGAGGCCAGCAGGCCGACCCCGAAGGCGTAGGCTGCCTTGTTGACCGGGCCGCCCATGTCGAAGCACATCATGGCGCCGATGATGACACCCAGCAGCACGGCGTTGGCGGAGCCCATGTTGTTGAGGAAGGTGGTCATGGCATTTATGATGCCGGCCACCGGGCCACCCACGACGTAGATCATCACCAGGCCGGTAAACAGGCTGGCAAACAGCGGAATGATCAGGATCGGCTTGAGCGCTTCCAGGGTCACCGGCAGGCGCACCTTGTCGCTCAGGTACTTGGCACTGTAACCGGCCAGGAAACCGGCGACTATGCCACCGAGGAAACCGGCACCCAGCGAGCTTGCCAGCATGCCGCCGATCATGCCGGGGGCGAGGCCCGGACGGTCAGCGATGGAGTAGGCAATGTAACCGGCCAGTACTGGGATCATCAGGGCAAAGGCGGAGCCGCCACCGATCTTCATCAGGGCCGCGGCCAGGGTGCCTTCCACCTTGAACGCCTCGATCCCGAACACGAACGAGAGCGCGATGATAAGGCCGCCCGCCACCACCATGGGCAGCATGAAGGAGACCCCGGTCAGCAGGTGCTTGTAGGGGCCTGCCTTCTCTTCTTTCTTGGGTTGGCTGGCGCCGCTGTGGCGATAGGTTTTCGCCTCGGTCCAGGCCTTGTCGAGCTCGGCACGGGTTTTCTTGAGCGCCGCGCCCGTGCTGGTGCGATAGACCGGCTTGCCGTCGAAACGGGCCATGTCCACCTCGATGTCGGTGGCGAGGAACACCAGATCGGCGGATGCAATCTCCTCGGCAGTCAGGGCGTTCTGGGCACCGACCGAGCCTTGAGTCTCGACGCGGATCTGATGACCCAGCTGTTTGGCCATGGTCTCCAGCGCTTCTGCCGACATGAAGGTGTGGGCCACCCCGGTCGGGCAGGCGGTCACCGCCACGATGCGCTTGCCAGCGACGGCCGGTTTGGCGGCAGCATTGGCAACGGCGGAGGCGGCTTGATGGCGATAGACGCTGGCGCCGCTGGCGGCGGCTTCCAGCAAGGCGGCCGGATCCTGCAGGGCGAGATCCATGCTGCCCTGATAGACCCGCTTGCCGTCATAGGCGGCGAGATCCACCGGGGCGCTAGCAACGACCAGCACCAGGTCGGCGGCGGCAATCTGCTCCTTGCCCGGTACCTGGCGAGGCTGCACGCTGGAGCCGACGTCGAGGGTGAGCTCCCAGCCAGCCAGTTTGGCCTGCTGTTCTATCCGTTTTGCAGCGAGAAAGCTGGTGGCAATGCCCGCCGGGCAAGCCGTAACCAAGATTGCTTTCATTGGGCATCTCCTGAGTTTTCCATTGAGGGGGTATGACATTGAACCGGTGCCAGCGCATCCAGACGCTGTACGCGCACCTGTTCAAGCAAGGGGTTGAGCACACTGATATCGCTAAAACCGACCGCCACCTGGCTGACCGCCAGTGCCGAGACGGCGGTGCCCAGCCGCAGGGTCTGCTCCGGCGTCCAGCCAAGGCTGAGACCATGGGCGAGACCGGCCACCAGGGAATCGCCGGCACCCACCGTGCTGACCACCTGCATGCGCGGCGGAATCGCCTGCCAGACAGCATCCGGTGCAAACCAGATGAGGCCATCAGCACCGTTGGAGATCACCACGTTGGGGATCCCGCTTGCCTGTAGCGCGCGGGCACATTCGGCCTGCTCGCTCAAAGTCTTGATGGGGCGGCCCGCCCACTGGCTCAGCTCTTCCAGATTGGGTTTGACCAGGGTCGGCGCCGCCTTGATCCCTTCGCTTAACGCCGCGCCGCTGCAATCGAAGATCACCTGCTTGCCCTTGGCCTTGAGCAGGCGGATCAGATGGGCGCAGTAATCGGGGGCCACCCCTTTGGGCAGGCTGCCCGCCAGCACGAACCAGTCGGCACGCGCTGCCAGTTCGTCGATGGCCTGCTCCAGCGTGCTCACTTCCCCTTGATGGATGGTGAGCCCCGGCAGGTTGAGATCGGTGACCCGACCGGATTGCTCGGAGATCTTGACGTTGATGCGGGTGCTGCCCGCGACGCGCACGAAGTGATCGGCCAGAGCACGCTCGGTAAACAGGGAGACGAAGCTCTGCTGGTTATCGGCGCCAAGCCAGCCGGTGACGCCCACCTCGCGGCCCAAGTCCTTGAGCACCATGGCAACGTTGATCCCCTTGCCCGCCGCACGCAGGTTGGCCTCGCTCACCAGGTTCACCTCGCCCAGGCTCATCGCCTCGAGACGGGTGGTGAGATCAAGCGCCGGATTGAGGGTGATGGTCACTATGTCCATCAATGCGCCCCCTCGCCCAGACCGGCCGCAATGGCGGCGCCTATGCCCTTGAGCGCCGCTTCGGCATCCGGGCCTTCGACGCGAAACGCCAGACGGTGCCCGCACTTGACGCCAAGGCCAATCACCTTCATCAGGCTCTTGGCGGAGACCGCCTCGCCGCTGCCATCCAGATTCGCCACGCGAATATCGGATTCATACTCTTTGGCCACCTTGACCAGAATGGCGCCCGGACGGGCATGCAACCCATGAGGGTTGATGATGGTGAAGGTGTCGGACAGACCGCTGGCCGGCCCCGCTTGCAACATGGCCAGCCCCTCACCGCCTGCCAGCGTAGCCAGCTGACCGGCAGCCGCCAGTTTGGCCAGGTTGTCGAGCTGCGCCAGATGGCCGCTATCGGCGGCGCACAGCAGCAGCAGGGCGCTGACCGGTTGTTCCCCTGCGTTAAGTGCAGTGCTAGGCGTAGCCAGCACCCAGCCGGTCTGGGCTGCTTGTGCCCGCGCCAGCCAGATGCCCTCGCCCAGGTAGGCGGGTTCACTTGCCAACAGGGCGCTCACCATGGCGGCATCGCCCCAGCCGGCGGATTTGGCGCGGGCAGCGGCGCCCAGCAGCAGCTGGTCGCGATCGTCGGCCGGGAAGTCGGCCAGGGCCAGGAACTGCACCTCTTTGGCCGCCGTCGCACCGGTCAGGATATTGATGATGGTGTCGGCATCGGTGGCCACTTTCAATTGTGCTGCCGCCTGCTCATCACCCAGCACGTGGGTGAGCTGGCGCAAAATGCCCAGATGCTCGTCGGACTTGGCGGCGATGCCGATGGCGACGTAGGCGATCTGCCCCTCGTCCCACTCGATCCCCTGCGGGAACTGGGCCACCATGACGCCGGTGTTCTTCACCAGATGCCGGGTGTCGGTGGTGCCGTGGGGAATGGCGATGCCGCTGCCAAGATAGGTGGCGTGCTGCGCTTCA
The DNA here is from genome assembly GCF_027705405.1 of Aeromonas sp. QDB34. Classification (NCBI taxonomy): domain Bacteria; kingdom Pseudomonadati; phylum Pseudomonadota; class Gammaproteobacteria; order Aeromonadales; family Aeromonadaceae; genus Aeromonas; species Aeromonas sp. QDB34. Next base: position 436,680 of record NZ_JAPDBT010000001.1, on the reverse strand, counting down.
CGGGCCAGCATGCCGTCTACATATCCCGCTTCCACCAGACCGGCTTCGGTCAGTTTGCCTGCCAACAGGGCAATGGCTTCGGCCTTGGTCGCCACCGACTGCCCCAGCAGGATCTGCTGTCGCGCCAACTTCAACATAGAGATTCTCCATCAGGTGCCGGGCGGCCTGGCCGTACCGGCTCATCAAACATAACCATTCGTACCACTCGCCTGCTGACAATAGACCGGATTGCATCCCTTCGCGGATCATACCCGATTTTTATGCTCGGACATCGATTGTCTGCTGACAAGCTGAATCGTTTCACTTACACTCAGACTGAATCGTTTCAGCGAATTGATCAAGTACCCACAAAGAGTGCTTTTCAATGATATGATCCCGCGCACACTTTTCGGTGCCCTCACCAGGCAGTGCCCGTGGGCCTTGCAACTCAAACAGAGCCAACATGATGAAACTGGATGAAATCGCCGCCCTCGCCGGTGTCTCGCGCACCACGGCCAGCTATGTGATCAATGGCAAGGCCGACCAATACCGCATCAGCCAGGCCACCCGCGACAAGGTGATGGCGGTGGTCACCGCCCACAACTACCAGCCGGACAGCCGCGCCGCCTCCCTGCGCGGTGGCCAGACCAAGACCCTGGGGTTCATCCTGCCCGACCTGGAGAACGCCAGTTACGCCAAGCTCGCCAAACGGCTGGAACAAGGGGCACGGGTACAGGGTTATCAGCTGCTGATCGTCTGCTCGGAAGATGACCCCGCCACCGAGAAGGAGCTGGCCGAGATGCTGGCCAGCCGCCACGTGGATGCATTGCTGGTGGCCAGTTGCCTGCCGCCCGAAGATCCCTTCTACCTCGGCCTGCAGACGCGCGGCATCCAGGTGCTCGCCATCGACCGGGCCATGGCGGCCGACAAGTTCGTCACCGTGGCCAGCGAAAACCAGAAGGCGAGCTGCGATCTCACCGCCTCCCTGCTCTCGCCGGCAATCAAGCACATCGCCCTGATCACCGCGCTGCCGGCGCTCACGATCAGCCGTGAACGCAAGGCAGGCTTCGAGCAGGCCGTCGCCAGCCACAGCACGGCTTGCCATCTGTGTGAAGGGGCCCACTTCTCCCGCGCCGAAGGCTACCGCCTGATCAAGACGCTGCATCAACAGCTCGGCCAGCTGCCCCAGGCACTGGTAGCCACCTCCTACATCCTGATGGAGGGGGTGCTCGACTATCTGCTGGAACAGGAGACCGACATGAGCCGGCTGGCCATGGCCACCTTCGGCGACGATCGCCTGCTCGATTTTCTCCCCTTCGGCATCAACTCCCTGCCCCAGCAGCACGATGCCCTCGCCAGCCAGGCGCTCGAGCTGGCCCTCAAGGCGATTGGCGGTGAATACCAGTGCGGGTTGCACTATGTGAGCCGTACCCTCAAACGCCGCCGCTAATACTCGCTGCATCGCGCGCCGCTGTGACCCGGTTTGCAGCGGCGCGTTTTTTCACCAGCCAAAGCGCACTACTGTCATCTTTTATTTCCACTTATTCTGTCCACCCAGTACAAAATCCGCCTTTACACGCTTGTATCCAACATTTTAATTCGCTAAGTTGGCAACCATCTTTTACAACCAGCGGATTTTTCGTAACGATGGGTTCACTCCGATATTGCTAGCCTCCGGTCTCGACCCCGGAGGCGCCTTGCCAACACCTCATATGCCTGCTGCGCACGGCGCAGTTTCTCGATTCGGATGGACACCATGAATACCAAAACCCTGGGATGTACCCTGTTGATTGCCGGCACCACCATAGGCGCCGGCATGCTGGCCCTGCCGCTGGCCTCCTCCTCCCTTGGCGGGCCCGCCACCCTGCTGCTGATGATCGGTCTCTGGGGCCTGATGGCCTTTACCGCCATGCTGCAGGTGGAAGCCAGCCTCAACACCGGCAAGTGGTACCTGCACCAGCTGGCGGATCACCTTCTCGGCCCCTGGGGCAAGCGCATTGCCTCCTTCTGCATCCTTATGCTGTTCTACTCGCTGGCCTCCGCCTACATCAGCGGCGGCAGCAGCCTGCTGGCCCAGGCACTGGCCGATGCCGGCCTGCCCCTCAGCCAGGAGCAGGCGGCCTGGGCCTTTACCCTGCTGTTTGGCGGCATGGTCTGTATCGGCACCAAACAGGTGGATTACCTCAACCGACTGATGTTCACCGTCAAGCTGGTGATCATGGTGGGCGTGCTGGCGCTGCTGCTGCCGCGTGCCGAGGGGCAACACCTGCTCTCCATGCCGCTCGATCAGGGCTTGTTGCTGGCAGGCCTGCCGGTCATCTTCACCTCGTTCGGTTTTCACGGCTCCATCCCGAGCGTGATGCTCTACCTGGGAGACTGCCCCAAGCAGCTGCGCCGGGTCTTCGTGTGGGGCTCCGCCCTGCCGCTCATCCTCTACGTGCTGTGGCAAATCGCCATCCTGGGGCTGCTCGGTCAGCAATCCCTGATCCAGACCGGCGGGGCGCTGGACAGCCTGCTGGCCAACGTCGGCAATCTGGTGAGCTGGCCCGCTTTCAACCAGGCGATGCACCTGTTCGCCGATCTGGCGCTGGCCACCTCCTTCCTCGGGGTGACGCTGGGACTGTTCGACTTCATGGCCAAGGTGACCCGTCGCAAGGACAACTGGCAGGGCCGCAGCCAGACCGGCCTCATCACCTTCGTGCCGCCGTTGCTGTTTGCCCTCTACTTCCCGCAAGGTTTCATCATGGCGCTCGGCTACGCCGCCATCGCGCTGGCGGTGCTGGCGGTGCTGCTGCCGGTGGCCCTGGTGTGGCAGAGCCGCAAGCAGGCCGAGGCGCACCACTACCGCGCCCCGGGCGGCGTGCTGGCCCTGGGCCTTGCCGGCGCCATGGGGGTGCTGATCGTCGGGGTGCAAATAAGCGTCAGCATGGGACTGCTGCCCGCGCTCTAAGCCAGAATCGGTATTGCATGCCCCGATAGCGAAAGCACAAAAGCCCCGCCAACCCAGTTGGCGGGGCTTTTTCTATGCCATCGGTATATGCCATCGATATAAAGGGGTCCGCCGGTGCGGTGCTCATCTCCTTGATGCATCAAACGTTCATATATGCACTATGTATCGACGCTCTGTATATGTGTGAACAGTTCTTGTACACTGATAACAGATCGTCTTTTTGGCAACAGAACACACGCTCAATCCAGCAAGGAGCCTGACATGGTCGCAACCGCACACGTGCAACGGCAAGATGGCGCCGCTGATCCCAGCAAGGCGCTGCCGGTGGTGTTTCGCATCCTGGACAAATGGCAGTGCAACACAGATGAACAGTTGCGACTGCTCGGCATCTCTTCGCGTTCAACCTTGAACAAGTACAAGGAGTCCCACGGCGGGATCAGACTGAGTGCGGATCTGCAGGAGCGAATGAGCTACCTGCTCAACATTCACAAGAGCCTGCGGGTGCTGTTCAGCGCGGACGAGAGCATCTATGGCTGGGTACGCAAGTCCAACAGCCACCCCTTCTTCGCCGGCCGCAGCGCCATGGAGGTGATGCAGGGTGGCCGCGTGGCCGATCTCTATGAGGTCGCTACCCGCCTGCACGCCTGGCGCGGAGGCATGGCCTGATGCAGACTCCCCCGCAGCGTGCATTCAAGGACGAGTCAGCCTACCGGATCATCCCGAGCCGCTACCCCACCATCTGCCTCTATGAGGATGTGGCCAACGCCGACGAACTGGAGGCGGTCTGGGCCATCGAGGCACTGACCAACGACAGGCTGAAGGAAAAGGCCGGCGAGCTGACGCGGGTGCCGAAAGCGGACTGGCTGGTGGGCTTGGCTGGTGGCAGCCATGTGATGGCCGCCTTCACCCACCTCAATCCGGAGGGGGCCCGCTTCACCACCGGCGATTTCGGCGGTTATTACTGCGCCCCCAGCCTCGACACCGCCATCAAGGAGACGGTCTACCACCAGGAGCGCGTCTTCGGTTACACCCGTGAACCTGCCCAGAAGGTGCAGATGCGGGTGATCCATGCCGAATTCAGCGCCAGCCTGGTCGACATTACCGGCGAAGCCTTTCTCGCCACACAGCTCTACCATGCGACCGACTACGGGTATTCCCAGGCCTTCGCTCGCGAGCAGAAAGCCCTGGATGTGGACGGCATCTGTTATCGCTCGGTGCGCCACAACGGCCACGACTGCTACCTGCTCTATCGCCCGCGCCTGGTCAGCCGCGTTCATCAGCCCCGCCATCTGGAGTACCACTGGAACGGCAGTGCCATCGCCAACGTGCTGCAAATCACCCTCTATGGCGAGTGACCGGCACTGCCGCCTCACTCGGCCGATTCCCGGATATAGAAAAGCCCGCCAGATTGGCGGGGCTTTTTACATCAACCGAGCGGGGAGCAGGCTCCCAGGCCGCTTACTGGTTGTGGGTAGCGCGACGGGGACGACGAGCCTGAGCCGGTTTGCCGGCGCCGCCTTCCGGACGCTGACCGCCCTGGGGCTTGGGCTTGCCACCGTTGCCGGAGCGGTTACCGCCGCCATTGCCACCGTTGGCAGAGCGACCGGCACCCTGACGCTGGCCTTGACCTTGCGGGCGCGGCGCACGGCGCTGCTCGCTCGGATCGCGCGGCTCTTTGCGCAGCGGCGCACCGATGCCACGGGCGATGTTGTCGAGGGTCTCGCGGGAGGCTTCAAAACCGGCCACCTGCTCGCACGGAATGTTCTGCTTGGTCAGCCGCTCGATAGCCTTGATAAGCTTGCCTTCATCGGCCGCAACCAGGGAGATGGCATGACCGGCAGCGCCAGCACGGCCGGTACGGCCGATACGGTGCACGTAATCTTCCGCCACGTTCGGCAGCTCGAAGTTGACTACCTGCGGCAGTTTGTCGATGTCCAGACCACGGGCGGCGATGTCGGTCGCCACCAGCACCTTGACGCTGCCATCCTTGAAACCGGCCAGGGCGCGGGTACGGGCACCCTGGCTCTTGTTACCGTGGATGGCGGCGGCGCTGACACCGTTCTTGTCGAGGGTCTCGGCAACGCGGTTGGCCATGTGCTTGGTACGGGTGAACACCAGCACCTGCTGCCAGTTGTTGCTGGTGACCAGGTGGCTCAGCAGGGCAATCTTGTTGGCCTTGTCACAGGGGTGTACCAGCTGCTCAATGCGCTCGGCGGTGCTATTGCGCGGGGTCACTTCGATCACCGCCGGGTTGTCCAGCAGGCCGGTGGCCAGCTCGCGGATCTCGTCGGCGAAGGTGGCGGAGAACAGCAGGTTCTGACGCTTCTTCGGCAGCAGGGCCAGGATGCGGCGGATGTCGCGGATAAAGCCCATGTCGAGCATGCGATCCGCTTCGTCCAGCACCAGGATTTCCACTTCGTCAAACTTGACGGCGTTCTGGTTGTAGAGATCCATCAGGCGGCCCGGGCAGGCCACCAGCACGTCCAGACCACGGCGGGTGGCCATCATCTGCGGGTTGATGCTGACGCCGCCAAATACCACGTGGCTGCGGATCGGCAGGTGTTTGCCGTAGTTGCGCACGCTCTCGCCCACCTGGGCGGCCAGCTCGCGGGTCGGGGTCAGCACCAGGGCACGAATGCGGTTCGGGGAAACCTTGCGCTTGCTTTCAGTCAGACGCTGCAGCATCGGCAGGGTAAAACCTGCGGTCTTGCCGGTCCCGGTCTGGGCGGCGGCCATCAGATCACGGCCAGCCAGTACCGCCGGGATCGCTTGTTGCTGAATGGGAGACGGGGTGTCGTAGCCTTGCTCGGCAACGGCACGCAACAAGGGTTCGGCCAGACCGAGGGAAGTAAAACTCATAGTTACCTGCTAGGGATAGGGGCGCCGACAATCCGGGATGGGGCTCCTCTGCTGAGCCGATGCCATCTCGCCAGACACGGGCCTGTTGAGAACACAACGATTTCCCCGGGGAGCAGAGCAAAGGGGAAAGAATAGGGGCGCAGTCTAACGGAGTTATTGAGGAGAAACGAGAAAAATGTGACGTTCCTCCCAGCATGTTTGCCAAAAGCAGGTCACCGTCCCGCCCGGAAAAGCCGCTCAAGAACTCATTCGAATCAGGCTATGCTTGATGCCAGATAACGGCGATACCGCCGTATCCGTCCTGTACAAGGAGGTTCAGGTTCATGCGTGTTCATCTTCTGTCGGCCGCCCCAGGCTGGCTCTTGCTCTCCCTGCTGGCGATTGGGCTCTCTCTGCCGCTGCAGGCCAAGCCCAGGCTGTCGGTGGCCTGGAGCCACTGGCCCCCGTTCAGTTACATCAATCCCCAGGGGACGCTGGATGGGCTGGACGTCACCCTGACCCGCCAGATCCTGAGCCAGGCGGGGCTGGAATCCCACTTTCGCAACCTGCCCTGGGCCAGGGCCATCCATCTGCTCGAGCAGCAACAGCTGGACGTGGCCATGGGGGCGCTCGATACGCCGGAGCGGCGCGCCTTTGCACGCTTCTCGGTGCCCTATCGGCGCAGTACCTTCGTGCTGCTGAGCAACAACCCCATCCCGGGCCAGCGTGATCCCTGGCTAGCGGTGTCAGACCTGCCGCAGCTTTGCCAGCAAAGCCAGCTGCGCCTTGGCAAGCTGCGCGGCACTCGCCCCATCCAGCTGATGGAAGCGTGCCCCGCCCTCAAGCAGGCGAGCGAATACAACGCCGATGACCGGCTGGTCGATCTGCTGCTGGCTCGCCGGCTGGACGGCGTCATCATGGAGTGGCAATACGCCCGCTACCGGCTGCAACAGCTGGGGGCCGACGGCTTTATCCGCTGCCAGCTGCTGCTCCATCACCAACCGGTCAGCCTGCTGTTTGCCAACTCAGCCGTCACCGATGCGCAGCTCGCCCGAGTCAATGAGGTGATTGCCGGCCTGCCTCCACCCGGCCGTGACGTGGCGCCGCCCCCCTGCCGTCTCGACAACCCGGCGGCTGAGCAGGTGGCCCCCGGCCAGTGATCAAGCGCGATGAATACCCATGAAAAAGGCGACCCTGAGGTCGCCTTTTGACTGTGACTGTGGCTGCACCACGCGATCAGCCGAGCGGTGGGCAGGCCGATCAGCGCAGTTGCGGGGTATGGGTCAGCACGCCCTGATTCTGGGCACGGTGGCGCAGCAGGTGATCCATCAGCACCAGTGCCAGCATCGCTTCGGCGATGGGCACGGCGCGGATGCCGACGCAAGGATCATGGCGCCCCTTGGTGATCATCTCGGTGGCCTCACCCTCGGTGGTGATGGTCTTGCCCGGTACCGTGATGCTGGAGGTGGGCTTGAGCGCCATACTCACCACGATATCCTGACCCGATGAGATGCCGCCCAGAATGCCGCCCGCATGGTTGCTGGCAAAGCCAGCCGGGGTCATCTCGTCGCGGTGCTCGGAGCCTTTTTGCTCCACCACCGCGAACCCGTCACCGATCTCCACCCCTTTCACCGCATTGATGCCCATCATGGCGTGGGCGATGTCGGCGTCGAGACGATCGAACACCGGCTCACCGAGGCCCACCGGCACATTGCTGGCGATGACCTGCACCTTGGCACCGATGCTGTTGCCCTCTTTCTTCAGGTCGCGCATGTATTGATCGAGCGCTTCCAACTTGCCCGCATCGGGGAAGAAGAAGGGATTCTGCTCGATCTGCGCCGCGTCGAAGGCTTCTGCCTTGATGGGGCCGAGCTGGGAGAGGAAACCGGTGATCTCGATGCCGTGCACCTGTTTCAGGTACTTCTTGGCAATGGCCCCCGCCGCCACCCGCATGGCGGTTTCACGGGCGGAGGAGCGACCGCCGCCGCGATAGTCCCGCTGGCCGTACTTTTGGTGATAGGTGTAATCGGCGTGGCCCGGACGGAACAAGTCCTTGATGTCGGAGTAGTCCTTGGAGCGCTGATCGGTGTTCTCGATCAAGAGCCCGATGGAGGTGCCGGTGGTCTTGCCCTCGAACACTCCGGAGAGGATCTTCACCTCGTCCGGCTCGCGGCGCGGCGTGGTGTAGCGGGAGGTGCCGGGCTTGCGCCGGTCCAGATCCCCCTGCAGATCCGTTTCGCTGATCTCCAGTCCCGGCGGGCAGCCGTCGACCACGGCGCCCAGCGCCAGGCCGTGACTCTCGCCGAAGGTCGTCACACGAAAGAGTTGGCCGAAACTGTTCCCTGCCATGAGTGCTCCTGCTTAGCTCTTGTAAATCGCGAAATAGTCCTGGTATTGCACCAGATCGGCACGGCTCATCACGAACACGCCGTGACCGCCGTTCTCGAACTCGACCCAGGTAAAGGGCACGTCCGGGAACTGGGCTTCCAGATGGATCATGCTGTTGCCCACCTCGACCACCAGCACGCCATCCTCTTTGAGGAAGTCGGCGGCATTGGCCAGCAGGCGTTTGGTGAGCTTGAGACCGTCGGAGCCGGAGGCCAGCGCCAGCTCGGGTTCGTGACGAAACTCGTCCGGCAGATCCGACATGTCTTCGGAATCCACGTAGGGCGGGTTGGAGACGATGAGATCGTACTTGTCGCCGACCGGCAGATCGCGGAACAGATCGGATCGGATCGGAATGACCTGCTGCTCCAGCCCGTGATCGTTGATGTTGCGCTCGGCCACGTTGAGGGCATCGACGCTGATGTCGATGGCATCCACTTCGGCTTGTGGGAACTCGTGAGCCATGATGATGGCGATGCAGCCGGAGCCGGTGCACAAGTCCATGATCCGGGTCGGTTCATGCTTGAGGAAGGGAGCGAAGCGGTTGGCCACCATCTCGGCGATGGGGGAACGGGGAATGAGCACCCGCTCGTCCACGTAGAACTCCCAACCGGCATACCAGGCCTTGTTGGTCAGGTAGGCGGCCGGTACCCGCTCCTGCACGCGGCGGATGATGAGCTCGGCGATGCGGTGCCGTTCGCTGGTGGTCAGACGGGAGTGGCGCATGCCCGGATCCACGTCCGGCGGCAGATGTAGCGCGGGCAGTACCAGCTGCACGGCTTCATCCCAGGCGTTGTCGGTACCATGTCCGTAGAAGATCCCGGCGTCGTTGAAACGACTCATGGCCCAGCGCAACATGTCCTGGATGGTGTGCATCTCGGCAACCACCTCATCGATAAATATCTTGTCCAAATCCACCTCCAAGTCGAGTAATATCCGGCCCGAGAATTCTATACAGCGAGCAAGACGAGTACCTGATGAAAAAAACGCCCTCACCGACAGACGAGGAAACCCAGCTGTTCCGCGATGCGATAAAAGGTACCCGGAAAATCAAGCAAGATACCATAAGGGCCGACCTGCGCCCGGTCAAGCAGAAACGCGAACTGCGTGAGAGCCGCGAAAAGCTTGGGGTTGACCACTATTTCAGCGATGAGTACCAGCCCCATCTCGAGGCCGATGGACCGACCCGTTACGTGCGCGAAGATGTGTCAAAATTCGAGCTGAAAAAGCTCAAGCGCGGCAGCTATCCGCCGGAGATCTACCTCGACCTGCACGGCATGAACCAGCAGCAGGCCAAACAGGAGCTGGCAGCCCTGCTGACCCTCTGCCAAAAAGAGAACATCCACGTCGCCTCCGTGATGCACGGCATCGGCAAACATATCCTCAAGCAGCGCATTCCGAGCTGGCTGGCCCAGCACCCCAATGTACAGGCGTTCCATCAGGCCCCCCGCGAGTGGGGCGGCGACAGCGCCATCCTGGTGCTGCTGGATATCGAGGAGTAACGCTCCCGCCTGCTGGCATGCTCTGACGCACGTGCAGAGCCGCATAAAAAAACCACCGCGACCTGGCGGTGGTTTTTTTATGGACGCAGGCGCCTCCCCTAGCCCGCCGCTTCCACATAACGCTTGAAGTTGTCGAGGATCCCCTGCCAGCCCGCCTGCTGCTGGGCCGGGGTGTGGCTCGTCTCGGCATCGAAGGTTTCCTGCACCCAGGTGCCGCCCGGTTCGCTCGCAAACTGCACATCCACCTCGCGCCCGTCATCCATCACGAACGAGAGGCGGGTCGGCGCCTCCACCCGGGTAAAGGTGCCGGTGAAATCAAAACCGGCGCTGCCATCCTTGGCGGCCATGTGATGACAGAAACGTCCGCCCACCACCAAGTCGACCCGGCTGCCGGTGGTGTGCCAGTCGCTGGAGGCCGCATTCCATCTGGCGATGCAGTCCGGATCGTTCCAGGCCCACCAGACGGCCTCTATCTCCTGCTCGATATGTGCCTCGATGCTGATCTTCATGACGCGCTCCGTGCTAGTTTGCTGTGGGATGACTGGCCATGCCGGCCAGCTCGCTTGCGGATGCCAGCAAGTAAAGCCCAATCAATGGCGTCGAGCCAGTCCATCTGGCGGGGCGCATTACCGCCAACCCAGTGGCAAGGCGTTCCTTCTGCCTGCGGGACAAGGATCAAAAACGGCCGCACTATACTGAATATCAATACGTTATTCGCCTTGGAGGTTGCATGTTCACACAGGGTTCCCATGCCGACATCAAGTCGTCTCTCGATGCCATCGGTGCCGCCGTTGCGGTGTTTTCCCTCGACGACGACGATCGCTTTACCCTGGTCTCCGCCAACGACACCTTTGCCCAGGCCTTCGAGCTGGACGTACTCGGCAGCATCGGCAAGCGCCTGAACGAAATGTTTCCCCGCTACATCACCGGCAGCATAGAGCAGCCGATGCACGAGTGCGTGAGCCAGCAGACGGGGCTCGAGAGCGAGCTGCCAATCGATACTCTGTCGCGCACCAGTTGGTGGCGCTTTGTCATCTCCCCCATCATTCCCGAGCAATCCCGCATCACCCGCATCATGGTCACCGCCATCGACATCACCGTCAAAAAGCAGCTGGAGGAGGCGCTCAAGATGAGCCGCAAGCGCTTCGAGGCGGTGGTCAACTCTGCCTACGACGGCATCATCAGCGTCAACAGCGAGTCGCGCATCGAACTTATCAACACCGCCGCCTGCGAGATGTTCGGGGTGGACGAAAGCTACCTCGGCAAACGGCTGGAGACCCTGCTGCCCCAGCGCTTTCGGGCCAACCACGACGGCTACTTCAAGGCCTTCAGCAACTCCCCCATCAACTCGCGCCCCATGCATGCCCGCGCCTCCGTGATGGGGCTGCGCCGCGACGGCAGCGAATTTCCGCTGGAGGTGACCATCGCCAAGATCAACCTGGGTCAGACCACCGAGATGACCGCCATCCTGCGGGATATCTCGGAGCGGGCCCGGCTGGTGGAGGAGCTCAAGGTGGCGGCCACCACGGATCCCCTCACCGGGATCGCCAACCGGCGCCGCTTCGACGAGCTGGTCAAGCTGGAGATGCAGCGCTGCCAGCGCTTCGGCCACACCATGAGCCTGCTGTTGATCGACATCGATCACTTCAAGCAGATCAACGACACCTATGGCCACCAGCAAGGGGATCAGGCCATTCTCAGCCTGGTCAGACGGGTCGCCAAACAGCTGCGGGAGGTGGACATGCTGGGCCGCTGGGGTGGCGAGGAGTTCATCGTGCTGCTGCCGGAAACCTCGCTGGAGCTGGCCTGGGCCAGTGCGGAGCGGATCCGCCTCGCCGTCGAGTCGCAGCTGCATCAGCTGGGCGCAGGCACCGAGGTGCCGCTCACCATCAGCATCGGCATCAGTGCCAGCCTGGGCCCGCAGGATACGGTAGAACGCATGGTGCGCCGGGCCGATACCGCCCTCTATCTGGCCAAGAAACAGGGACGCAACTGCTCAAGGAAGGCACTGCCAGACGCCCCCTGACAGGCAATACACACCAGGCCTGAGCAACGCTCAGCAGGCCTGGTGCTTCTGGCTCAATTCAAGGCCGCGACGCCATGTTCATTGCCCGGCCGGGCAAAGAGACCCAGTGGCCCGCCAGCATCGCCACATGCAAGCGACACCTCCAGCACGGCCCCGTTGGCCAGCTGCCACTCGAAGAAGTCGTCAAATCCCGCCACGGTCAGCGCCCGGATCACCTTGGCCACCACGCCGTGTGCCACCAGCAGCACCCGTTCCTGGCAGCCGCTCTGCACCAGTTCCGCCAGTCCCAGCCCGACCCGGGCAATGACTTCGTCCAGCGACTCGCCCCCAGGTGGCGCCTCGGCCCAGCGCCGGGTGATGTTGCGTGCCCACAGCGCAGGGTAACGCTCCCTCGCCTCTTGTTGGGTCAGTCCCTCGAACACCCCGACATGGCGCTCACGAAAAGCGGGGACGAGCGTCACCGGCAACCCCAGCTCGTCCGCCACCAGGTCCGCGCTTTGCCGTGCCCGCAGCAAAGGGGAGCTCAGCAGCCGCTGAAACGGAGCCTGCGCCAAGGCCAGCGCCCTTGCCTGCGATCTGATCTGGGCCACCCCAGTGTCGCTCAGACCGATATCCAGCGCCCCCTGATAGCGTTCCTCGGCATTGGCCGGGGTTTGCCCGTGGCGTATCACCACCAGTTGCATTGTCTGTTCCTTTGATTACGGCCGATGCTCGCGCGGCCTCGCCCCGTTCTCACGGCTTGGGCGCAAACTGCTCGAACACCTGCTGACCGGTCAGGGTCGGTGTCTCGTTTTTCAGCTCGTAGAAATCGGGCTTTTCATCGATGAAGATCTGGCTCGCCAGCTGGAAGGATTCGCTCTGAAACAGGCCGGCCGGCACTATGTACTCATCCGTCGGCAACAGGTGATAGAAAAGGTGGGTACCGCAGGTGGGGCAAAATCCTCGCTCCGCCCACTCCGAGGAGCGATAGGCCACCGGGGTGAGCCCGCGAAAGCGCACCTCTTTGCCACAGTGCACCGCAAACAGGGGGCCGCCCGACCAGCGCCGACAGGTGCTGCAGTGACACAGCCCCACCTCCTGGTGATCGCCGGCCAAGACCTCAATCCCGCCGCACAGACAATGTCCCTTCATCACTCCTCCTTGCGCCTTGTTGTCGCTTGCCGTCGCTGACGTGACCGCGCCATTGCAGCCACTGCCGGATCAGATGAGTACCATGTTGTATCCTCGTCGGCCACCGCCCCCATCACAAAACCGGCTGCTAGATGACTCACGAGGCCGGCAGCCAGCGCTCCTGCAATGCAATCCGATTACCTTCCGGGTCCTGAAACTCGGCCACCTTGATGCCCTCCCCAACCTGAGTTACCGGGTAGAGCAGCCGGGCCCCGGCCGCCTGGGCCGTCGCCATCACCCGCTCAATCTCGCTGACCGCGAGATAGATCCGCGTGCCGTCGATACTGGGCACATAGCTCTCCCCTTTGGCCAAGGCGCCGGAGCACCCCTCCACCCCTTCTGTCAGCGGGAACAGCGCCATCTCGTTGCCATCAATCTGGGTCAACTCGAACTCGATGCCAAACACACGGTGGTAAAACGCCGTGGCACGCGCCATATCCGTCACCGGGATTTCAAAATGCATGGCAATATTGAACATGAAGTTTCCTCCGATTTTCACTCATCGGCACAGTGATACCCCATTGCGGGGTAATGGCCAATGATTTTTAACCGTTGGATATGCCTGCTTCGATAAAGATGAATATCCTGGCGATGGGTACCTGACGAAAAAAAGAGGCAGCGTAATAACGGAACACAGTCTCCAATACAGGCCTTAACAAATACTATTCAATGGCACACGCTCCAGATTAAAACAGGGCCAGAGCGATATTTTTGACTGACTACGCCCCACCTCACCCATTGTTGCTGGATATTTTTATCACCGAGCACGCTTATACCCTGATAGAGATCCAGCACCGCACTCTATCCTGCAAAATTAGACACTGATTTTATTTCACAAGGCAGGATATCGAAAAGGGGGACAATATGTCCCCCGACTTGGCAAGAGAGGTATTATCCATTGCCGAGTTTATTGATTAAGCCGCTTTACGCTATTTCGCCGGCACCAGCACCCAGGGATCACCCTTGCCCGGTTCATTGCCCTGGGTCCACCACTTGGCCTGATAGATGGCACCCTTGTAGCTCACCTTGTTGCCCGCCGTATAGACCTTGCTGGCGCTCCAGGCGGCCACATCCCCCACGGGAGGATCGGTCGGGTCAACCGGCGCAGGATCCAGTTTGGCCACTACCCGCACCTTGGGCCAGTTGGCGTGTGAGCCGTAGAAGTTGGTCACGCACTTCTCGTAATCCCCCGGCACCAGTGCCGAGTAGGCGGTCTGGAACCCTACCAGCTCACATTCGAACGAGTAGCCGCCGGGCCGATCCGGATAGTATTTCCAGTTGCCGTCCCAGTTGGTGTAGAGCACGTCGGTGGCGCCGTTGAGGTTGAGGCTGCCATAGGGGGTCTGCTGCCAGCAGGTGTTCTTCTCGTCGGCCTTGACGGGGATCTGATAGTGCTCGGCGAGCCCTTCCCAGTAGCGGATGCGGTTGACCGGCTGGCCCTTGTTCTTGTTCTGCTCGCCGCACTCGATGCCGCCATTGATGACGTTGATGGTGGTACCAAAGCCGTAGCCGATGCCGGCGGCGATCTCGCGCTGGGAGGGCACCCAGGTGCGATCAATCACGTGCAGCATGGCGGGTTTGGGCGCCTGCGGGGTCAGGAAGAACCAGATGGCGGAGGCGAGGTTGAGCCAGGAGTCCGCCACCAACCCGGGGTTGCTCAGCAACACGGACGCATCGCCGTCAAACATCGCCTCGGAGAAGGCGCCGTAGTTGAAGTGATAGGAGAGCTGCTTGGCGCCGCGGCCGAAATAACCCTGGCCTGTGCTGCAGGGCCACTTCTTGTTCTGCCAGTCGTTCTGGCCGCAGCCGGTGGTGTAGCCGGTCTGCCCCTCCGACCAGCCCATCTCGCGCACGTGCACCAGCGCCTGCTGCCACTCCTCCAGCGCCAGCGGGTTGTCGGAGACATTCTCCTTGGCGATGTGACCGCCGGTCTCCTGAGCGAAATGGGCAAAGGCGGTGATGATGGATTTTTTGCAGATGGCATCGGCATCACGACCATCGGTATATTCGCCGCAAAAAGCCGGGAATTTACCGACCGCCCGTAAGAAGCGCTCATAGGTATATTCCGGTGCCGCCATCTGGGTTAAATAATCCCAATCCGATTCGGTGAATACCCGCTCGACCCGTTTGACGTTATCCGGATTGCTGGCCGCCCTTGGCTTGATGGCATCGACAATGGTATTGGAACGTGTCGCCAACGCCTTTGCCCAAATCCCGTACATGGGATTGGCCGTCTTGGTTTTTTCCACCGCTGTCAGATCCGGGGCGGCAATGACATATCCACCGGCATTTTGCGGATCGGGTTGAATATTCATGGCATAACTTGGCAATGCGCAGGCAGCCGCAACCAGCCAGGCACAATGTGTAGGCTTGAACATAACAGACAGTCCTTATGTCAGAATAACGTCGTGATAAGAGTCGCCTCGAGAATAATCCTCCCGGCCACTAAATTCACGATGAAAATTAAGAATATTGCCGGAACTGTGAGCCAATTCACTCTGCCGGTTGGCGAGCATAAAATGCATTGTGCAGCGACGTGATGACGAGCCTTTCGGTTATATGAAAATAAACCGAAAAAAAATGAGAAAAGAGCGGTCACGCCGCTCTTTCAACGACACGCTCCCATCAATGGGAAGCATCAAAGGGTAAACAGCACAATGCTGCATCAGGCCCCGCCGCGACGAGGCCAGCCGCTTATCCGTGCCGTGCTCGCACCGCGCGGATCAGGATATTGCGGGGGGTCATGGGCTTGTCGCAAAACTCCCCCACTTCCACCCGGTAGCCCTGCTCTTGCAGGAAGAGGGCGCGATCCAGCACCAGCCAGAGTTCCAGCGGACGACGAAACAGGTGACGCACCAGCTCCATGCGGGCGACATCGCCATAGCGCGCCTCCCCTTTTGCCAGAAACCCGGCGTAGTCGAGGCCGGCCGGCAACACCAGTCCCTTTCGTTCGGCGGCCCAGCCACAGAAATCCTCGAAGGTGCCGGTCAGCAGGCTCTTTTGCATGTTGGGCACCGGCAGATACTCATCCACCCCGCGCACCTGGCGCTGCAGGCAGTCAAAGGCCAGCCGCCAGGCCACCTCCTGCTCACGCAGGCGGGCGATGCGGGCGCCGCCGGTGACCGTCTCCTGCAGCGGCAACTTCAGATCGCTCTTGGCAAGCTGCAGCACACTGGCCTTGGCCGGGCCGGAGAGCGGCCGGTAGTGGCTGGTGCGGATCAGGTGATAACAACAGGGGGAGAGGGTCACCCCCTCGGCACCGCGCGCCGCCACCTGTTCAATCAGATGGGTGTGCAGCTCGCCGCAGGCGTGCAGCGCCATGGCGTGATGAGCCGGGGCGATCAGCTGGGCGGTCTCATCGGCGAAGGCATCGGCACAGACAAATGCCATCCGGGCACAGTCGCGAGCGGCCAGCTGGCGCCCCTCCTCGCACAGTGGAGCCTGCAGCTCCAGGCTCAGCACCTCGGCTTGACGGTGCAGGGAGACCAGCCGCCCCAGGTGCCCCTTGCCCGCACACCACTCCAGATAGGGGCCGCGGTGCGCGGGCAGACAGGCAGTGAAGGCTTCAATCTGGGCCTGCTTGCGCCCCGGCATGTACATCGCCATGGTCCGCTCGCACGGGATGGGCTCAGCCGTCAGGGTCGGCAGCGCGCTCAGGGCATGCAGCGCTGACCCCTGCGGGATCCAGGGGGCCAGCAGCTCGCACAGGGCAGGCATGTCGCCATCGAGCCGCTCAATCTCGGCCAGCGACAGGGCATTGAGCCGATCAGCCAGTGCCGGCGCCGCCTTGGCAAAGGCAAGGTCCAGGTGGTGGTAGGGTTGATATTGCCACCAGTGCCGGGCTTCGCTCAGCAGTCGATCCAGTTGTTGAAAACGTTGAGCCAGCACGCGCGCCCCTGTTCTGCCGTCAAAATGGAGGCTCATTCTAGCGATCCCGCGTCAAAAAGCACTCTCATCTATGCTGCGCCGTTATGGCAACCCCGCAGTCCTCCTGCGCCAACAGGTCCCTTTGATGCCTCCGCTGGCCGGCAGCAGGCCTGCGACCGGGCTTAGCCTGACAAAGAGCGGGGTTTTGTGGTATATTCCGCCCCTTCATTATCTTGGCCTGCCCATCGCGGGCCATTTTACCAACGTGAATGGAACCAAAACATGACCATCAATGCCATCCTGCAAGCGCGCGCGGGCGCCAAGTGTGAACTGTGCGGTGCCGAACAGGCGCTGACTGCCTTCGCGGTCCCCCACTCTCCGGCCAGCGATGATGATCACAGCGTTGCCCTGTGCGACACCTGCCGTGGCCAGCTGGAGCAGCCGGCAACCACAGTGGTCAACCACTGGCGTTGCCTGGGCGACAGCATGTGGAGCCAGGTACCTGCGGTACAGGTCATGGCGTGGCGCCAGCTGAAGAACCTCTCCGCTCAAGGCGAGGTCTGGGCCCAGGACATGCTGGACATGATGTACATGGAAGACGAGACCAAGGCCTGGGCCGAAGCGGGCATGGCCAGCGACGATGACGACAGCGTGCCCACCGTTGACTCCAACGGCGCCGTATTGGTCGAAGGTGACTCGGTGACCCTGATCAAGGATCTGGACGTCAAGGGCGCAGGCTTCACCGCCAAGCGCGGCACCCTGGTGAAGGGCATTCGCCTCACCAACAACCCGCTGCACATCGAAGGCAAGGTCAACGGCGTGCAGATCGTACTGGTCGCCGCCTACCTGAAAAAGGCCTGATCACCCTCAGCCCTGCTAGCAAGAGCGCCCCACGGGGCGCTTTTTTGTGCCTGCCGATAACACTACCTCCCCCCTGTTCTGGCTTAGGACCATCGCGACACAAGGCCCTACGCCGGCATGCTGCCTGCCGTTATTTTGAGCGAAAAGTTGGTGTCATCAGCGACCCTGTGGCACTCTGGCGTTTCATGGACTGACCTACCCCCCGACACCGCGAGTGTCATCACTGCAAAAGGAGCACGCCAGATGGCCAAAGTCAGCAAGAAAGAGATCAAGCAGAAGATTGCCGCCCGCCTTGAGAAAATTGCCAAGCACGAGAGCAAGATCAAGAAGCTGAAGAAAGCCCTGAAATAAGGGCCGGCAGAACAAAAAGACCGCCTGATGGCGGTTTTTTTGTGGCGATATCAGTCGCAAGTCACGTTCAAAGGCCATGCTTGCCATCCCCTGGCCAGTACCAATACCTCCTGCTCCAGCCACCGACCCTGCCTGATCAGATGCATGAGCGCCTCTGCCGGCGGATTGCCCTGCCCGACGGTCACCGAGGCTACGCACTAACCTTCTCGCCAAGAACCGTCGGCGCGTCACTGGCAAACTCGGGGCAAACGGCGCAAGCTGGTTGTCCATGCATGCCTCCCCGCTGCCGGGCGGGAGCAGGCCGGCGATACCTTCACAGGGGCTTTTCATGACGCAACCAACAGCACCGCAACCCGCCTCCTCCTGGCAGCTTGCCGACATTCGCGAGCTGACCCGGCTGTTCATTCAGGCCCTGCCTGCGACGATACAGCTCACCGAGGCCGTCCATCAGGCGGTATTGAGCGGCATGGACTTCAAGGGGCGGGAGGAAGGAAAGACGGCGGGGATCACCGGGCTGGTCTACAAGGGGGTATATGTCGCCGCCAGCACACTGGGCAGCGGCATCCATGCCCTGCTTGCCCGTCTGCCGCCAACCCCGCCTTTGCAGCAAATACCCGACACACCCAGCCGCGCCGCCCTGCTCGCCACTCTCAATGGCGTGATGGGGGACAAGCTGGTCGAGAGTCACAATGCCCTGGCCACCCCCATGACCTTGCGTTATCTCGGCAAGCCCTTGAGCTGGCCGGCCCTGCCGACGCAACTGCCCCCTCGCGGGCGGGTGCTGCTGATGGTACACGGGCTGTGCATGAACGATCTGCAGTGGCAGACCCGGCATCAGGATGCGCCGGTCAATCACGGGGAGACGCTGGCCAAGGCGCTGGGTTACCTGCCCATCTATGTGCGCTACAACTCGGGCCTCTCCATCGTGCAGAACGGTCACGCACTGGCCCGTCAGCTGGAACAACTGGCGACCCACTGGCCCGGCGGCCTTGGCGAGATCAGCGTGCTGGCCTACAGCATGGGCGGGCTGGTGATCCGCAGCGCCTGTCACAGCGCCGACCTGGCCGCCCAGACCTGGCCGGCCCACCTTAAAAATCTGCTGTTTCTCGGCACGCCCCATCATGGCGCACCGCTCGAATCCGCCGGCCACTGGCTGGAGCAACTGCTGCCCGCGACGGCCTACAGTGAGCCGTTCGTCAAGCTGGCACAGCTGCGCAGCGTCGGCATCAAGGATCTGCGCCACGGCCATGTGATGGACTCATCACCTGCCCGGAATCCCCCTTCTTCCCCCTTGGCCGATCCTCGCGCCCCCTTGCCCCTGCCAAGCGGAGTGCGCTGTTTTGCCATTGCGGCCACCACGGCGGCCAAACGCAGCGTGCTGGCAGATCGGTTGATTGGTGATGGTCTGGTGCCCCTGCGCAGTGCCCTTGGCCTGCATGACGAGGCACGCCACCAGCTGGCTTTTCTCCCCGCCCATACCATGATTGCCTATCGTACCAGCCACATGGCGCTGCTCGGTAGCCCGCTGGTGGCTCGTCAACTGCTGCACTGGCTACAGAGCGATCACCAGGAGCAGAGCCCGGCTGGGGAACATAACCCGCAATAGGCCAAAGCGGCCGGTTTGCCCCGATATAAAGTAAAAAACCGCCAGCCGGCGGTTTTTTTTCATTGTCTGGCAGTCACATCAGGCGGGCGCGGCCAAATACCCGGATTGAGCTGCCGGGTTCGGGGGAAATTTCGGCATGCAGGTGCGACGCCATCCCCATATCCTCCCCTTGAAAGAGATCGATGATGCCGCCGTGGGGCCAGTGCAGATCCCGCAGGTAACCGGCAAAGGCCGCGGTGGCGGCGCCGGTAGCGGGATCTTCATACACGCCACCATAGGCAAAGGGGTTGCGGGTATGAAACAGCTGCTCGCGGGCGGCATACGCCAGCAAGATGGTCACCAGCCCCGCTTGCTGCATCAGGGTCCGTCCCTCGGCCATCTGGTAGTGCATGGCCGCCAGGGCGGCGCGACTGTTGAGCGCCAGCACCAGATGATCGGCGCCGCCATGAATGAGGGCCGGCGGAATGCGAGGATCCAGGTCTGCCTGGGTATAACCAAACAGCGCCAGCGCGGCGCTCACCAATTCGGCCGGGGCTGGTTTGCTTCGGGTGGGGGGCGATTGCAGCGCCGCCTGCCACTCCCCTTCCCCATCCAGCCAGCTCGAGACCGAGATAGTGGCCTGATTGAGTTGCAGCTGATACTCGCCGGCGCCAACCCGGCGGGCCAGCGCCACCCCGAGGGCAATGGTGGCGTGCCCACAAAACGGCACCTCGGCGGCGGGAGAGAAATAGCGAACCCGCCACTGCCGCGGGCCGGCCTGCTCATCCATCAGCGTTGCGGGCGTGGGCAAGGGCGCGGCGAACGCTGTCTCCGAAAAGCCCACTTCGGCGGCGATGCGCTGCATCTCTTCGACACCGGGCAGCTGCTGCCCCAGCCAGACCCCGGCCGGATTGCCCCCCCTGGCACCGGTGGAGAAGGCGGCAATGCGCACCAACTCGGGTTTCCATTCACGCTCTGTCATCGCTCGCTCCTGACTGTCGCCGACATAATTGGCCTGCGCTTGCCGCGGGCCGCTTTCCATAAGATAGCGAGCCCGCTGCGGCCGGTAAATTAAATGGTGCGCGGGTGCCGCTTGGGCGCCGCAGATCCGGGCGACAGCAGCTACGTTTGATGCGTGTCTGTATAAGGTCCTGTTGTGGAGCACCCTATGTATTCTTACACCCTCACCTTCAAGGAGGAGGTCGACAAACTGACCGCCCCCGAACATGAAATCAGCCTGCACACTCCCGCCCAGGCTGGTGATTTCATCATCCTCTCCGATGGCAGCCGTCATCAGGTGATGTTTGTCACCCACCGCGCCCACTACAGCAGCCTCTATCTCGACAAGGGGGTTCGAGTGCCGCAGGGCTAGCGAAAGCCATCAGCCGTTGCAGATAACTGTCGCAGACAACAAAAGCGCGGCCCTTGGCCGCGCGTTGAACGTTCCGGGCAGATCAAGGGATATCAGAGCACCTTGATCACCGGCTGGTGCATGATGGCAACCTCGTTCTGATAGACCACCAACTCGCCCGGCGGCATGCCCCGCTCACCCAAAACGGTCACGGCGCACTCGTAGCGGTAAGGGCCGCTGGTGAATAGATAGGTGTGGTTGCCTCCCGTCCCCTCAACCCTGACGGTGCCATTGCTGAGCACCAGGTCCGGCTTGTCGCTGAGCGCCTTGCCCTTGGCCCAGGAGGCATAGCGATAACGGCTGTCCCCCAGCTCGTCGATGCGAATGGTAAATTTCTCGGTCTGCCACATCAGCGCGGGGCGCTGGTACTCCCGCAGACCGGGATAAAGATCGCTTTTCTGTTTGGCGACAAGCTCGGCCTTGCGTTTTGCAGCCTGCGCCGTCTGATGATTGATGCCAATCACCTTGCCATCAAAATCCAGCCACACCTCGCCACTGCCCAGCATGATGCCGCGCCAGCCCATGGCCTGCCAATCCTGCCCGACCCGGGAGCTGGCAATGCTGTTTAAAAGGGCGTCATCAAACACCTCGTCGAAGCGGGCCACCATCTCGGACGGATTCTTGATGACCGGGATGGGATACTCCTGCTTGAAGGGATACTTCATCTGACGGGCAAGGTCCTGTGGATCCCGCGCCTTGGCGGCATCGATCACCTTCTGTACCAGAGGGCGATACTCGGCGCCGAGCTGCGGCTCCTCGGCATAAGCTGGCGCCATGATCAGCAGCCAGCCCAGCAGCGACACCAGCACAAGCGACGCCCTGCTGCGCGCACGCCTTGACGACCGAGCGACGTTCCAGGAAACCTGCCACTGCATCTTGCTCATGCCACCTCCTCAATCAGCTTGGCCATCATATATTCATCGACATATGCACCATCGACCCTCATCGTATTGCGTTTGACCCCTTCCACCTCGAATCCGCAGGCGCGGTATAGCGCACAAGCCTGGGCATTGTGACACATGACGCTCAACTCCATACGGGTAAAGCCGTGCGCCCTGGCCCACGCCTCCAGCGCAGACATCATCTTTTTGCCAAAGCCCTGTCCAGTTGCAGAGAGTTGAATACCGATAACGCAATACAGTACATGTTTGTTGCGATTTGCCGGTTGACCGATGCCGACAATAAAACCAGCAATCTCGTCATGCTCCGACAGTACCAACATGACTCTGTTGTTTGCATCGACAAACGAGGCCAATATTTGAGCTTGCTCGATCTCTGTCGTGGTGCGCTCACCCGGCTCATAGAGCATAAAGGTTGTTTCATTGTCGAGTCTGTTCATCAAGGCCAGTAGGTTATCTGCATCCGATACCCGGACTTGTCTCACTTCCATCTATTTTCCCCTCCATGGGACTTTGTTTTTCCCGTTCAAATACGGCTACTGATCACGCTGGATCCGGCAACCAATATTCATAGAAATCTGTCTCGGCATGCTTGGGGTTTGGCCCCCGATATTGCCACCCGCAGCGCAGATAGAAACGCAACGCCCGCAGGTTGAGACGGCTGACCGACAACACCACTCGCCGGCAGCCAGCATGCCGCAAGGTGCGACCGATATATTGCAGCAGCAGATCGGCCATGCCTTGACCACGCGCCTGTGGCGTCAAATAGATCAGGTATATGTAGCCGGTTTCCGGTTCGGCTGAGACAGTGCAAAACTCCAGCTGCCCCACTATTTCGCCCCCCTGCCAGACATGCAGATAATGCCACTCCTGGCTGGTCAGCCTCGTCGCCATTCGCTCCCGATAGCCCGCCAGAAACTCGTCAAATCCGTCGTCTCGATGGAAGCTGCAAACATAGGCATCCCGGCGAGCCGCCACACAAACCCCATAGTCACGCGCTAGGTTTATTTTTTTGAATTCGAGGTGCATGCGCCATCCTGTTTCATTGGGCAGACAGGCTATGGGTCCAGACAGATATAAACAGTGAGCAATGGCATCAGTCGAATGACTCTTCAGCCTCTCTGATAGTGGAGGAGATCAGCTGTTCGAAGATTTCCATTTGTCCGGCAGGAATAAGCTGAGATTGCATCAATCTACGTTTTTCCGGACCAAAACACCGTTCGGCCACCCAGCCAATCAAATAAACCAGTGAGAGGCAGCCACCTGCCGTTGCAATATTTCCTTGCACGACCAGAGGAGCGTCCTGAACATCACCCCCCATCTCCAGCAACTGGGCTTTGGCTGCAGGGTTGGTTGTTAATTTCTTTCCCTGCAGCAAGCCCAGCTCATGCAATATGAATGAACCAGCACAAATTGAGCCAATCAGTTGTCGCTGCGGATCCAGCCGCAATGCGGACATGAACTCATCGTCTTGCAGCGCGGCAGGGATACCACGCTGCCCGCTGGTGATCAGCACCACATCCTGATCCTGTGCTTCCGCCACATATCCATCCGTCTTTACGTTGATACCCAGTGCAGAGCCATGCTCAGGCTTGGTTCCCAGTATTTTCACCGACCAGCTCTCTTTGCATCTCCCAAGCAGGTCATACATCAAGAAAAAATCCACATCGGTGAAATCATCAAATAAAACAATACCAACCTTGTACATGGCTACCCCACCCTCCTGTGCAGATAATCAAATGGATATGTAATGCGCCGCATGAAATATCACGTCATGTCGCCTTGAGGTGCTTTTTCACCTTCTTCAACGCCATCTTGCGCTTTAGCGGCGAGAGATAATCGATAAACACCTTGCCCTGCAGGTGATCGATCTCATGCTGCATCACGATGGCCAGAAAATCGCTACTCTTTACCGTGATAGGCACACCATGGCGATCCAGTGCCGACACCACCACCGAGCTGTAACGCTCAACATCGGCATAATAATCCGGCACGGACAGACACCCCTCTTGCCCAAACGCCGGTTCGGTGCCGCTTGTCACTTGCGGATTGATCAACACCAGCGGCTGATCCCGTTTTTCTGACAGGTCGATGATGACGATGGCCTCCTTGCGCCCCACTTGCGTGGCCGCCAGACCAATACCATTGTCGGTGGCATAGAGGGTCTCCAGCATGTCATCGATCAGGCCTTGCACGGCCGCAATATCCTCAACCGGTTCGGCTTTGGTGCCCAATCGCGGGTCGGGAACCGTTAAAATTTCTAGCATTGCCATGAGGGCTCTCCGTCAACCATTAGTACCTACAACTCTTCTCTCGTCACCGGCCGGGACAAGGAGACGAACGCCGGCTCTTCCGCCGCCACCTGATAACCGAGGCGCCGATAAAACTCTATCGCCCTCTGATTGGCGCTAAAGCTCGACAGGGTCACCCGGTGTCTCCCCTCAGATGCCGCTTCGCGATGCAGCCGGTCCATGACGGCCGAGCCAAGCTGTCGGCCCTGATAACGGGGGAAGATAATCAACAGATGAATGTGCAGCGCACCGTCGTATGGCTTGCAGCAGAGCAGGCCGACTCGCTCCCCCTCTGCCAGGATCCACGAAAACCAGTGCGGCTTATATTCGTTGGTCAACCGCTCGCGCTGAACGCCGTCATCCCAACCAAAGACCGCCTCAACATAGGGAAAAATCCCCTCCTTGACGGCCGCAAAGCGCTGTTCAAACTCACTTGTCGCTATCCCCGCCAGTTCGATCTCCATTCCCTCTCCTCGGCTTAACCACCTTGGCGGCCTGATGACCGCCTCTCGTCAGAGCGCCCACCCGCCATGGCAGTCATGTCGCTTGGCCCCAACATTGATTTTCATTTGGGTATCTTACCGGACAATCTGGAGATGAAAAGACGGCAGGCATAAACAGGCGGGACAAGAGCAATAAGCCCCCGTTCAACCTCTCGGTAGAGGATGCAGAGACGCAGACCAGGGGGGCCATGATGGGATGGGATGGGATAGCGCCTGGGGCGACATCGAAGCATGAGTGTCGGTGCATGAACAGAAATCGGGCCAACCTTGGGCCCGATGGGTTTAAGGGAGGCTCACCTCCTCCATAAAAATCAGCCGCAGCGGCTCTGCCAGCAGCGCCTCAGTCTCTGCGGCAAAAGCCTGGAAATAGTCCGTCTGGCAGTGACTGTCCAGCGCGGCCTGATTGACGAACGCCTCGCGCATGTAGAAGGTGCCCGGCTCGTCCTGCAATTCAAACAGCACGTAATCCAGGTTGCCCGGCTCACGCCGCGTCGGCGCAATGAGCTTGAGCAGCTCACGGCGCAGCGCCTCTCTCATGCCGGCGCGGGCTTTCAGCACGGCGATGGACACCCGTTTCTGTTCACTCATCTTGGTCTGCTCCATGTTCTCGAGGGTAAACAAAGGGGTCCCAATCCGGGCGCCACCTTTGCGTCGAGCAGCAGTGTAAGAGGAGCGGCCAGACGGAATATAGCCGGGCAGGATGGACACTCTGTTCAAGCCACTGAAGGAATCAGCGCCTAGAGCGCCTCTATCTTCACCTTGATAAGCCCGGCGCGGGGATTGCCGATGGCGCTGAAGGCCGCTTTGGAGAGATCGATGATGCGCCCGCGCGGGAAGTTGCCCCTGTCGTTGACCCTGACCACCACGCTCTTGCCGTTGGCGAGGTTGGTGACCCGCACCATGGCGCCGAAGGGCAGCTCCATGTGGGCGGCGGTGTTGGCGTGGCGCTGATAAGGCTCACCGCTGGCGGTGCGCTTGTTGTGGTAGCGGTCGGCGTAGTAGGAAGCGAGCCCTGTCTCGCTATAGCCGCGCCAGCTGCCGCCGTGGCTCTCGTCATAACGACTGCTGCAGGCCGCCAGCAGCATGGTGAGCGACAGCAGCAGCCCCTTTCGCAAAAATTGCCCCTTTTCAACCATGTGCCTTGTCCTTGCTCCCCTGCGGGGTTGTCGATGCTAATGAAGCGGTAGCGGGCATGAGCGAACCGGCGTGGTGCCGGCCAGCCACGGCCGCGCCGCTACTTTGCCACAGTTTCCAAACAAAACGGGAGGCCAAGCCTCCCGTTTTCATACCTCGTCCGTCAGCCTCTGTCAGGCGATGAGTTTGTCATCGGCGAAGCCGAAGCCGCGCAGACCCACCACATGCACGTGTTCGTGCTTGCCTTGCACCTTGCGGATGAGCTTGTAGGTGGTGCCCTTCTCGGGGCTGATGTTCTCGGGCGCGGCGATAAGCAGCTGCATATCCTGCCGCTCGCACAGCTCGAACAGGGTGGCGATGGATTTGCCATCCAGACGGGCCGCTTCGTCGAGGAACAACAGGCGGCACGGGGCGATGTCCTTGCCGCGCAGACGGCGGGACTCCTCTTCCCAGCTGATCAGCACCATCAGCAGGATGGCCTGACCGGTACCGATCGCCTCGCCGGTGGAGAGCGCACCGCTCTCGGCACGCAGCCAGCCATCGGCCCCGCGCTGCACCTCGATCTCCAGCTCCAGATAGTTGCGATAGTCGAGCAGCACGTCGCCCATCACCTGATAGCTGCGATCCCCCTGCTCCACTTGCGGGTTGAGACGCTGGAACAGCTTGGCCATCGCCTCCGAGAAGCTGAGCTCCTTGTCGGCGAACAGATCGTTGTGCATGGCGGTTTGATCGGCCAGCGCCGTCAGCAGACGGGTATGGGCCTCGCGGATATTGACGTTGAGGCGCACCCCCCGCACCAGACCGAAGGCGATGTTCTGCAAGCCCTGGTTCAGCACCCGGATACGGTTCTGCTCGCGGCGGATGATGTTGGTGATCTTGGCCGCCACCTCGTGGGAAGAGAGCGACAGATGGGTTTCCCGCTGCTTGAGCTCGTCAGCGAGACGGGCCAGCTCGATCTCCATCTCCTCGATCGCCTCTACCGGATCATCGGAGCGGATGATGTCGTTACGGATGCGATCTTTCAGGTAACGGTAGACCTGCACGTAGAAGGCGACCTTCTGCTCGGTGCTGCGGTTGCCCTCCGACAGTCGCAGCGCATCGCGCAGGGCCTCGTCGTGGGCCACCGCCACCCGCAGGGCGCCGAGGGCCTTGTCCGACATGGAGCGCAGCTCGTCGCTGTCAAGGTAGGCCAGCTCGCGCTTATTTAAACGCTTCTCGACGTCGGTCTCCCGCGCCAACCGCACTACCCGCGACCAGCTCGCCTTGTGGCCCACCAGGGATTTACGGGCGCTGTAGTAATCCTTCCCTTCCAGCTTGAGACGGCCGCCAAGGGATTCGATCTCGCGCTTGGTCACCTGCAACTGGGCCTCGGCACTGGTGCGACGGGAACGGGTGCGGATCAGCAGCTCTTCGATCTCTTTCTTGTGGGCGCGCGCCTTCTCTTCCATATCGTCAGAGAGGGTCAGCCCCATGGCTGCCAGCTCCTGCTCGAACTCGGTCAGGGTCTGGCGCTTGGCCTCGACACTGGAGTTAAGCGCAGTGCGCAGCTGCAATGCCTCGGTATGGCGCTGGGCAATCTGCTTGTGCTGCTCGCCAGCGGTACGGGCCGCCAGCTCGGCCGCCTTGAGCTTCTCTTTGAGTCGCTCGCTCATCTCGGAGGCCTTGCCCAGCAAGTCTTGCGCATCCTGATAGGCAAAGTGCGGCAGACGGGCCACCAGCTGATCGAGGGCGTAGCAACGGCGCTTCTGCTCGGCCAGCAAGTCGCTCACCTCATCGTAAGCCGCCTGCAGCGTGGCAAGATCCTGCGGATCCTGACGCAGCACCTGCACCATGGTTTCCAGTTTTTCCAGCGCCTTGCCGTGCTTGGCGATAAAGGCTTCGGCCTGTTTCAGGGCTTCAACGTCAGCGTGAGCCGCCTCAAGGCGGGCTGCCAGATCAGTCTCGGCAAACAGGTGGGCAAAGGGCAGCATCCCCTGCACCAGCTGGATATGGCGAGTCAGCTGGGCGGCGGCCGCTTTGGCCTCGGCCAGCTGCTTGTTGCACTCGGCGATGGTTTCTTGCAGCTTACGCTGCTCGTGCTGTTTGGCCTGCACTTCGGCTTCCGGATCGGGGCGGAAGGCGATATCCAGATGCTGGCCGATAAAGTCGCGGAAGTGGCCGTAGAGACGGTGGAACTTCTGCTGCTCGAAGGCGGCCTTGGCGTAACCCTCGATGAGGCCCTCGCGCTCAAGGTCGAGCTGCTCGATGCGTTTTTCCCGGGCGGCGCGACCAAACAGCGGCAACTCGGGGTAGCGGGAGAAGCGCACCTGACGCTTGCTGGTGCGCACCAGCACGGCGTCCCCCAGCTCGTCCGCTTCCACCAGATCCTCGTCAAAGGAGTCGGGATTGCCCTGAATGAGGTAGATATCTTCCGGGCAATCTTCCAGCTTTTTCAGCCGCTCGATGGCACCCTCAAGGTCGAGCACCACCAGGGCGCTGCGAGCCGGGCCGTAGAGCGCGGAGTAGTAAGGGGCATCGTCGATGGAGATGTCGTCATAGACATCGGAGAGCAGCACGCCCCCCACCTGCTCGGCGATGCGGGCCAGGCGCGGATCCGCCTCGCCAGCCCCCAGCTGCAGGTTGCGAATTTGCAGCTCCAGCGCCTGTTTCTGCGCCGCGATGCGGTTGCTCTCCTGTTCGAACTCGCGCTCCTTGTCGAGCACTGTCTGCATACCGGCCGAAAGCTCTTCGGCAGTGGCGAGCGGCAGACCGCTCTGCTCGCGCAGCTGCTCGAGCTTTTCAAAGGATTTCAGCCAGCGCGGCGCCAGCTTGGTCAGCTCCGCAATATCGCGACCCAGCTGGGTGCCCTGATGCTCGAGGCTGGCGCGGCGCTGGTTCACCTCCGCCTGCTGCTCGGAGAGCTCCTCCTGACGGGTGCGCTGGGCTTCGAGGAAGATCTCCAGCTCGTCCTGGCTCGCAATCAGCTGGCCGGAGGCCTGCTGCAGCTCGTCACGCAAGCGCAGCAGCGCCTGCTGACTTTCGCTCTCTTTCTCGAGGCGAGCCAGCGCGGCGCGCAACCCCTGCCCCTGGGCGATGCGGGCCTTGTCTTCGATATGACGCTTGAGCAGCGCCTGCGCGGTAGGCCAGGCGGCCTCGCGCACTGTCTCGGGGGCGATGCTCAAAAGCAGCGCCAGCGCCGCTTCATGCTCGGCCACCGCCGCCTTGGCCAGCGCCAGCTGTTGCTCGGCCCCCAGCACCCGGCTGGTAAGGCTCTGCTCGGCGCTGCGGAACTGATGCAGGGTGTCGCTCGCCTGTTCGGCGGTCAGCCCCGGCAGCTCGCACTGTTCGCGGGCAGCATCGAGGGCCTGCACCGCCTGACGGTACTGGATGGCGCGGGTCTGCTGGATATCGAGCGCCTGCTGGTAGTCGGCTAGCTGGGTCTTGAGGCTGTCTACCTCTGCCTGCGCCAGCTCCTTGCGCTCTTCCACCTCCAGCAACTGGCCGTGGATCTCCTCCACGATCGCCTGCTGCTGCTCCAGCTTGTCCATCAGCTCCGCCAGATCGGCGCGGTACATCTCGATCTTCTTCTGCAAGCTGACGGCGGCCATCACCTTGGCCAGATGCTCGGCGGCAGATTCCAGCTCGTCGGTCAGCAGTTTTTCGCGATTGGTGAGCTGCTCCACCTCGTCGGCCAGATAGATGGCGCGCTGCTTCTCCTCGGCCAGCAGGCGACGCTTGCCTGCCAGCTCCTGGCGGGCCTTGAGGGCCAGCTCGGAGAGACGGTTCTTCTCGGCGGCGTTGCGCACATAGTCGGCCGCCACATAGTGGGTGGTCTCGGTAATGAGGTTCTTGAACAGATCCCGCTGACCTTGCGTCTCCTTGATCGCCTCCAGGGTACGGCGGTTCTCGTAGATGGCCGCCTCCATGTCCTGGAACGCCTTGCGCACCCCGGAGTTCTCCGGCAGCAGGTATTCGCGCAGTGACCGGCTGATGGACGAAGAGATGCCGCCGTAGAGAGAGGCTTCGATCAGGCGATAGAACTTGCCGCGATCTTTTTGATCACGCAGCTTCTTCGGGGTGATGCCGAACTCGAACATGAAGTTGTGATAGTCGGTCACCGTATTGAACTTGGCGACTTTCAGCGCCCCCAGCTCGGCGGCGGCTCCTTTCAGATCGGCGAAGGCACGTACCCGGCCCTTGCCGTCATCGAGCTTCTCCAGCAGCAGATCGGTGGGTTGCAACTGCTCCGGCACATCCACCAGCGCGAACGGGGTGATGTTGACCTTGTTGTCACGGTTGGCCACCTGCTCCAGGTGAACGCCGACCCAGATCCGCTGCTCGCGGCTGTTCATCACTTCCAGCAGCGAATAGCAGTGGCCGCGCTGCAGCTTGCCGTAGAGCCCCTTGTCGCGGGACGCACTGCTGGAGCCCGCTTCCGTGGTATTACGGAAGTGAAGCAGCGACTGGTCGGGAATGAGCGCCGCGATAAAGGCCGCCATGGTAGTGGACTTGCCCGCACCGTTGCCGCCGGACAGGGTAGTGACCAGCTGGTCGAGATCGAAGGTGCGGGCGAAGAAGCCGTTCCAGTTGACCATGGTCAGGGATTTGAATTTGCCTCTCACGACTTTGCCTCCATCTGGGCCTTGGATTTAACGCTGCAGGTCATCTTCCACCTCCAGTTCAAGCTGCTCTTCATCGAGATCCGCCTCGATATCCTCAAACAGCGAGTCGCTGCTCGGCATCTCGTCGTCGTGGAAGATGGCTTCCCCTTCCTGGATCATCCGCAGCTGGACGGCGCGCGGATCTTCGTCAGAACGCACGTCCGCAGCAAAGCGGAACACCGATTCGTTGACCCGGAATTTGTCGCTGTTGCCAAGGGCGGTGATCATGCCCAAGCGACGCAGACGGCGCATGGAGGTACGGATCTTCTCCAAGAGCTTCTTCTTGTCCAGATCGGTGCCGCCAGAGCGGCTGTTGACCATCCGCAGCAGCTGCTTCTCGTCAGCCAGGCTCAGCACCTCTTCTTGCAGTTCGCCCATGGCGAACACCCCTTCCGAGGCGAGCCGATCCGGGCTCAGGTAGAGGTAACAGAGTACCTTGCCCACCAGCATGTCGAGCTCGGAGAGGACGGTGGTGCCGATGTCGGCGCTCGGGCGCGGGCGCAGATAGAAGAAGCCTTCCGGCGCCTTGATCAGTTCAACCTGATAGCGGCCGTAGAAGATCTCCAGCTCCTGGTGGTACTCCACCAGCGCCGAGTGCTGTTCGAACTCGTCGGCACTGATGTGGCGGCCGGAGCGCAAGGCGGTGTCAATGCGCGGAAACAAGGGGTTGGCAATCGCCTCTGCGAGCCGCAGCGGCAAGGGAAATTCAGTATTGATCAATGACATAGGCCTGAACCTTGGATCCAGCTTGGTTAATGGGTTTCCATGCGGGCTGACGATGCAGCTGGTGCTCGCCGCTGGCATGGCCCAGGCGCACGGCCTGGTCGATCAGAAGACGCGCCACGTCGAAGTGAGCATGGGCCGGGTAGTCCAGCAGGTATTCGCGCAGCACGTCGGCGAGATCCAGCTGCTGACCCTGCTCCGGGTAGCGAGCCAGGTAGCGCTCGATGCGCTCGGCCAGCTCCTGGTTGATGTCCACCATCTCCATGTACTCCATCTCGAGCGGCACCTCGCCGGTTACCTCCTCGTCATGGATGGCGATGGTCTCGTCGCGCAGCTCCAGCAGGCGCGGCTCTTCGGCCACCCGCAGCAACCAGTTGTGTTGCTCGAAATTGCGGATGGAGTCGCGCAGCCGCTGGCTGAAGGCGCGGTTCTTGTCCATGTCGATGGCGTTGCGGATGAACTTGTGGACGTGCCTGTCATAGCGGGCCCACAACTCGATGCACTGCTGGCCCCAGCTGGTGATGACATCCAGCCGCCCCTGCAGGGCGTGGGTCAGCTCCTCGACGTGGAACAGATCGTCGCGCCCCTGCGCCGCTTCCTGAATGTTGAGCAGCCCCGCCTGCAAGCGGTGGCCGGCAGCGTCCAGGGTATCCTGCAGCTCGCGCAGGGTCTGGCCGGTCTCGTGCAGCAGTTTTTCACAGCTGTGGATGGCATCGACCCAGTTCTGGGTCAGCAGGGCCGCGATCTCGTTTTTGACCTGATTCTGCTGCTCGTCCATGGCGCGCTGGGTCAGATCGATGCGCCCCAGCGTCTCTTCCAGCGAGAAGGTGAGCCGTGGCAGCACCTCGGCATCCCATTGCTCGCGGGTGTTGGTCTCGAGCGCCGCCTTGCGGGCGGTGTCGAGCTCGGCCGCCAGGTGTTCGAGCAGGATGGAGAGTTTGATGGAGTCAACCTGGCGCTGATCCATGAAGAAATCGACGATGCTCATGCCAAGGCGCGACAGGCGATAGAGGCTCTCCCCCGCCACCATGTCGGTGTTGAAGCGCGACAGCAGCTGCTGGCGAATGAGATCGTTGATGGCGTTGTTGGCGCGACCGGTGAGGGTCTCGTCCATCTGGCCGAAGGCGTTGCTGACGTAGCCAAAGGCATCGTGCAGCGCCGCTTCCGACAGATCCGATTCATCTTCGGACAGCGTCTTGATTGCAATCAGAAAGGCCAGCCGATCGGTGGGCAGGTTCAACGCCAACCCCTCCTGCCTGACCCATCCCACCATTTCGGGCAGGGTACGGGATGTACTCATCATGATGTTGTCATCTCGTTGTTGTATTGGGCGCAAAGCCTTGCGCGCGGCTACATCCGGTAGCATCAAAAAAAGGGACCTCAGCCGATGGGTTTTTGCGCCATCACGTGGATATAGCGCCCCAGGGAGATAAACGGCTCTTGCCGGCAATATTGCAGCTCCATGGCCAGCAGATCATCGAACTTTTCCCGCTGATCCTGCTTGTGGCGCATGTAGTCGTGGATCACCCGCACCCCGGTCTTGCCGATGATCTTGAGCCCGCCCCGGCCAATCCAGTCGTAGACCTGCTCCGGCAGCTGGGGATTGGTGGGGGTCAGCGCAGTCTGGCGCTTCTTGTTGAGCCCCTGGCGCACGTAGTCAAAATTGCCCACCACCAGGCTCTGGAACAGCAGACCGTGACGGTTGTAAAAAAGCAGCGACAGTATGCCCCCGGCATTGACGAAAGGGAACAGACCGAGCAAGGTCTGGCGCGGCTCGGCGAGCCACTCCAGCACCGCGTGACAGAGCACCAGATCGAAGGTGCCGGTCACGTGTGCTTTAAGATCCTGAATGGGGCAATGGATGAGACGAATTCTGTCTTCCAGCCCCTTCTCGGCGATCTGGCTGCGGGCCAGTGCCAGCATTTCCGCCGACAGATCGCACAGCTCCACCTGATGGCCCATGGCCGCCAGCTTCTGGGCGAAATAGCCAAAGCCGCCCCCCGCATCCAGGATGCGCAGCGGCCGGTTGCCAAGGCGGGCCAGGCAGGCTTCGATGTCGCTCCAGACCACTGTGGTGCGGATGCGCCCCTTGGTGGAGTCATAAATGTTGCGAGCGAACTTGTCGGCGCGCCCGTCAAAACTCTGATCTTGCTTCAAGACGAACTCAACTCTGTGGCCACGGGAAACGGGCCTGACGAAAAAGAGGATATTCTGTCACATCCCGAATTTGCTGAAAACTCAAGGCGCAGCTCCCTCCCCCAGGTGATGAAAAAAACATCGTTTAGCGCCCGCTTTGCCCCCGTTTCGCGCTTTTCGGGGTTGTGCGGGCAGGCATTACACAACCTGTGTGCCTTGATGGCGTCATGCCGCCTTGGGAAGAGGCGCCTATACAAGGGCGCCAAAATCCTTAATAATTTTTTAATGCATTGTTATATAAGGAATAACAAGTGGACGCCCTGTTTGACCTCAAAAAGTGGCTAGGCCAGCTGCTGATGCCGCTCCCCTTCTCCCTCAGCCTGCTGCTGCTGGCGCTCTTGCTGCTCTGGTTCACCCGTTTCCAAAAGAGCGGCAAGCTGCTGGCCACCCTCTCGCTGCTGCTGGTCACCCTGATGGGGATGCGACCGGTGAGCTACGAGCTGGCCCGCGGGCTGGAGCAGACCTTTCCCCCCTTCGAGACAAGCCAGCATCCCGACATCGAGGCCATCGTGGTGCTCGGCAACGGCCATGTCAGCGACCCGGCGGTGCCCGAGCGATCCTGGCAGAACAATATTGCGCTGGCCCGCACCCTCGAGGGGGTACGGCTGGCCCAGGCGTATCCGCAGGCTGAGCTGATTTTTTCAGGCTATGTATCGGGGGATCCCCTGTCGAACGCCGAGGTCAACGCCCGCATGGCGGTGAGCCTCGGCATTCCCCGCGCGCGGATGACGTTGTTTGAAAACAACAAAGACACCCACGACGAGGCGGTCAGCATCAGCGCCCACCTCCAGGGCAAGCGGGTGGCGCTGGTAAGCTCGGCAACCCATCTGCCGCGAGCCATGGCGCTCTATCAGGGTCAGGGACTGAACGCCGTGCCCGCCCCCACCGACTACACCGCCAAGCAGAGTCAGGTGGCGCAGCCCCTCTACAGCTACCTGCCAAAAGGGCGCTATCTGATGTATTCCGAGGCTGCCATTCACGAATGGATTGGGGTATGGTGGGCCCGTTTGCGAGGGCAGGTTAACGATTGAGCAATCGAGCCTTTCATTCCTGATTTGGATCAGGAAAGCGAAAAAAAATTACGTCATTTGCCGCCGGGTCAGCTATCTTGGGCTCGGTTCAATTCATATAATGTCGCGCAATCAAATGCCTAGGAGATATACAAGATGAGACAGCACCTGGTAATGGGTAACTGGAAACTGAACGGCACCAAAGCTTCCGTTGAAGCTCTGATCAAAGGACTGACCCCGGCTGCTGCCGCTCATCCTTCTGTGCAAGTCGCCGTCTGCCCGCCGGTTATCTTTTTGGGTCTGGTTGAGCAACTGACCGCCGGCAGCAAGATTGCCTACGGTGCCCAGAACGCCGACGTTCACGAGTCCGGCGCCTTCACCGGCGAGAACGCTCCGTCCATGCTCAAAGCCTTCGGTTGCACCTACTCCCTGGTCGGCCACAGCGAGCGTCGTACCCTGCACGCAGAGACCGATGAAGTGGTTGCTGCCAAGTACGAAGCCATCCAGAAAGGCGGCCTGATCCCCGTGCTGTGCATCGGTGAGACTCTGGCTCAGTTCGAAGCCGGCACCACCAACTCCGTGGTCGAAACCCAGCTCAAAGCCGTGATCGATCGTTGCGGTATCGCCTCCTTCAACAACGCCGTCGTGGCTTACGAGCCGGTATGGGCCATCGGTACCGGCAAGACTGCCACCCCGGAAATCGCTCAGGCCGTTCACGCTCACATCCGTCAGTACCTGGCCGGCTTCGACGCCGCCGTGGCTGCCAAGGTACAGATCCTGTACGGTGGTTCCGTCACCGGTGCCACCGCTGCCGACCTGTTCGGTCAGCCGGACATCGACGGTGGCCTGGTGGGTGGTGCGTCCCTGAAAGTGGACGACTTCTCCCAGATCATCGCTGGCGCGGCCAAGTAATCGGCTGCCATGGAGGGGGCGCTTGCCCCCTCCTGCATATCGCTTTTCCTATGGCCGCCGCCGCATCCCATAGGAAAGCCGATATAGTAAAAGTGGCTTGTCTCATTCAACCATTTCGTATTCGACAACTCAGATCCAGAGGCACTCATGACCAAACAAATCAAACGTATTGGTGTTTTGACCAGTGGTGGTGACGCACCGGGTATGAACGCAGCCATCCGCGCCGTGGTGCGCGCCGGTCTGCATCATGGCCTGGAAGTCTACGGCATCTATGATGGCTACCTCGGTCTGCACCAGGACCGTATCGTCAAGCTGGAGCGTCACAGCGTCTCCGACGTGGTCAACCGTGGTGGTACCTTCCTCGGCTCCGCCCGTTTCCCCGCCTTCAAAGATCCGAAAGTGCGCGCCGAAGCGATCGAAAATCTGAAAAAGCACGGCATCGACGCCCTGGTGGTGATCGGTGGTGACGGTTCCTACATGGGTGCCAAGAAGCTGACCGAAGAGGGTTTCCCCTGCATCGGCCTGCCGGGCACCATCGACAACGACATCGCCGGTACCGACTTCACCATCGGCTTTGATACCGCGCTGAACGTGGTGGTAGACGCCATCGACCGTCTGCGCGATACCTGCAGCTCCCACCACCGCATCTCCGTGGTCGAGATCATGGGCCGTCACTGCGGTGATCTGGCCATGTCCGCCGCCGTTGCCGGCGGTGCCGAGTACGTGATCGTGCCGGAAGTGGCGTTCGACAAGGACAAGCTGCTGCAACAGATCAAGGAAGGCGAAGCCAAGGGCAAGAAGCACGCCATCATCACCATCTGTGAGCACGTCACCGACGTGAACGCCCTGGCCAAGGACATCGAAGCCCTGACCGGCCGCGAAACCCGCGCCACCATCCTGGGCCACATCCAGCGTGGCGGTACCCCCACCGCGCGTGACCGCATCATGTCCAGCCGGATGGGCGCCTACGCCGTTGAGCAGCTGCTGGCCGGCCACGGTGGCCGCTGCGTCGGCATCCAGCGCAACGAGATGGTGCACCACGACATCATCGACTGCATCGAGAACCTCAAGCGCCCGTTCGATCAGGAGCTCTACGATCTCTCCACCACCCTGTTCTAAGCTCCGCTTTCAGGTTGCTGTGACAAAAGCCCTCCACTGGAGGGCTTTTTCATTGGACCTTTCTCGCCACGCCCGGTGCCATGACACCACCTCGTTGCAACTATCCCTGCGCCCCTCGCAGCGCTTCCTCTGTTTATCGCCTGCCTATCACACCCTTCTTCGGCTAGGGCTCCTTGACCCGTTAACCGATTCAACCAGCATTGCTTCGATTCAGGACCACAGCAACGCGGTACACGGCCCTCTGCAGTCCGGCTTCTGCCGAGAACAGCACCACCTCTCTGCACACTCTTCTTGCTCTGTCTTCTTGCTCTGTCCCTTGGCGTTGCCGACCGCAGATGTTCCATCGGGCAGCCAACATGCCAGGAAAAGATCCGAACAGAGACGAAAAGTGGGCCGACAGAGCACCATCAGCAGAGGGAATTTTGCAATAAAGACGGGAAGAGACATGTCAGAAGGTGGCGTCACGACAGGGAAAAACCGTTCGACTGCGACAAAAACATGTTGGAGACGGAAAATGGCGCTGACAGCAGCCCAAACCATGGCGAGGTCATCACTCCCCCCTAAAAACCGTCATTTTTTGCCGACATAATTTTAAAAAAACAAAAAAGCCTCATATAAAACCCCTCTCCAGCATCACAATGAAATTACCTAATGCATTGTTTTAATTGAAATAACTTAATAAGTCACGTCTCTGCACCGCAGGATATGACCATCAAGACGATAAAATGAGCTTAAAAATGCAAAAATGAAGCTTTCGATACGCACCAGACAGATTAAAGCCAATAAATGCAATCTACTATTGTTTTACCGCACAATTGTGGTATCTTGGTTCCATCAACAGTCAGCCAAGGGAGACAAAAATATGAAAGAGTTTGTGGTTACTGCAGTTTTTACTGTGTTTTTCACTCTGGTTGCCGTCTCTCTGCCGTCACTGTCACAACTTTGAGGCGGTTAGTTGCCCACTCAGCGATCCTTATGGGCAACGACAGGCATCGCCACGCTGGTTAATTCACCGCTTGATGTCATTTTTTGGTGGTTCATCGAAAACAGCGACCAATGCGGCCATTAGTACGACCAAGCGAACATAATTACAGCTGCCTGCCAGAGGTAGCCTGTCAACAGGGGGAGCCAGTGGCTCCCCCTGTTGCATTTGCGTCTGCGGGATTTACTCTTGCCCCCCTGCCCGTCACAATATCCGCTGGATTCGCCATGCAGGAATTACCATGACACAAGATGCGCTAAGCCATTGGCGTCGTGATCTTCATCGTCTGCCCGAAGCGGCCTGGTGTGAATTTCGTACCAGCTCCCTCATCGCCCACCACCTCAGTGAACTCGGTTTCTCCATCATGCTGGGCGACAAGCTGCTGGCCAGCAACCTCATCATGGGCCGCAACATCGACGTGCAGGCCCAGAAGGAGCGAGCCCTGCGCCAGGGAGCCCATCCGGACTGGCTGGGCAGGATCGAAGAGATAACGGGCGTGATGGGGCTGTGGGACAGCGGCCGTCCCGGCCCGACCCTGGCCTTTCGCTTCGACATCGATGCGGTGGAGGTCGAAGAGAGCCAGGATGAGCTGCATCCCCCCAGCCAGGAGGGGTGGCACTCGCGCAATGCCGGCTGGATGCACGCCTGCGCCCATGACGGTCATACCGCCATCGGGCTGGTACTGGCCGAGCGGATCGCCGCCCTCGCCGATCGGCTGAACGGCCGCATCAAGCTGTTCTTCCAGCCCGCCGAAGAGGGCTGTCGCGGCGGCAAGGCGCTGGCCGCCGGCGGTCAACTCGACGACGTGGATGCCCTGCTGGCGCTGCACATCGGCATTCATGCCAACAGCGGCGAGCTGGTGGTCAATCCCACCGAGTTTCTCTGCTCCACCAAATTCGACGTGGAGTTCATGGGGCGTGCCGCTCACGCGGGGCTTGAGCCCAACGCCGGCAGCAATGCGCTGGCGGCTGCCTGCATGGCCACCACCGCCATGCTCGGCATCGCCCGCCACCGCGATGGCATGACCCGCATCAACGTGGGCCAGCTCCATGGCGGCAGCGGCCGCAACGTGATCCCGGGTCACGCCCTGTTGCAGGGGGAGACCCGGGGCGCCACACCGGCCCTCAACGATTATATGTTCAGCCAGGT
Source organism: Aeromonas sp. QDB34 (assembly GCF_027705405.1). Classification (NCBI taxonomy): domain Bacteria; kingdom Pseudomonadati; phylum Pseudomonadota; class Gammaproteobacteria; order Aeromonadales; family Aeromonadaceae; genus Aeromonas; species Aeromonas sp. QDB34. The sequence continues at coordinate 398,197 of NZ_JAPDBT010000001.1, read as the reverse complement.
GCAGCAGATGGTGGAAGGGGCAGCCATGATGCAGGGCGCCACCTACCTCATCCGCAAGCAGGGTGAAGCCATCGGCATCGACAACAGTCCGGCCCTGCTCGAAGAGATCATCCCGCTCGCCCAGGCGCTCAAACTGGAAACCATCCATACCCGCCGTTTCGGCGCCAGCGAGGACGCGGGCTTTCTCATCGAACGAGTGCAGCGAAGCGGTGGCGAGGCGGCCTACCTGATCCTGGGAGCCAATCTGGCGGCGCCCCATCATCACCCGGAGTTCGACTTCGACGAGGCCGTGCTGGCCCCCGGCGTGGCACTGCTGGAGTCCTGGTTGCTGGCTCGACTCGGCCGCTAGCAAACAGCCGGATACAAGCAAGGCAGCCCGCGGGCTGCCTTGTTTTTTTCACCCCTTGCCTGGCAAGGGGCTGGTTGCATCTACTGTCCCAGCACGATGGCCGAGAGGTGGGCGAAGTGGTGGATCTCGTGGGTCGCCTCGCACGGACCATCCTGGCGAGCCGGGTTGTACCAGCAGGTTGCCAGCCCCTGCGCCGCGGCGCCGGCGATATCGGTCTTGGGGTTGTCCCCCACCATCAGCACCCGCGCCGGATCCGGGCGCTGCATCAACTCGAGGGCATGCTGGAAAATGGCCGCCGCCGGCTTGGTCACCTGTACCTCGTCCGAGATCACCAGCGGCTCGAACCACGCGTTCCAGCCCAGCTTGTCGAGGCGGCCGCGCTGCGGCAGGCTGAAACCGTTGGTGATGATCCCCATCTTCACCTTGCTCTTCAACGCCTGCAGGGTCTCCACCACCCCCTCCAGCGGCATGCTCAGGGCGATGATCTGCTGCAGGAAGGTATCGTTCATCGCCATCGGCGCCACGTCCACCTGTTCGGCAAAGAGCGAAAAACGGGTCTGCTGCAGGTGGGCGGCATCGATCTCGCCGGAGTTGTACTGCTGCCAGAGCCGGTGGTTGAGGGCATGGTACTCCGCCATCTTGGGCGGGGTCGGCGTCACGCCGTAAATGTGCAGCGTCTGTTCCAGCGCCTGGGCGACCGGGAAATCGAGCAGTGTTTCGTCCAGATCGAACAACACCCAGTCATAACTTGGTACTTTCACGGGATCCCTTACTGTTCTGGTTGATCAAATTCATTGCGCCGCCCCAGCGGGCCGGCCAGCAGATCCAGTGTCAATCTGACCCCGAATCCGGTCACCTCGCTGCTGACCACGCCATTGCCGCCCTTGTTGCGAAAACCGCTCAAATCGAGGTGCAGCCAGGGGGTCTGGGCGGGGACGAAGCGGCTGAGGAAGCGGGCCGCATCGATGTGATCCGGCGACGAGCCCGGCGCACACTGTAACAGATCGGCCCACTCGCTATCGAGGTTGTCGTCGTAGTCCTCATCCAGCGGGAAGGGCCAGATCCGCTCGCCGCTGCGCTGGCCAAGATTGATCAGCTCCCCCAGCCACTGGGGGCGGTTGGTGAAGGCGCCGCTGTAACGGCTGCCGAGCGCCCGCTTGCAGGCCCCAGTCAGGGTGGCGTAGTCGATCAGCAGATCCGGATTGTCCTGCACCGCCATGCAGAGGGTATCCGCCAGCACCATGCGCCCCTCGGCATCGGTGTCCACCACCTCGATGGTGGTGCCGTTGAGGGCGGTCACCACCTCCCCCGGTCGGTAGGCGAGCGGGCCTATGTGGTTCTCGGCGATGGCGAGCCAGCAGTGCACCTCATAGGGCAACCTGGCCCGACTGATGGCATGGAGCGTCCCCAGCGCCACCGCGCTGCCCCCCATGTCCAGGTGCATGCCATACATGCTGCCGGAGATCTTGAGGTTGTAGCCGCCCGAATCGTGGCAGATCCCCTTACCCACCAGTGCCAGCCGCCGCACCGCATTGGGTGGGCAGTAGCTCAGCTTGACCATGGCGGCCTGGTTGTCTTCCGAGCCGCGCGCCACCGCGATGAAGGCGCCGGCCCCCCGCTCGGCGAGTTGGGCCTGATCGTATTCATGCCACTGCCAGCCCTCGCTCTGGGCGAGCTGACGCACCCACTCCCGGTAGCTGCGGGCGGTCAGATCGGAGGCCGGCGACACCGCCAGATGGCGCGCCAGACCGTTGCCTTCCGCCTCGGCATAGATCCGCGCCAGATCCAGCACGCAATTGGGGGACACCGCAATCTGCTGGTAGCGCCAGGGATCTTCGCTGCGATGCTTGTGACTGGGCAGCGGCACGTTGGCGGCCAGCAAGGTGGCCAGCACCAGTTCTGCCAACAGCGTGGTATCAGCCTCGTCAAAGCCTTCCAGGTGCAACCCCAACCGCTCGATCTTGAGCCCGGCCAGCGGCGCAACCCAGCCGCGCACCTGCTTGTAGAGGGCATGATCGCGCGCGGGGTGTACCGGCAGGAAGATCAGCAGTTGCAGGGTATTGTGCAGCACCAGGCTGTAGGGCGCTTTTTGCCCCAGCGCGATCTGGGCGCCGACGGCGGCAAATTCGGGCAGGGCCAGCAGGCTTTCGCGGCGATCTTCGGCGCAGATCAGCAGATTGGCGGCCAGGGCGTTGGTGAGGACGGCAGCGAGGCCGGCGTCGTGAATGTCGATCTGCGGCGGCAGATAGGTAAATGGTTGCATCATTGGGCAAGGCCCTCATCCATGAAGAGATACCAGTGATGATACCCAACAAAGCGGGGTCACAGCCAGATTTGCACTTGAAAATCAATATCAAGCGTGAAGGCGACACAAAGCAGAACGACCGCGAAGGCGGCTGGATGACAAACTGTGAGATTGACGTAATAGAGATAGGAAGTTGGTTGCGGGGGCCGGATTTGAACCGACGACCTTCGGGTTATGAGCCCGACGAGCTACCGAGCTGCTCCACCCCGCGTCCGAATTGTACTGCCACCACAAGAGACAGAGCAGATGCCTCTTGCTGTCTTCGTCTCCACCGCAGGCGCTAGCGCTTGCCATGGATACAAATAGTTGGTTGCGGGGGCCGGATTTGAACCGACGACCTTCGGGTTATGAGCCCGACGAGCTACCGAGCTGCTCCACCCCGCG